>NZ_CAMUMS010000006.1:0-138608 GCF_947090115.1 Veillonella montpellierensis
ACAGGATTAGATAACAAAGACTGGAATGTAACAAGTCCAACCTTTGTATCGGGTCGTGCCGCTACGGAAGATCAGTTGAAAACTGTATCGGATACAACGAAAGCAATTGCTAATAATACGATCAAGTTCGGTGCAGATAATAATTCTGTCACAGAGGTACAATCTTTGAATCAGGCTGGTGGACTTGCTTTCCATATCACTGGTGGAGCTGATAAAAATACATTGTCGGACAATAACATCGGTGTGAATGCTAGTGGTTCTACGGTAACTGTGAAGTTGGCGAAAGAGTTGAAAGGCTTAACGAGTGCTGAATTTACTAGTACTGATGGAAAGACTACAACGAAGGTAGAAGCTGGAAAAGTGACAACTACTGATGGTACAACCACCACAGTGACAGGTCCAAACGGTATCACGATTACTCCAGACAAAGGAGCGAAGGTATCTTTAACAGATAAGGGTCTAAATAATGGTGGTAAGAAAATTACCAATGTAGCAGAGGGTGAAGCTGATACAGACGCGGTTACTGTAAAACAATTGAAAAAAAGCGTTACTGAAGCAACCTCAACAGTATCGGTTAATGATGAAGATAAAGATGTGAATAAAAATCTTACCTTAACTAAAACCACTGCTAAGGATGGTCATACTAATTATGATATTCGGTTAAAAGATACGGTAACATTAGGTACAGATCCATCAAAACAAGTTATCATGGACGGCACTACTGGCACTATTACAACTGGCACTGGTGATAGTAAAGTTACTGTAAATGGTACAACAGGCATTGTCGAAGCTGGTACTGGTGCTAATAAAGTTACGATTAACGGCACTACCGGCACCGTATCTACGGGTGATACTACCGTTTCTACAACGGGTGTCGTTGTGAAAAAGGATAAAAAAGAATCCGAAGTAGATGCTGCAGGTGCTACTTTCAAAGACGATACAAACGCAACGAATGTGACAAGTACTACCATTCGTGTGAATGGCAAAACAGGTGAAAATAACACTGTTACTGGTGGTGTAGTGATTGGTAACCAAACCGTTACCCCTAGTGATGATGGTAAGAAAACAGATGGCACTGCTACAACAGGTAATTTCCTTACAGGACTTGATAATACGAAATGGGATGTAACAAATCCAACCTTTGTATCGGGTCGCGCCGCTACGGAAGATCAGTTGGTTGCTGTCAGCAAACAGTTTGGTGGCATTCGCCAATTTGTAGGCGATACGAAGACGAAAGAGGGCAAAGATCTTGCTCTGAAGGTTAAACTTGGAGAAACCTTGGCCATTAAAGGGGGAGCTACAAACCTAACGGATAAGAACATTGGCGTAGAGGTAACAGAAGCTGTTACGAATAAAGATGGTACTATAAAAACACCGGCTACTATGACAGTGAAATTGGCAAAAAATGTGGAAATGCAAGACGGTACAACCCACTATACGGGCACACATACTCCACAATATTATGATGACAAGAAAAAGAAATATAAACCGATACTTGACGATCATAAGAAACCTGTGGAAATGAAAACGGATGTGTTACATAGTGGTACGGATACAACGTATACAATGTATCGTCCTGGTGTAGATCCAACGAAGGAACCAAAGGCTACTCCATTTGCAACCACTAATGTATCTCCATTAGGTGTTACGATTTCTTCTACGACTCTTGATGGCAAAGAACATAGACCAGATGTATCGTTAACATTCAACGGACTCAATAATGGTGGTAATCGTATCACGAATGTGGCACCAGGCGTAAAAGGAACCGATGCAGTTAATCTGGATCAGTTGAAAGATGCAACAAACAACGTTATGAACGAAGCTACAGGAGATATTTATAAAGCTGGTGCTAAAGCTGCGGCATTAGCAGCCTTAAAGCCATTGCAATATGATCCATTAGAACCAACGCAAATTATGGCTGGTATAGGTAACTATAAAAAAGAAACAGCAGTAGCATTAGGTATCGCACACTTTACACGTGAAGATACTATGTTCCATGCAGGCATAACATTAGGGGAAAACGAAAACATGTTCAATGCTGGCTTTAGCCATAAATTTGGATGGAGTGCAGATAAGAGAGCAGTCCCTGATCGGTATAAAGCGGGCCCTATTTCATCAGTCTATGTGTTACAGGATGAAGTGATTGCATTGAAAGAAGAAAATGCAACTACAAAAGCAGCATATAAAAAAGTATTGGAAGATAATGCGCATATTCAAGCAGAAAACCAAGAAATGAAAGCATCCTATAGTAAAATGGCACAAGATAATGAAGAAATGAAGGCGCAAATTAAAAAATTGATGCAAGCAATGGGCATAAAATAGAATAACCTAGTTGCATGCTTCATGAATCACATATAAGCCCTATCCTTTTTAGCACATGTTGAAAAGGGTAGGGCTTTTGTGATGAGTAGACATTACCCCTGATGATGACACTATACGCATCATGAAATAAATAGGAATCATGCGTGGTTAGCGCTAGGTGATACACATAAATATTACTCATATGTATAACATCAATAAAATAAGCAACAGAATTACAGAAATACAAACCAAATTACTAGGAAAAACTTGATACATTGTGCAAAATATGATAGTATATATATATATATATATATATCATAGCTAGTATGAATACATATCATAATTCGTATTAATGCTATGAATACTTATACTGTGACATATGTATATACAAGTAGGAGGAGTATATGAATAAGATATTTAAAGTTATTTGGAGTCAATCAAAACAGTGCTATGTTGTAGTTTCTGAAATGGCAAACAGTCATTCGAGTAAGAAGAAAACAGTAGTAGCCAGTGTATTGGCGGCTTTAACAATAGGTGTGAATATAGTGGTAGTTGAAGGCGCTGACCCAATACAGGCCAATACGCCTTATGTGTCAGTAAGTCATGCAAGAGATAATAAGGAGGCAGAAATTACACTTCCTGATGTGGAAGGAACCGTTAAAGATAATAAAAATAGTGATGGTTCAAGTTATCCGGGTGGTGTAGCCATTGGTTCCTATGCTAGAACAAGATTGTTAGGATCTGTTGCTGTCGGTCAATATGCTATTGCTGAAAAAAATTATGGCGTTGCAATAGGTAATCGATCGCGTGTATATGATGAAAACGGGATTGCGATTGGGTCGAAATCACAAGTCAATGGCGCTCAGTCTATAGGAATTGGCGTCGATTTACAGATTGGGCAATTTGATAATAATAAACCCACAAAAGCTGGAGCAAATGAAGCTATCGGTATCGGGCGAAATATAAAAATAAAAGCACATGAAGGCATAGCGTTAGGATTAGATACTACGGTTGAACAACAAGGCGGTGTTGCCTTAGGTAAGGGTGCAACTGTTGATGGCCGTTTCTCGGTGGCCTTAGGGTATGGATCGAAGGTAATACAGGAAGATACAGCTGCAACGGATAAGGCCTATTTGTCAAATGAAGCAGTTAATAATTCGGGAAACGGTGTTGTATCGGTAGGTACGAAACGGAATTCTGGTGATAACAATGGTAAGATTACTCGCCGTATCGTAGGCGTAGCAGGTGGTTTTAATGACTATGACGCAGTGAATATACAACAATTGAAAGCCTTGGAAAATGTGAGTCTACAAACGCTTACTGTGAAGGACGGAGATACATCTACTGATGTTACTCCAACGGATCGTAAGATAACCTTAGAAGCAGGAAATAATATTACCTTAACTGCTGCAAATGGTAAAGTTACAGTGGGAACAAAAGGGTTAAATTATATGTCCGTCAAAGGTAATGGTCGCGACGAGAAAATGACTATCAATGGGGTTCCAGATGATGTGAAATCTAATAGTAATAATGATGGAGCTGAGGGGAATGAAAGTATCGCCATAGGTGCCTTTGCTAGATCTCGTCTGACTGGTTCAACGGCAATCGGTCGTAGAGCTATTGCCGAGAGAAATTTTGGAATTGCCTTGGGTAATGAATCACGGGCATTTTCAGAAAATACGATTGCAATCGGATCGAAATCACATGTCAATGGCAATCAATCCATCGGCATTGGGGTTGATTTGAAGGTAGGAAAATTTGATAAAAGTGGTGTGCCAACCGCTGTAGCCGATGATGCAGTAGGGATTGGTCGTGATGTAAGAGTAGAAGAAAGTCAATCCGTAGCTGTCGGATTTGGCGCAAAAGCACAGAAAAAAGGTGCCGTTGCTCTCGGTACAAATACTACCGTTGATAGTGCTAATTCTGTTGCCTTAGGCTATAATTCTACGGTACTTGCCAGCGATGGTGCCACAAATGGTAAATCCTATATGTCGGAAGAAGCTGTGAATAATACTGGTAACGGTGTTGTATCAGTGGGCACTAAACGCAATTTCGGCGATACTAATGGGAGCGTTATTCGTCGCATCGTGGGCGTAGCTGGTGGTTATGACGACTATGATGCAGTAAATGTAAAACAGTTAAAAGCGTTAGAAAAAGTAACTAGAACTCGTTTCTTGGCAATTTCTGGAGCGGCGGATAAAACAGAGGCCGATTACCCAGATACAACATGGACACTAGGTAAAAATGATAAGCCGACAAACTTGGTATTAAAGGGAAACTTTAATAATGAGGGGGCAACTGGTCAAAACTCTGTAGCTGTAGGCCCTTGGGCTAATAGTATGGGAGCTCGATCGGTTGCATTAGGCAGTTATGCAGTAAGTAATGGCATGCAAACGATTGCATTGGGGCAATCCACGCTCGCCTATGGTGAAAATGCCTTGTCATTAGGATCCTATGCCACTGTAAATGGTGCGAACTCTCTTGCTATCGGTACAGATTCGTATGTAGGAAACGCTAAACGCGGTGGAGCGGGGAAAGGAATCTCGGAAACGGGAGATGCGACTACCTATGCTATGGCTATCGGGTTTAATGCACAAGCCTATGGAAAAGACTCCGCGGCATTAGGTAAAAAGGCAATAACAAATGGAAACGCGTCCGTGGCATTAGGTCCAGCGGCACAAGCTGATATTGAGCACTCTGTCGTATTAGGGGAAAGTTCACTGGCACAAGAAGAGGAAGGTGTTAATACAACATCGTATTTGACGAATGAGAGTGTTAATAACTCTGGTAATGGTGTTGTATCGATTGGTAATGCTACTAAAAAGATAACACGCCGCATTATCAATGTGGCAGGTGGTACCAATGATTATGATGCAGTAAATGTAAAACAGTTAAAAGCATTGGGAGCAAAGGAATTGCATGTCAAGACAGGTTCGTATGCAGTTGATGGGGACGGTGCCGTTACATTACAACAAGAAGATGGTACAGGTACTGTACAAGACAATGAAACAGTAAAAATTACTGGTCTTGCTAGCAAAACCGCATTAGACAATTTAAAAACAGAGGTGGATGGAAAAGCAAGTAAAGATGATTTGACAACTGCTGTAAGTGGTATTCAAACTGAATTGGCTAAGAAGGTAAGTCAAGATGATATGAATGCAGCGCTGGCAGATAAAGCGAATGCCTCTGATTTAAAAGCTTTGACAGATGCAGTAAAAGATAAAGTGGATGTGGATACGCTTAAAAAATTCACAGATACATTGGGGAAAAAAGCTGATGAAATTAAAGGCTTGAATGATAACATCACTCGTGCGAATGAAGCGAATGAAGCGGCACGTACTGCCTTGGAAACTAAGATTGATGGTAAATTAGATGCGATAAAAGAAGCAGAATTACATACCATTCCAGGTACCTATGCAGCTACGGACGATGGAACAATTACATTATCACAAGCCAATGGCACAAACCCAGATACAGCGATAGCAGGTAAAGAAATTACGATTACTGGTGTGGCCACTAAAACCGAAGTAGGTACTATTAAAACTGATGTGAAGACGGTGCAAGATAAAGTCAAGGATATTGATCAAACAGTTACCGACCAGGGAACTCGTTTAACTACTGCTGAAAACGATATTAAAGATATAAAAAAAGCAGTTACGGATAAAGTATGGACTGCGGATATTACGGATAAAATTGATGCATTGAAAAATGATTTATCCAATACTACAGTATTAAAAATTAAAGGGGATACAACAAAAACCAAGGAAGATACAGATGCACCTGATGTAGCGGTGAACTTAACGAAAGATACATTAACCGTTAAAGGTGCTAGTGATGAAATCGCTACAGCGGTAAAAGGTAATGAAATCACCATTGGTTTAGCACAAACGTTGAAAGATAAATTAAGTAAGATAGATCAATTAGGCGATACATCTTCAGATGGTGTAGGTTCCGATCAAGGCATGACAGGTGCTGATGGGTTGAATGGTAAAACATTGACAGAAAAAGTAAATGCGTTGCGCAACGGTCAAGCCGGTTCCGTAGTCTACAGAGATGATCAAGGAAATCCGTTGAGAAAAGCAAAGGATGGGAAATTATACAAAGAAACCGACGTGGATGCGGATGGTAATGTGAAAGTAGGTGGTGATGGCGCGAAGCCAACACCAGTAGCATCGGATAAAATACAAGCCCGATTAATGAATCCAGATGGAACCGATACGCCTGTAGCATTCTCGAATGTGGGTAAGGGTAAAATTGGAGAAACATCGACAGATGCGGTGAATGGTGCACAAATCTACGCCGGTAATAAGAGCGTTGCAGATGCTCTTGGCGGTGGTGCCAAAGTGAACGATGATGGCACTATTGAAAAACCGACTTTCAAGGTTACGAATGAAGCCGATGGTACCACTAAAGAAGTAAACACCGTAGGCGATGCGGTAACTAATTTGGATAATCGAATTACTACAGTCGCTACGAATGCGAAAGATTTAAAAGACCTATCTTCAAAAGGTAAAGAAGTGATTACCGGCCTTATCAATGTGACAGGTGATAAGGGGATTGTCGTATCGTCTAAGGTGGACGATACGACGAAAGTCAAAACTTTCACAGTAGGACTCGATCCGGAGATGACGGCAAAACTTCGTAAGGATATTAAGGAACTTAAAGACGGTCCAGCAGGGGGATTCCAATATGTAAATCTAGATGGAGAGCCTGTAGTAAAAGGACAAGATGGTAATTATTATAAAAAAAGTGAGTTAAACGATAACGGTGAACCGCTTACGAAAGAACAAAATAATGGTAATGAGGTAAAACCAGTAAGTGGCGGTGCCATTAAAATGAGTCTTAAACCACCAGTAGGTCCAAATGATGATGGGATGCAACTCACCAATGTTAAAGATGGGGCGATTGCAAAAGATTCTAAAGATGCTGTCAATGGCGGACAAATCTATGAGTTGCGTGAAGACCTTCTTAAAGCCGGCGATGCAATCCTTAAAAATGCACAACGGGTTAATGAAGTGGGGGCTCATGCAGCTGCATTGGCTGCGATGAATCCATTAGGCTATGATCCATTGAGAAAATCTCAAATCATGGCAGGCATCGGAACCTATGATGGAAACCAAGCGCTAGCACTGGGCCTTGCCTATAATCCAAATGAAAACATTATGGTGAATGCAGGCTTTACAGTGGGTGAAGGTAAGATGATGGCAAATATTGGCGCTACCTATCGTTTTGGTACAAGCGATGCGAACCGCATTCCAGAACGATATAAAGGTGGACCGATATCTTCTATCTATGTTATGCAAGATGAAATTGCTGCATTAAAAGCAGAAAATGCTAGAAAAGATGCAGAAAATGCAGAAATGAAAGCACAAATTAAAATGCTTATGCAGGCGATGGGAATGAAATAGAATAACCTAGCTGCATGCTTATCAATCACATATAAGCCCTATTCTTTTCGGTAGACATACTGAAAAGGGTGGGGCTTTTGTGATGATTAGATATCTACTGGTAAGGGTGGACATCTTGGTAGGCGTTCATGAGAGTTGATTTGAATACGCTTTTTATATCTATAATTCGTGGAATAAGGGGGACATATCATGCGATGCGATTTTCAATAGCTAATGTGTACACACCAGTTTGTTATCGTTTTGTTTTATAAAATGAGATAATAAAAAATGCATTGTAATCGACATTATTTTATCATAAAATGCAGATATAAAGCGGTTCTTGTGATGTTTATATCTAATATGTTTATTTGATATAGCTTATGAAAATAAATCATACAAAATATCTTGATTTTTCATACAAAACTTGGTTATACTGATAAAAAATATGTTTAAGTTCTTTTTAAGAGTATAGGAGTATATATGAAAAAAATTATAGTAACCACTGCCATTTGTACCGCGTTTTTCTCTACCTTGGCTTGTGCACAAGCACAACAAGCAGGACAAACACCACAAGAAATAGCACAGCAAGCATTAGATAAGGTTAATGCGTTGGATGGGAAGATTGACAATGTAGGAAAAACTGCTGGTAATGCTGAGACAAAAGCGAATGAAAATGAAGGTAAAATACAACAACATGAGGGCAAGTTTAATGATTATGACCAAAAGATAAATGGCTATGATCAAAAGATAAATAGTTATGATGAAGAAATAAAAAAAGCTTCTGCTTTGGTAGAAGGACAAAGAACTTCAAATCTTCTTATTAAGCAGGAGCTTACTAAAGCAGAAGAGGCTGTAAAGGAAGTAAAAGCTAATGCAGATAGGGTGCCTGAACTAGACCAGAAGATTGGTGCTGCCCAAGACAACGCTAATGTGCTTAAAGGACGAGTAGACGGTCATGATGAGAAGATAAAGAATCTTGAAGAAAAAGCAGGAGCTTTGCCGGATGTTATAGCTCAGGCTCAGGATGCACAGGTTCAGGCGACTGCAGCAAAAAGCAAAGCAGAGAAAGCAGAAAAAGAAGTAGAGAAATTCGATAAAGAAATAAAGAGCCTTAGAGATGATATACAAGGTGCTATGGGGGCTCCAAAAGGAAATGTTATGAAAGAAATGAATGAATTACGTAACCAAACTAACAAAGGGTTAGCTAAGGTAACGGCATTAGCTGGATTACATCCACTAGCATTCGATAAAAATAACAAATTGAGCCTTTCCGTAGCTAGCGGTTCGTATAAGAGTGAACATGCGTTAGCACTAGGCGGATTCTATCAACCAAATCGCGATATACTTCTTAGCTTTGGATCCTCTGTAGGTGGTAACGACAATGCTTATACCTTTGGTGCATCTGTTCGTGTAGGATCTCATAGCAAAACTGCTGAAAAACAACATGTGTCACAAGTGGCAGAGTTGTATGCAGCGATAGCAAAATTGCAAGCACAAGTAGAGAAACAACAAAAAGAAATAGTACAATTAAAACGCGCTAAGTAATATAGTACTTAGATGTTATAGGTAATCAAGGACGGTTATCCATATGATGGATAGCCGTCTTTTTAGTAGTTGATAGCAGCTAGGTGAGAGGAAAACCTTGTTAGATGAGGTAATTTATATCAGCTTATAGGACAACGTGTTGCTTTGAATGCTGATGGAGCTAGGAAGTATATGCTTCTATTGGTATTTTATTTTTTTAGTGAACTTTAAAGGGTGAACGAAACGTGTTGCAGAAAAATCTGAAACCTCTTGCAATTACGGGGCTAAATAGGTTTTTATCTTTCTAGGAATATATTTTTTAGAAGGAGTATTTTTATGAAAAATGTTAGATGCCCTAATTGTGGCTTTAGTTGTAGAAAACATGGTAGGTCTAATGCAGGTTCCCAAAGATGGATATAGAGGCAGTGTAGATGTTCATTTACGAATATAATTACAAAAGATGAAGTCGAATTACAAATGTTTTTAAAACGGTTGTTCGGCAAGAATACTCAGAATGAAATGCCAGGACAAGGCCGTAGTTTTCGTGCATTTTATCATATATTTCTTTTACATTTTGTGATATGCTAAAAATGATTGATAATCATAGACAAGTAGTGTATAATACTTTAGATACGTATGAAATACATATTACCAAGAAGTGATGTAAAGGGGGATATTTGTGGAAAAGGTAAAACGTGTGAATCGGATGGTTGCTTTAACCAAATTATTAGTGGATTCCCCACAAAGACTTATTTCGCTCAATACATTTTGTGATTTTTTTAATATTGCTAAGTCCACATTAAGTGAAGATTTATCTTCTGTAAAAGAATCATTGAAACATTTTGAATTAGGTACATTGGAAACTGTAGCTGGTGCAGCAGGTGGTGTGCGGTTTATTCCTTATCGCAAGGGAGAACGAGCCAATCAAGTACTTGAGGATGTATACCAACGATTGATGACGTCGGATCGTATTATTCCAGGCGGCTTTATTTACATGTCTGACATTCTCTATGATTGGCATGTGGTGAGTCGGTTAGGTGAAATTATTATGACTCGGTTTGCTACCTCTCATCCGGATTATATTATGACGGTGGAAACCAAGGGAATTCCGTTGGCGGTTATGGTGGCACGAGCATTTAATAAACCGTTGGTGATTGCACGGCGTGATAGCAAGGTTACAGAGGGGTCGTCGATTAGCATTAATTATGTAACAGGATCGTCGGGACGCATTCAAACTATGTCATTAACGAAGCGTGCCATTCCCCCTCATGCACGAGTATTAATTATTGATGACTTTATGAAAGCTGGGGGTACAGCGAAGGGGTTGGCAGAATTAGTGGCAGAAATGAATGGTGTCGTTGTAGGTACAGGTGTATTAGTAGCGACCCAAAGCCCTAGCCCTAAATTGGTGAATGATTATGAAGCACTATTTACGTTTTACAGTATCGATGAACAAACGAAAAAAATTCACATAGAACCCATATTTGATGCGGTTGATAGGACATAGAATAATCGATGATATACACGTAATGGAAAGTAATTGGTACGATGTGAATGGCAGGAGGATATATGAAAGATATAGGCGCATTAATTTTAGCTGCAGGCAAAGGAACTCGTATGAAATCCAAGTTGCCAAAGGTACTGCATAAAGTGGCTGGTAAAGCTATGGTGGAACGAGTGCTAGATACGGTACAATCCTTGGGTACAGAGAAAAACATTATTGTCATTGGCTTTGGCGGTGATATGGTGAAAGACTATATCGGTGATAGAGCTGATTTTGTGGTACAAGAGGAACAAAAAGGTACAGGTCATGCAGTTAAACAAGCACAGCCGATGTTAGAAACATTTGATGGCACTATTTTAGTATTGTGTGGCGATACGCCACTAGTGAAACGGGAAACCTTACAAGCTTTGCTAGAAACACATGATGCGATGCATGCAGCAGCGACTGTATTAACGGCACATATGCCAGATCCTACTGGGTATGGAAGAATTATCCGTGATGATCGAGGACATGTGCTTCGCATCGTGGAACAAAAGGATGGTAAACCAGAGGAATTAGCGGTAACGGAAGTAAATACAGGTATGTATGCCTTTGATAGTCATAAATTATGGCCTTGTTTAGCACAATTGTCTGATGATAATGCACAAGGAGAATTATATATTACCGATGTGATTAGCATTTTAGTGAATGCTGGTGAATGCGTCAGTGCCTATGTAACAGATGATTTTGAAGAATCGTTAGGTGTTAACTCACGAGCACAATTAGCAGAAGCGGAAGCTATTTTGAAACATCGTAAAAATCGTGAATTAATGGAGTCGGGAGTGACTATTATTGATCCTCTTAACACCTATGTAGCCCCAGAAGTGACTGTAGGACAAGATACTATATTATATCCAGGAACTATCTTGGAGGGACACACCATCATTGGTAGAGAATGTCAGATTGGGCCGCATACACGACTTACTAATGTGACTGTAGGCGATGGTAATACAATTCATTTTACCTATGGTCATGACTGTGAAATTAAAAATAATACAGATATTGGTCCCTATGTACATTTAAGGCCTAATACTGTTATTTACGATACAGTTCATATTGGCAATTTTGTGGAAGTAAAAAATAGTCATGTCGGTGAAGGCACTAAATTACCTCATTTATCCTATATTGGAGATAGCGACATAGGCAGTGGTGTTAATATCGGTTGTGGGAGTATTACTGTTAATTATGACGGTAAAATTAAACATCGCACTACCATAGGAAATGGTGCGTTTGTAGGCTGCAATAGTAATTTGGTGGCGCCTGTAACTGTTGGCGAATATAGCTATATCGGTGCTGGATCTACGATTACTAAAAATGTACCATCTAAGGCATTAGCTGTAGGACGCAGTAAACAAATTATAAAAGAACATTGGGTAACAGAAGATACTTTTAAAAAGCAAAGCAAATAGAAATATTTTTTGAAAATAGTAAAACGCATTACAATTTTTCGTAAAATAGTATACAATATAAAGATGTAGTACATTATATGTATAAATAGGTGTTTATCAGTAAGGCTAAAGAGGTATTGAAAATGGCATTTGAAGACGGCAAAAAACTAAAAATTTTCACAGGTAACGCGAATCCAGAATTGGCAAAAGAAATTTGTGATTATTTAGGATTGCCTTTGGGTAAAGCTCATGTTGGTCGCTTTAATAATGGTGAAGTACAGGTTATGATTGACGAAAGTGTTCGCGGTAAAGATGTTTTCGTTGTGCAACCAACTAGTTATCCTGTTAATGATAATTTAGTGGAACTACTAGTTATTGCAGATGCATTAAAACGTGCTTCTGCACGTCATATTACAGCCGTGGTACCTTATTATGGGTATGCGCGACAAGATCGAAAAACCCGTGGTCGTGAACCAATTACATCCAAGTTGGTAGCCGATTTAATGCAAACTGCAGGTATTACTCGTCTTGTGACAATTGATTTGCATGCAGGTCAAATCCAGGGCTTTTTCAATGTACCTGTAGACCATTTGCTCGGTGCTGGTATCATTGCTAAATATATTAATGAGAAACAAATGAAAGATGTCATTGTTGTATCTCCTGATTTAGGCGGTGTTACGCGTGCTCGTGATTTAGCCGATCGCATCGATGCACCGATTGCTATTATCGAGAAAAAACGACCTGAACCAGGTGTGGCAAAGGTTATGAATTTAATTGGTAATGTGGAGGGTAAGAACTGTATTGTTATCGATGATATTGTCGATACAGCTGGCTCATTAGTAGAAGGTGCTAAAGCGTTACAAGAATTTGGCGCCAAATCAGTTACTGCTTGTGTGACACATGGGGTATTAACAAATCCTGCTTGTGAACGCATTGCTAATTCTAATATTAGTGAATTGATTTTAACTAATACAATTCCTTTGCCTCCAGAAGCTAAGAACTTACATACGATTACAAGTTTATCAGTAGCTCCATTGTTAGGCGAAGCAATTATGCGTATTTTCCACGAAGTATCGGTAAGTAATTTATTTGACAAATAATAGGTGATTTTGTGAAATTAGTAGTAGGCTTAGGAAATCCTGGCAAACAGTATGAAGCGACGAAACATAATGTAGGATTCATGGTTATTGATGAGATCGCTAGTACTCTCTCCCATACACCGTGGCGGGAAGAGAAAAAGGCCGATGTATGTACTAGTACGGTAGCTGGAGAAAAAGTGCTGTTAGTAAAGCCACAAACATTTATGAATAATAGTGGTGAAGCGGTAGGGTCTTTAATGAGATATTATAAAATAGATCCTGCTGATGTCTATTGTATCTATGATGATATGGATTTACCTGTGGGAAAGCTACGCATTCGACCAAATGGTAGTGCTGGTGGACACAATGGCATTAAGTCTTTAATTCTTCATTTAGGCACCGAAGAATTTCCGCGGTTTCGTGTGGGGATAGGACGTCCTTTGCCAAAATGGACTGTTGTTGATCATGTATTATCACCCTTTACAGAAGAACAAGAGCATACCATTACTGAGGGAGTTACCAATATGGCAAAAGCCGTTTTGGGGACTATAGAAGTAGGTATTGATAAAGGAATGAACTTGTATAATCCTAAAAAGGGAAAACGGCATACATAATTGATCGTTTACGTTCTTTTATGTGCATATTCCGTCGTATGGACTATAGATTGTGATAGATGATAGAAACTTAATATGTATATAGGTAACGACTTAGGTATCATTGCTGTCAATGATGCCTAAGTCGTTAATCGTATAGCGTTACATGTAATAGGTGCTGTTGTATCTATGAATATACATGTAGTTGATAGGATTACAGCAGTATTTTTACTAGCGATGAAAATAGATTATATCTAGGATCATCGCTAGTTTACATTTCTTATAAAACGTTATAAGGTAGGCCTATATGGATGATATTGTCTGCTCTATGAAAGAATGACTACTTTTTTATCGTTCTAACGAGATATTTGTTATATAATAAAAAAGAATATATGCTAGTAGCAACGAGTGGTTTGTAGAATATTACTATACGATAGATTTCCTACAAACAATCACATCAAGCTGGCATGGAGTGATAAATGGTAGATAATGGACAGTAGATATGGATATAAATAAACAGAAACGAATGCCTTTTGTAGAGGCCTTAGAAGCGTATAAAGCAGAATGCTTTGTGCCATTTCATACACCAGGTCATAAGTTGGGGCGAGAAGCTCCTAAGTCACTTAAACGGTGGTTAGGCGATACGTTGGCCTATGATTTAGGTGTCATGTATGCATTAGATGATTTGCATGAACCAGAGGGAGTTTTACGGGAAGCGCAGATGTTAACCGCTGATGTATACGGTGCAAAGCAATGTTGGTTTTCTATTAATGGCACAACTGCATTGATTGAAACCATGATCATGAGCGTGGTTGGCGAACATGATACAGTGATCATTCCACGAGAAGCACATAAGTCTATTAATAATGCCTTAGTATTGAGTGGGGCTACACCAGTTTATTTAGAAGGACGATATAGCAATCGTTGGAACATCCCTTTGGGGACTACGGTAGAGGAAGTATCAATGTGTTTACAAGCACATCCAGAAGCAAAAGCAATTGTATTAGTGTATCCTAATTATTATGGTATTGGTGTTGATATAGAAGCGATTGTTGAGATGGCTCATGCGCATGGCGTTATTGTTCTCGTAGATGAGGCACATGGGGCACATTTGCCTTTTTCAGAAGCTTTGCCTGTGGAAGCAATTGCAGCAGGGGCTGATTTAGTGGCACAAAGTACGCATAAATTAGTAGGCTCTCTCACACAAACATCAATTTTATTAGGGCAAGGACAACGCATTGATTATAGGCGTGTTACACAGGTACATCAAATGTTACAAAGTACGAGCCCTAATTATATATTTCTTGCTTCTCTTGATATGGCACGCCATCAATTGGCTACAGAGGGATCTGTATTAGTCGAACGAGCGGTTATGTTAGCTAATCAATTGCGTCGTCAATTAATGGCGATTGCTGGCATTCGTGTTATGAATCTTACTTCATTAGAGGGAGTTACTCATTTTGATTTGACTAAGGTGTTAATTGATGCTAGTGAATTAGGGTTAGATGGTATTTCTTTTGAAAAGCTATTACGTAAAGAACATATAGAAGTGGAATTGGTACAAGGCAACCACGTGTTAGTATTAATTACGATAGGTGATACACTAGCATCGATACAGGCGCTAGTACAGGGAATACAAAGAATTAGTGACAGTATGATTAATACTATTCGTACAGACAATACAATAGTACCGCCAACGAGAACAATACATCCATTACCAACGCCTGTTGTCGCCATGACACCACGACAGGCATTTTATAAAGGATATAAACAGATACTATTACAAGAGGCCCTAGGATGCATTAGTGCGGAAACGATTAGTTACTATCCACCAGGTATTCCTTTCCTTTCTAGGGGCGAGGTAATTACAAAGGAAGTAGTGGACTATATTGAAAGTCAGAGATTAGCGGGGTATATACCTAATGGGGCAGCAGATATAACGCTATCTACGATTCGTGTGATAGATGAATCAAATCATGCAGTATAATATAGGTAGTATAGGAAAATTTTTATAGGGAATCATTCGTGAATCGCTATAGTATGATATATGTAGTATAGATGGAGGAATAGGCATGGGCAAATTATTCATTATAGAAGGTGGCGATGGTAGCGGGAAAGCAACACAGACTGCGTTATTAACAAAACGATTACAACAAGAAGGCTATGCTGTTAAAGCTGTTAGTTTTCCCAACTATGATAGCCCCTCTTCTATGCCGATAAAAATGTATTTAGCTGGTGAATTTGGTAAGGATGTAAATGATGTCAACCCTTATGTGGCGAGTAGTTTTTATGCCATTGATCGATTTGCGTCCTATCGACAAGACTGGCAATCATTTTATGAAGAGGGCGGCATTGTATTAGCCGATCGCTATACTACATCAAATATGGTGCATCAGATGGTAAAATATAGGGATCCTGAAAAAAGGCACGCATTTCTAACATGGTTAGAAGATTTTGAATTTATTAAATTTCAATTACCTAAACCAGATTTGGTGTGCTTGCTGGATGTACCGCTCTTAGTTAGTGAAGACTTAATGAAGCATAGAGAACATAAAACGGGGGGAGCAACCGGTGATATTCATGAAAAGAATCACCAATACTTAGCAGATGTGCATGCTGCGTATGATGAGCTAGTTGAACGCTATGGGTGGCGACGAATTCCTTGTGCTGCTAGTGCAGATGGTACAACGAGTCACATGCGCTCCATAGAAGCTATTCATGAAGACATCTATACGGCAATCGTAGATTTACTATAACCTATAAATTATGCATAGCGCGTATCACTTACCTGTTGGAATAACGATAGAATATAGGTAGATTGCTTTTAGTATAGAAAATATATAGCACCTATGATAAAATAATACTGTTATTGTTGTATAAATTTTGCTAGTAAGAGGTGAATTATGACATATTTTGATTCTGTAATAGGACAAGATACTAATAAGTCAACTCTTATAGAATTAGTTCATAAACAAGTCTTACCGCATAGTATATTATTCTATGGTGAGGCGGGCCTTGGTAAATTAGATATGGCCATAGGACTAGCTTCGTTATTGATAGGCAGACAGGTATTTTCCCCTCATGGTGGTAAGGAGTATTTAGCCCATATAGATACGATTCGCAGTCAACAGGGTGAATCAGATAAAAAAATTCAAGCTGAAGGATTATCGATGTATGTGGACCAACACGAGGCTTTTTGGTTGCGTCCTGTGAAAACTATGTTAAAGGTAGAACAATGGTATACACTGCTTCAAACCTATCTTACGGTAACGAGTGAATCACCTCGCGTCGTTATTATTGAAGACTTTCAGACGGCCAACGCAGTCATGGCTAATGCTATGTTAAAAACGATTGAAGAACCACCTGACAATGTATACTTTATTATCATTACGAATACAATCCATACAGTGTTACCAACCATTATATCTAGATGTATGGCGTTGCCTTTTACCGCAGTTTCTGATGATATCATTCGCGATACCTTAAAAAAAGAAGGGATTACAGGCGATATTGAACAAGCAATTATCTCTGGACATGGTAATCCTGCACTCGTTAGGCAACTCGCGATCGAGGGGCAACTTAAGATGCTTTCCTTAGCGGTCGATATTATGGATGCTTTGTCCTTTGAAAGTAGGTATTTTACACTCATATCGTTGTGGACAGAATCACTCAGTCGTGATGACATGATCGAAGTATTACATTGGATTCGTGTGTTGGCGAGAGATATGTTAGCCTTACGTTATGGGGCTACAAGAGATACATGGCAATGTCCTTTGCATCATGATACATTGCTGACTATGCTGCCTGTATGGCGGACTAAAACCTTAGATTATTTAATGAAACAATCATTACAAGCTGAAAAGGCGTTAAAATTATATGTAAAAACATCATTAGTGGTTGATGGATTGATAATAGCAGTTCATCGAGCACTACAGGAGGATACAGATTGATTACTATTGTAGGTGTGCGATTTAAAAAAGCAGGAAAAATATATTATTTTTCACCAGGAACTATTAATTTAGAGTTACATGATGGTGTCATTGTGGAAACGGCTAGAGGATTAGAATATGGTTCAGTAGTAATCGGTCCTCGTATGGTAGCCGATGATGCAGTGGTGCAACCATTGAAAACAGTGATTCGTAAAGCTACCGCGAAAGATATGAAGCAAGTTAATAAAAATGAGTTGCGCGAACAAAAGGCCTTTTCTATTTGTTTGGAAAAAATTGCTAACCGAAATTTGCCCATGAAATTGATTGATGTAGAATACACATTTGATATGAATAAAATCATCTTTTTCTTTACTGCTGATGGGCGTATTGATTTTCGTGAATTGGTTAAGGATTTAGCGACTGTATTTAGAACGCGTATTGAGTTACGACAAGTGGGCGTTCGTGATGAAGCTAAAATTATCAATAGTATTGGTGCTTGTGGCAGATCACTATGTTGTTCCACTTATTTAGGAGATTTTTCGCCCGTATCAATTCGCATGGCTAAGGATCAAAATTTGAGCTTGAACCCGACTAAAATATCAGGTGTATGTGGTCGATTAATGTGTTGCTTAAACTATGAAGATCATTTATATGCTAAGGGGGGCGATTTGTATGTACAGAAAACAAATCAACCTCCTGTAGATGTAGAGCCACCTGGTGTAGGTAAAGATGTGGTAACCGATGAAGGCATCGGTAAGGTAGTAAAGATTAATAAAAATAAAAAAACTGTGAAAGTACAGCTTGAGGCAGGAAGAACTATCGATTTGCCTTGGTCAGAGGTGGCAGAACCGGATGAATGAGGTGAAGAATAGGAAGACTATGAATCAACCTTTTGACAGACATTTTTCCGACTCTTCGGCACAGTTAGAAATTGCACTGAAAGAGCAAAACTTGATAGACACGGGACGATTGCTTAGAGATCCTCGTGTTCGACTGGACGATATAATTATTGATGACATGAAATTATATCAGCGGTCGGATCAGTTTTGCTTTTCTATTGATGCGGTTATATTAGCTAATTTTATACCTTATAAAGCAAAGGATTCCTATGTGGAATTGGGAACAGGTACAGGTATAATCCCTTTATTGGCTACTGCGAAAGGTTGTAGACATATTGTAGGAGTTGAAAAAAATCCCACCATGGCGTTATTGGCAACATGTAGTGTAGACTATAATAAAAAGAAAGAGTCGATTCAGATTATACAAGGTGATTATCGACAACTAGCCACATGGCAAACGATGAAGCATCTATCTGTAGAAGAGATAGAAAACACACAAAATCATTCCATTAATTCCGTAAGCCATGATTATAAGATAGATAGTAAGTCATCTTCTTATAAGAAAGACACTGCATCGCCCATGGTCGCCTATATCCCCTATAAGGTAGAACGCCATTTTGATGGCCTCATTGCTAATCCCCCGTATTATGGCGTCAACTGCGGTGCTCTTTCACAGCATAAGGATAGGGCGTTAGCACTTCATGAAGATGACACATCCTTAGATGAGGTGATACAAGCCGCTAAAAGGCTTGTTAAATATAAAGGAAAATATTGGATGATTTATGTAGCGGATCGTATATCCTATGTGCTAAGGCTCTTAGAAGCCCATGGGTTTGCCCCTAAACGCATACGATTTGTTCATAGTTTTCCTCATCAGGTAGCCAAATTAGTACTCGTTGAAGCGGTACAAGGGGGAAAAGAGGGCGTTATGGTAGAACCGCCTTTATATATCTATCAAGAAAAAAATGTATACAGTAAGGAGGTGAGTGACTGGTATGGAGAACAACTCATGGATACATGAAAAAAATGATAGTATTCATATAGAAAATGCCAAGCAAGATAAGGTATCGATGAGTGGGGATAGTAGATTCGTTGACCATGCAATACATGATGTGGAGCGTAATAGAAGTGGCGTACTATACTTGGTACCAACGCCGATTGGAAATATGGAAGACATGACCTATCGAGCGGTTAGAGTATTAAGAGAAGTGGATATGATTGCCGCTGAAGATACAAGACATACGGGCATTTTATTATCCTATTATGATATTCATAAACCATTAATTTCTTATCACGAACATAATAAGAATGAGAAGGGGGCGTATTTACTTTCTTTACTACAAGCGGGTAACTCCGTTGCTCAAGTGAGTGATGCAGGTATGCCAGCTATTTCTGATCCAGGTGCAGACTTAGTCAAAAAAGCGATTGCAGCGGGTATTTCCATTGTTCCTTTACCAGGTGCTAATGCAGCATTGACATCACTCATTGCTTCAGGCCTTTCTACAAAACAGTTTACATTTTTTGGATTTTTGCCAAAGCGAAAGTCGAATCGCAAAGAAATGTTATCTCGCATACGTTCACAAGACGGAACATTATTGTTTTATGAGGCACCCCATCGGTTGCGAGACGTGTTATTAGATATGCATGAACAATTAGGCAATCGACCGATTGTGATTGCTCGAGAAGTGACAAAAAAATTTGAAACTATGATTCGCACAGATTTGTCATCCTTAGTGGCGGATGATAGTCAAATTATGTATAAAGGTGAATTTGTAGTCGTTGTCGGCGGGGCGGAAACATCGCTAAACACGGCGGCGCATGATGATACTACGGAAGATATTCCCTATGAAGAAGCTGTATATAGTCTTATACAGAGTGGCATAGCTAAAAAAGAAGCGATACGAATCGTTGCTAAGAAGCGTCATGTATCACGGCGAGATGTATATAATGCCGTAGAGGCAGCGAGTGGGCAAGGAGGATTTTAAGAATGGCAGAAAATAAACGTTTTTATATTACCACACCGATTTACTACCCTAGTGCTAAATTGCATATAGGTCATACGTACTGCACTACAGTGGCGGATACGATTGCTCGGTATAAACGATTGGCGGGCTATACAGTACGTTTTTTGACAGGCTCTGATGAACATGGTCAAAAGATTCAGCGTGCGGCTGAAGAGAGAGGTATTACACCCATTGAGTATACGAATGAGATTGTATCTACCTTTCAGAACCTTTGGAAACGATTGAACATTTCTAATGACGATTTTATTAGGACTACAGATGCTCGTCATGAACGTGTAGTACAAGCTTTATTTCAACGAGCCTATGACAATGGAGATATTTATAAAGCAGAATATGAAGGTTGGTATTGTACGCCATGTGAAAGTTTTTGGACAGAACAAAAATTGGGGGATAATCATACCTGCCCTGACTGTGGTCGACCAGTAGAATTGGTTAAAGAAGAAAGTTACTTCTTTAAAATGAACAAATATGCCGATCGATGGCTACAATTTATTGAAGAACATCCTGACTTTATCCAACCAGAATCACGACGGAATGAAATGATTCAGTTTGTGAAACAAGGGTTAGAGGACTTGTGTGTATCTCGCACTAGTTTTGACTGGGGTATTCAAGTACCTTTCGATAAAAAACATGTTGTCTATGTATGGTTTGATGCACTCGTTAACTATATTAGTGCGTTGGAACCAACTATAGATGGAGACACATTAACAGGTGATTTATATAATACATTTTGGCCAGCAGATTTGCATTTGGTAGGGAAAGAAATTGTTCGATTCCATACGATTATTTGGCCGATTATGTTGATGAGTTTAGGACTTCCCCTTCCAAAACAAGTATTTGGTCATGGATGGTTAATTGTGGATGGCACAAAAATGAGTAAATCCTTGGGGAATGTGATTGATCCAATTCCATTGATTGATACATACGGATCGGATGCATTGCGGTATTTCTTACTCAGCGAAATTCAGTTGGGAAATGATGGAAACTTTACATTACCTAATTTTATACAACGCATTAATTCTGACTTGGCTAATGATTTAGGTAATTTGTTGAATCGTACAGTAGCGATGATTGAAAAATATCATCATGGAATTCTTACGAAATGTGATAGCACGAGCGAATTTGATACAGATTTAGTAGCGTTGACGATGCAAACAGTTACCGACTATGAGGAACATATGGAACATATGGAACTTAATAAAGCCTTAAAAGCTGTATGGGCTTTCATTAGTCGTACCAATAAATATATTGATGAAACAACACCATGGATATTGGCAAAACATAGTCATGATGGTGATGAAGAACGGTTACAGGCAGTTATGTATCACTTGGCAGAAGCGTTGCGTATCATTGCCATTTTAGTATCACCAATCTTACCAACTGGGGCGCCTCGTATTTGGGAACAATTAGGACTTACAGGATTTGACAAGATTACTTTACAGGATGCCACTACATGGGGGCAGATTCCAACTGGTACAAAGGTGATGAAAGGAGAACCGATTTATCCTCGTTTTGACATGCCAGAAATGATAGAGGTGTCATCAGATATAGAAAAAGAAAAGGGAACAGTCGTAACGAATACAGAGGAGGGAAAATCCGTGGAAGATAGTACAGTAGAAACGATTCCTCCTATTAAGGAATCGATTAGCTACGATGATTTTGAAAAGCTGGACTTACGCGTAGCTAAAGTGCTAACTTGTGAAAAAGTGAAGAAATCAAAAAAATTACTTAAATTTACCTTAGATGTCGGTGTAGAAGAACGTACTGTGGTTAGTGGTATTTCTAATTACTATGAACCAGAAGAGCTTATAGGGAAAAAAGTTATTTATTTAGCGAACCTATCACCACGTAAGTTAATGGGGATAGAATCATATGGTATGATTTTATCAGCCTCTGATTTTTCAGAACATTTAGAAGTAACTACGATTCAAGATATGGCACCAGGAAGCTTGGTGAAATAATGAAACTATTTGATACTCATGCCCATGTCAATGATGAAGCCTTTTTGGATGATAGAGAGCGTATGCTAGAGGCGTGTTTCGATAGCGGCGTAGAATATATCGTATGTCCCGGTTGTGATCGACCTACTTCTGAATCGGCAGTTGCCTTGGCAGAGCGGTATACACAAATTTATGCCGCTGTTGGCTTACACCCAGAAGAGGTGAAAACGGCTAAGGAAGAAGATTTTGAATATTATTACACTACGGCTAAAGAGCATCCGAAGGTTGTAGCTATTGGTGAAATCGGACTAGACTATTATTGGGACACATCTACAAAAGACCTACAAAAAGAATATTTCATTCGTCAGTTAGATATTGCACGAGAGGTAGATGTGCCGATTATTATTCATGATCGTGATGCACATGGAGATGTAATGGATTTATTGCGCCTTCATGGAAAAGGTAATCGAGGTATTTTTCATTGCTACTCGGGCAGTTACGAAATGGCTCGACAAGCGATGAAGATGGGATTTTATATCTCTTTTGCAGGACCAGTAGTATTTCCAAAATCTACATCCTTAAAAGAAGTGGCAAAAGAAATTCCTTTGGATAGACTATTGGTAGAAACTGATTCTCCTTATTTAACACCGCCTCCTTTTAGAGGAAAACGGAATGATCCATCTAAGACACAATTTGTGGTAGAAGAGATTGCTCGATTAAAAGGGATTGATCAAGAAGAATTAGCACATATCACTCTTGAGAATGGTAAAACAATTTTTAATATAAAATAATAAGAGGCACATTGCTTGGTAGAACTCTGTATATAGATATTCTATATATTAGCAACTATTAAGTAGTGTGCTCTTTTGTAAGGTAGTCAGAAAGATTTGGAGTTTATATGGAACGACTAGCATTGATAGACTTGGGGTCAAATTCAGTACGGTTTGTGATTAGTGAAATTGCAGATAATGGGAGTTATCGGCTTATTTATCAGGAAAAAGAGAGCATTCGTCTTAGTGAAGGTATGTGGGAAACTAATTATTTAACGGAAGCGGCTATGAAGCGTGCTATTAATGCGTTACAAGTTTTTTCACATATGGCAGAAGTTATGCACGCAACACACGTGTATGCAGTGGCCACAGCAGCAGTACGATTTTCTCGTAATGGCAAGGCCTTTATTAAACGGGTGTATGAAGAAACTGGAATTACTTTAACTTGTATATCTGGTGAAGAAGAAGCTCGCTTGGGATTTCTTGGTGTTATTAATACGATCGGATTGGATAATTTTGTGCTCTTTGATTTAGGCGGTGCTAGCACGGAAGTATCCTTAGTAGAAAATCGACAAGTGGTGCGTTCAGTGAGTCTACCTATGGGGGCGTTAACATTGACGGGGATGTTCCAACATGGCACAGAGTTAACGACAAAAGAGTATGATATAATGATAGCCCATATTCAAATGCTACTAGAGGATGAACCGTGGTTAAAACAGATAGGATGGCCTTTAGTTGGCATTGGTGGTACGGCCAGAAACATGGCTAAAATAGATCAGCGCTCCCACGAATATCCCATTGCTAAACTCCATAATTATGAATTAAAATATTCACGAATAGTAGAAATTTTAGAGTTAGTGACGAGTAAATCATTAGCACAACGGCGTAAAATCCCTGGACTTTCTCAAGAACGAGCCGATATTATTGTGGCGGGGGCAGCCTTGATTCAACAACTTAGTAAGTATGTAGGTGCTAAATCGATGTATATCGGTGGGTCTGGGCTTCGAGAAGGTTTATTTTATGATTACTATGGTAAACATTACATGAATACATCCGGTGTTATTGATGATATATTAATGCATTCTGCAGAAAATGTATTGCTATCAATACCTCAAAATGATTTGGACCATGTAAAATATACGGCGAATTTGGCAGATACGATTTTTGAACAATGGCAATCATTACATGGCTGTAATGAACGAATACGTAAATTATTAATGGTGGCCGCATTATTACATGATATGGGCAAACAAATTAATTATTACAGTCATGCTAGACATAGTGCGTATATGCTAGTTAATAGCAATTTATACGGTATTTCTCATGTGGAACAAGCCATATGTGCTTTCATCGTTATGAATTCTCATGGGTATACGAATAAGTTATATAAAACATCAGAGTATGCTAAATTATTAGGTAGTGGACATAAGACGATAATTGCTAAAATGTCACTCATTTTGAGTGTTGCGGAAGCGATTGATGAAAGTCATGAACAATTGGCCGTATCTGTATCATCTGTGATTACAGATCGAGAAGTGGTATTGACAGTATGGACAAAAAAACAAGTTAATGCCTTAATCGCTATGGCTGCTATCGATAAATTGACCAAGTCATTTAAAAAAGAATTTAAAAAAGAATTATTGGTAGAGTGGAAAGAGCGACTATAGACGATGTATCATGGTGAGGTGTAAAGATGGGTCTCTATAAACCATTACGCTATGCTATTTTGCATGTAGGTGCTAGTAGCATGAGTATTACTATATTAGAGTATCAAACAATTGATAAGGTAAAAGTAATTGATTACGCACGGCGAGAAGTTACATTTGGAGAAGAATTATTTCAAACGAATCGATTAAGCTTTAAGACGATTGAAGAAATATGTGTAGTATTAAAGGGCTATAAATCGCTTATGGCCGATTATGGTATATCGCGGTATAAATTATATGGTACCGCCGTAGTGCGAGAAGCGACTAATCGTCGCAGTATTTTAGATCAAATTTTTATTCATACAGGTATGCGCGTTGAAGTGGTTGATATGCCTAAGGAAGTATATTATAAATATTTTCTACTATACTTTTCTATGAATGAGGAACACTTGTTACGTGATGATGAAGCGGTGCTATTTTTAGAAATGAGCTCTGGTGGTGTAGGGTTGACCGTTTGGAAAGGTGGATCTATGCTGTTTCAAAGAAATGTGCATAGTGGATCCTTGCGCATTATGGAATCCTTTAACCGTAATGAACGGGCGGCAGCCACATTTCCAACGGCTGTAGCAGAATATATACGGCGTATGATTTCTCCTTTAAAAGCGGAATTACAAGAATGTCATATTACGAGCATTGTCTTATCTGGTGATGAAGCACGACTCATTGCGAAACTTATGAATTATGGAGAAGTATCAGATGCAACACGTAGTATTGATCCCCAGATTTTTAATGATTTCTTTGATTCCTTTCATGGTGTAACTGCGACAAAATTGATCAATCGCTTCCATTTACCAGAATTTAAAGCACATATATTAATGCCGACTATTATTTTACATCATGAGTTGATTAGTATGATTCGTCCTAAGCGACTATTGATGAATCGTGCATCCTTTTCAGAAGGCATTAGTTTATATTATGGCGCAGAATACGAAAAACATCCCTATTTACATATGTTGAGGGAACAAAATATACAGTTGGCTCGCGCTATTGCAGCCCGTTACCATACAGATGCATTGCATGATCGAGAAGTAGAACGGTTTAGCTTGCAATTTTGCCAAGCCTTAACATCCTATGGATTGCCAGAACGTTGGGCCTACTTGAGCCGCTTCGCAGCCATTTTATGCAGTGTAGGGAAATATGTAAGTCTTCGTAATCATGGGGAACACTCGTATCATATCATTATGGGTACAGATATTTTTGGCTTGTCGGAACAGGAAAAAGAAGTAGTGGCTAATGTGGTGTATTATCACTATAAAGGGACACCTAGTGATGATGACGACAATTTTTCCAAACTTACAGAATTACAAAAGATACAAGTGACTAAATTGGTGGCGATCATTCGCACTGCTTGTTCCTTAGATGCAGGTAGCAATCAAAAGGTAGAAAGTATCGATATTCAGATTGAGGATAATGTGGTTCATGTCATTGCGTATACACAAGAAGATATTTCCTTAGAAGAATGGATCTTTAAACGTGATTCTGAATATTTCACAGAAATTTTTGGCATGGAAATTCAATTGATGATTCGGAGGAATAGGTAATGTTTACTAATTCTAAATATTATTTTAATCGCGAACTGTCGTGGTTAAAATTTAATCAACGTGTCTTATCAGAATCAATGGATTGCCATAACCCTTTGTTAGAACGGTTGCGATTTATTGCTATCACTAGTTCTAATTTAGATGAGTTTTTCATGATTCGCGTGGCTGGTTTACGTCATAAAGCTATGACGGATCCGATTGATTACGATCCAGCACATATGAATGCGTCTATGCAGCTCAAAGCCATCGATGATTCTGTACGCCGCCTAGTGCATATGCAATATACGTATGTTAATAAAGTGTTGGAATTATGTGAAGCAGAAGGTTTATGCATTAAGAAAATCGATGAATTAACAGAGTCTCAAAAAGAATGGTTACAGTCTTATTTTGAACGTGAGGTATATCCTGTTGTTACCCCTCTAGCCGTTGACTCTGGACATCCATTTCCTCTGTTAGCAAATCATACGATTAATACAATCGTACAAATTAAGCGACAAGGTACAAAAGATGAAGAGGACATAAAAATTGCGATTTTACCAATTCCATCTGTGTTAAATCGATTAATTGAAGTGCCTAATAAAGAGACTAAAGAACATCATTTTATCTATTTGGAAGATGTGATTCGATACTTTGCAAAGGATTTCTTTTTAGGGTACACTATTGAAAGTGCTATGACATTCCGTGTTACAAGAGATGGCGATTTATCCATCGATGAAGAAGATACGAAAGACCTACTTACAGAAGTAGAAGCTTCATTGCGTAGACGTCGTCGTGGTGACGTGGTACGTATCGAAGTGAGTGGCACAGGTGATATGGAATTATTAGAATTTCTTTTACAAAGTTTGCAACTAGAAAAATCGGCAGCCTATCGTATTGATGGTCATTTGGATTGTCGTATGTATTTTTCCATTTGTGATATGCCTGGGTATGAACATTTGCGCTTTCCTCCGTTTGAACCACATCAACCACAAGAATTAATCGGGGTCGCTCCTTCATCTTTATTTGATGCTATTCGTGAACGAGATATTTTTGTTCATCACCCTTTTGAAACGTTTACCGTCGTAGAAGATTTTGTGGCACAAGCAGCTATTGATCCTGGAGTGTTGGCGATTAAGCAGACCTTATACCGCGTTAGCGGTCATTCACCTATTATCAAGTCCTTAATGAAAGCCGCTGATAATGGCAAACAAGTGACCGTATTGATGGAAGTAAAAGCCCGTTTTGATGAAGAAAATAATATTCAAATGGCACGGCGGTTAGAAAAAGCGGGTTGCCATGTTATTTATGGATTAAAAGGACTAAAAACGCATTCGAAGATTACGATGGTGGTTCGTAGAGAAGCAGATGGCATTCGCCGCTATGTGCATGTGGCGACAGGCAATTATAATGGTAAAACAGCTCGTATGTATACGGATTGTGGTATTTTTACGTGTAATGATGAATATGGTGCAGATGCGTCTAGTTTCTTTAATGTCATTTCTGGTTATTCTGATCCGCCACTATGGAATAAATTTATTGTAGCCCCTTTGAATTTGCGAGAAAAAATTATTGAATATATTGACAATGAAATTCAACAGGCAAAGGCGGGCAATCCAGCCTATATGATTGCAAAAATGAATTCTTTGTTGGATAAGAAAGTGATTGCAAAATTATATGAAGCTTCTTCGGCGGGAGTAAAAATTGATTTAATCGTACGTGGCATTTGTACATTGCGTCCCGGTATTACTGGCGTTAGTGATACCATATCTGTACGGTCTATTGTAGGTAGATTTTTAGAACACCATCGGTTATTTTACTTTTATAATGGGGGCCATGAAAATATATTTCTTTCCAGTGCTGATTGGATGCCTAGAAATTTAAATGAACGGGTGGAATTGATGATTCCTGTTGAAGATAAACGACATAAAACACGTATTATGGATATTCTACGCTTGTATCTAGAAGATAATCAAAAAACACATATAATGCGTGCTGATGGTAGTTATAGAAAGACAGTGAATCACGAACATCCTATTTCAGCACAAGAAGAATTGATGCGAGAAGCTAAAGAAGCCGACACAGAACGCATGACCGTAATTGAACGATTGCAACCAATTTATAAGTCATAATGACCGCTATGATGTCTTATTATAGCTATTGTATTTCTTTGTAGATGTAGACATTGAATTTTTATAGACTAGAAAGAAGTCGATAGAACTATAGGTTAAAAAGCAATGAATAACCAATTATTCTAGAGAATAGTATGCATATGCTACTTTTATAAGAACTACCATAGAATCTAGTCTACGGTTGATTTGTACAAGTCATATTGATGGAGATAATAGTGGTAGATAGTATGCGCGAATGAGAGATTACGTGAGTCATTACAGGAGATATGATATGTTGAAAGAAGTCATTGTAGTAGAAGGAAAATCTGATGTACAACGTATTTCACAAGCTGTGGAAGCAGATTGTATTATAACGGAAGGTTTTAATCTACATAAACGACAATTGGATAAAATTCGCGTAGCCTATGAAAAACGAGGTATTATTATTCTCACGGACCCTGATTATGCAGGAGAGCGTATTCGTCGTTTTTTGGCAAAACGATTTCCTCAGGCACAACACGCTTTTGTGCCGAGAGAGGAGGCCTTTGCTAATGATGATATTGGCATCGAACAAGCATCGCCAGAAGCCATTCGTAAAGCTTTATCAGTATTACATACGCATAGCATGACATCATCTAATGAGCTCTCAATGACTGACTTGGTAGCACATGAGTTGATAGGAGCTGATAATAGCGTTCATAGACGCACACAATTAGGTGCTGCGTTAGGCATAGGTTATGGTAATGGAAAACAATTTTTATATCGCCTTAATCATTATGGCATTAGTCGCCAGGACTTTGAAACGGCGATACGTGATATAGAATAAAATACATTTTGGTAAGTATAAGCGATAATAGGATTAAATGGATAGAGAAAAGGAGTCTGTATGTTAGAATCAGTAATTGCAAGCCCAGAAGTTGTACACTATGTGTGTAAACGCTTTGGCATTCATATGAGTAAAAAGTTAGGACAAAACTTTTTAATTCGTCGCTCCGTGGTTGATGAAATTGTACATGCTGCTAATGTAACAGAAATTGATCGAGTTCTTGAAATTGGACCTGGTATTGGTACATTAACCCAAGGACTAGCACAAACAGGTGCTACGGTAACAGCGATTGAGTTAGATCGACGTTTATTGGAAGTACTAGATACTACTTTGGCCCCTTATGACAATGTACAGATTATCCATGGTGATGCATTAAAACTAGATATACCATCGATTATGAATTATCAACCATTTAAAGTAGTAGCTAATTTACCCTACTATATTACAACACCTATTATTATGCATTTATTAGAAAGTAAACTGCCTATTGAATGTATGGTTATGATGGTTCAAAAAGAAGTTGCTCAGAGAATGGTGGCGACTCCTGGCACAAAAGCCTATGGTGCTTTATCGGTAGCTGTGCAATATTACACAGAACCGGATATTGTATTAGATGTACCGCCAAAAGCATTTTTGCCAGCACCAGCTGTCAATAGTGCAGTAGTTCGTTGCACAGTGCGTACTACTCCACCAGTTGATGTGATTGATGAAAAACGATTTTTCCGTGTTGTTAAAGCTGGCTTTGAACAGAGACGAAAAACTTTTTCCAATACGATGAAGACCACAGGACTTGCCAAAGAAATGATTGCTACTATATTAGAAAAAGCTGGTATTGATGGAAATCGTCGAGGTGAAACGTTTACATTAGAGGAATTCGCACGTATAGCTAATGCGTGGTCTACCTTAGAGGTGAAATAAAGTTTAAGACGATCAGATGGTTCCTTTATTTCTACGCAGGGCATTCCAACGCCTAATTTTTTACAGGAGCTCATAATTTCCATTCCTATGCAGAGTTTTTGCCAATAGACTCTTTTGTTAAATCTTGTCAGATGATTTTACAAATTAATGATCTGATTTGTCGTCCATAAGTTAACATAGTATGGTATAATGAGTACTGTTGAAATATAGTATTATAAAACATTGTACTGTTTATATAGTGGAAATAGGTTAATGATTGTCATTATGCTATCTGTCAATAAGTATGGCGTAATTTAAAATCTTTATGATGTGAATATATACACAGTGTTTAATTAATAAAGCTAAGTAACGAATAAAAATAGGAAAGTAAGGGTGTATAGTTTATGTCACAATTGGATTCTAAGAATACACATATGAGTCAGATTGCATCACCATATATTGCAGGTTTAGATGGATTAAAAGCCATTGCTATTATAGGTGTTACTTTATTTCATATGTTCCCAGATAGTGTATGTGGTGGTTATTTAGGCGTATGTTTATTTTTCGTAATTACAGGCTATTTATTAGCCTATACAAGTGCGAACCCTAGTCATCCATTTTCTCTTGGCACATATGTGATGAAACGATTGCAACGAATTTATCCACCATTATTGATTACCGTATTGGCCACGGTAGGCATATTTAATTTTATATTGCCCCATGCGATTTCGGCGATTCGAATGGAAGTACTGTCTATTTTTCTAGGCTATAATAACTGGTGGCAGATCAGTCAAAATGCGAACTATTTTACGCGCCTCATAAATGCTTCGCCGTTTACCCATCTGTGGTTTATTGCAGTAGAAATGCAGTACTTTATTATTTGGCCTATTCTATACTATCTATATCGGTGGTTAACTAAGAAAACAAAGAATATATATTATGGAATTACGGTGATTGGTATAGTAGGGGTAGTATCTGCTAGTATGATGCCTTTGTTGTATATACCAGGACAAGATGTGACTCGTCTGTATTATGGTACGGATACAAGATTATATGCCTTGTTGTTCGGAGCTATCTTAGGATTGTTACGTGCTAATTATGGCAATCAGCAAATAACCGTAGAAAGTAAAAAAATTGTTAGTATCATATTAGCCTTTCTCCTACTAGCAGGATTATTAGTGGCCTATGTCAGCTTTAATGGTCAAGAACCAATTGTGTATCAAGGGGGCATGGTACTAATTACTGTAGGCCTTTTGTTGCTCGTTAAATTAGTAGAATGCAATAGGGCCACTTTAGGGAATTGGTTAGATACGCCTATATTAAAATGGTTAGGACAACAAAGTTATGGCATTTTCCTTTGTCACTATCCTGTGTTATTTGCCTTTCACCGACTACATAGGAATGGACAAATTTCTAACGAATACCTATGTAATTTATTGATAATTATCACCATTTTACTAGGGGCTACTTTTATTGATTATATGACCAAGGGTATGCAGCGCATATCAAGTATGTTAGGATTATGGCGATTATGTAAGGATACATTTATAAGAATAGTGGCACTTTTAATAGTTCTTGCCATGGCAGTAGGTATATACGGTGTGGCCATATCGTCAGATCAAAAAGTACAGGAGCAAAATGAATTAGAGAGCCGATTAGCAGCGATTCAAGCGAAACAGGATGCGGAAAATGAAAAAGCGCGACATCAACAAGAACTATCGCAAGCAGCCGTTAAGAAAGCGTTAACGAACGTGGCAGCTATCGGTGATTCTGTTATGTTAGGATCGTCTGATGCATTACGAAATGAATTGCCAGGTGTGTATATTGATGCAAAAGTATCACGCTATGTAGGGGCAGGATTAGATATTGCTAAACGTATGGACGAAGAAGGGCGCCTTGGAGACGTTGTCTTAGTGGGGTTAGGCACAAATGGACCGATTACGGGATACTACGAACATGAAACGAATGATCTCATTAATTATTTAGGAGCGAATCGACACATATTTTGGATTAATGTGTATTGTCCCGATCTAGATTGGCAAACTAGCAATAACCGATATTTAGAACAATTAGCAAAAGAACATCATAATATAACGATTATTGACTGGTATAGCGCCGTATCAAAGCACCCAGAATGGTTAGGTGAAGATGGCGTACATCCTAATGATAAAGGCGTAGAAGCTTATGCTACGTTGGTTCGTGATAGTATAGAACAACGATATAAAGATGAAATAAGTTAACCATATATGAGACTGTAAGAAAAGGATAGTCATACTTTCAGGGTTATAGGACAAAACGTGTTGTTTTAAATGCTGATAGAACTAGAAAATATCTAGTTCTATCAGCATTTTATTTTTTAGTGAACTGTAAAGGACTGACAAAATGTGTTGCCAAAAAACTGAAAGTCCTTGCATTTATTGTCCTAAATAGGGTTTTATCTTTCTAGGAATATATTTTTTTAGAAGGAATATTTTTATGAAAAATGTTAGATGCCCTAATTGTGGCTTTAGTTGTAGAAAACATGGTAGGGCTAATGCAGGTTCTTAAAAATGGATATAGAGGCAGTGTAGATATTCATTTACGAATATAATTACAAAAGATGAAGTCGAATTACAATTGTTTTAAAATGGTTGTTTGGCATGAATACTCAGAATGAAATACTAAGAAGAGACCGTAGTTTTCGTAGATTGTAGGTACATCATGATTCATATAACCGTATTAGGAGATCTTATAAGTTATCAGCGGTGACTGTGTTGAAACACTATTATTTACGAGGAGCAAATTGATTAGCAAGAGAACGCATACGCTGATAGACTGGTTAGCAAAGGATCGATAAAAATGACACTAAGGGATGATTTACAAGTATTTGTTGTAAATAATCCCTTGTACATTAAAAAAGAAAGAGCTAACGAAGATGATAGTATCATTGTCGTTAGCTCTTTCTATGTGTTTGGTGGAGCGGCTGATGGGAATCGAACCCACCTCTCAAGCTTGGGAAGCTCGCATTCTACCGATGAACTACAGCCGCATAGAATACTTTATTATTATAGCATATTTCATAGGTGGTTTGTCTATAGGTATAATCTATTACAAAACATAGGTTTTGAATATGAATTACTATACAGATAATCATTTATTTATATAATAATTCTATGATAAGATGATACACATCAGCATTACTTGATAAATGCTAGTATAATAAAATGATTTATTATCAATATAATGTATTACCTTATGCAGCAATACTAGATAGGAGCATGTTATGCCAGTCACGGTTGTTAAAAATCTACCAGCTATTGAAAAGTTGGCACAAGAGAATATTTTTGTTATGGATACGATACGTGCAGAGTCACAAGATATTCGCCCTTTAAATATATTAGTTGTGAATTTGATGCCTACCAAGGAAATTACAGAAACACAATTGCTTAGAGCCTTGAGTAATACTCCCTTACAATTAGATGTTACGTTTTTACACACCGCTTCAAGGACGGCGAAACATGTAGCAGAAAGCCATTTGGAAAGCTTTTATCGAACGTTTGAAGAGATTAAAACGAAATATTTTGATGGCATGATTATTACAGGCGCTCCAGTGGAGTTGATGGATTTTGAGGAAGTAGACTATTGGCAAGAATTATCTGATATTATGAATTGGAGCAATAGCCATGTTTACTCTAATTTGTACATATGCTGGGGTGCACAAGCCGCTATGTACTATCATTTTGGTATTCATAAAAAATTATTGACCTCAAAACTATTCGGCGTATTTGAAAATGAAATGTATGAAGATCATCCTATGTTAATGCGAGGGATGAATGAAATATTTTATATGCCCCATTCACGCCATACTACGGTGGATATGGATGAAATTCAAGAACATGATGAATTACAAGTGCTTGCTGGATCCAAGGAAACAGGAGCTGCTATTGTTAGAAGCTTAGACAATCGGCATGTATTTATATTCGGCCATGCAGAATATGATAGGAATACGTTAAAGTTAGAATATGAACGAGATAAAGCACTGGGACTCGATATAGAATTACCTAAGAACTATTATCCTGATGATGATAGTACTAAGCGCCCCATTGTACGTTGGAAATCGACAGCTACTATCTTATATACGAATTGGCTTAATTATTATGTGTATCAAGAAACGCCATTTATAGCGAATCAAATTGAAAAAATGAAACGCATCTATGTGCATCGGTAGAAAATTTTTAGGATATATTGATTAGCTGGGATAGCTGACATAAGCTATTGAGCAATAGAATATATATTTCTTATAGTTTTAGACTATACCTATGCATACATAATTACTATGATGAAATCTAGCATATATGCTGTATTTGTGTAGACAAAGAAGTTAAAACATAGTAAAATGATATGCATTAAGAGAAGAAAGAGATAATATAGTAGCGTGAGAAACTACTATGTGTGTAGAAAAAGAAGGAGAGATCATTATGAGTACACAGTATAAATTTGAAACATTACAATTGCATGCAGGTCATACCATTGACCCTACCGGTGCTAGAGCAGTACCGATTTACCAATCTACAAGTTTTGTGTTTAAAGATGCAGAGCAAGCGGCAGGACGATTTGCCTTAACAGATCCAGGTGCGATTTATTCTCGATTGGGAAACCCTACTAATGATGTGTTAGAAAGTCGTGTGGCCCAATTAGAAGGTGGCGCCGGTGCCATTTCTGTTGGTTCAGGTGCCGCTGCCATCACCTACGCCATTATGAATGTAGCTGATGCAGGTGATAATATTGTTGCAGCATCTACGTTGTATGGTGGTACGTATTGCTTATTTAGTACTACTTTAGAACGGGTTGGCATCCATACGAATTTTGTAAATCCAGATCGGCTAGAAGAATTTGAAGCGGCCATTGATGATCGCACTAAAGCGATTTATATTGAATCCATTGGAAATCCAAATATTAATTTGGTAGATATACAAGCTGTTGCTGATATTGCACACAAGCATAACATTATTTTGATCGTGGATAATACATTTGGTGGCGGTGGCTATTTAATCCGTCCAATTGAACATGGGGCAGATGTGGTTGTTCATTCAGCTACTAAATATTTAGGTGGTCATGGCACTACCATTGCAGGTATTATTGTGGAAAGTGGTAAGTTCGATTATAGAGCCAGCGGTAAATATCCTCATTTTACAGAAGGAGATGAACACTACAACGGTCTTAAATGGTCTGATTTACCGACACCGTTTACTGTAAAAGTGCGAGCACAATTACTTCGTGATACAGGCGCTACCTTGGCACCACTATCGGCTTTTTCGATTATTCAAGGCATTGAAACCTTGTCATTGCGTGTGGAACGTCATGTAGAAAATACTAGAAAGGTAGTTGAGTTCCTATCAAACCATGAAAAAGTAGCGTGGGTGAATTATCCAGAACTTCCTACGAGTCCATATAAACACTTAGCGGATAAGTACTTTACGAAAGGTGTAGGAGCTATTTTTACCTTTGGCATTACAGGCGGCAAAGAAGCTGGCGTACGATTTGTGGATGCATTGCATATTTTTTCTAATTTGGCAAATGTAGCTGATGCGAAGTCATTAGTAATTCATCCAGCTAGTACAACGCATGCACAATTAAATGAAGAAGAACAACGAGCTGCAGGTGTATCAGAAGATATGATTCGTTTGTCAGTGGGCATTGAAAATATTGACGATTTATTAGAAGATTTAGAACAAGCACTAGCAAAAGCATAAGTGGTGTAGAATTTCATAGAATGATTGAAAACGGGAAACAAAGTAGGAGTTTCCCGTTTTTTGTCGAATATATATAAAGACAGATATTCATTTAGTATTGTAGTGTAAGTGTATGTAGAATGTTACAACCTTCTATCTATGGCATGTATGATATCTAGTGTACAGCGAGGTAGACGTATTTTTTATGATAAGAGACATCCAGTTATCGTGAGTGATTGGGATTAGAGTGAGCAAGCGACAGTATTAGTGGTGTTATGTATACAATAGAGGAGTGGTATATGTATGAATCCAAAAGTGGTTATTGCCAATGCGTTTAAAATGAATTATGATAAGAAACTAGATTTTTCAGTAATTAAGGGACATGTTGAAGCCTATGATGATACCACGGCAGATGAGTTATTATTGCGCATTCAAGACGCGAATGTGTTAGTCACCAAAGAGATGCCCGTAACAGCTAGCATGATTGATAGATTTCCTGGTTCGGTTACATTACTAGTAGAGGCAGGTACGGGGTATAATAATATTGATATTGAGGCGGCCACTAAGAAAGGTATTACTGTATGTAATATTCCAGCCTATAGTTCAGAGCGTGTAGCTCATACAGCAATTATGATGGTCTTACAATTATCATCTATGATGCAACAACAAATTCGCATGTTACAGGCCAAGGATTATAGAAATTTTACGGACCATTTGATGGTTCCTCACAGAGAAGTCCATGGAAAGACAATTGGTCTTATTGGTTGTGGCGGCATAGGTACAGTGGTCATGAAAGTGGCTCGCGCCTTAGATATGAACGTATTAATCTATAAGCGTCATCCAGGTCATAATGAACCAGGTGTTACGTATGTTACATTGCCTGAACTATTGGCCCAGTCTGATTATGTGTCTTTGCATTGTCCATTAACAGAAGAAACGAAACATATTATCGATGCTAAGGCTTTGAAGAGTATGAAAGACAGCGCTTTTTTAATTAACACTGCTCGCGGTGCATTAGTAGACGAAAAAGCGTTGATTGCTGCGTTAGTACATCATGACATTGCTGGAGCAGGTCTTGATGTACAGGAAGTAGAGCCGCCAGCTATGGATAGTCCACTTTATACATTAGATAATGTGATTATTACGCCACATATGGGATGGAAAGGATTAGAAACAAGAGAACGGTTAGTAAGTATTATTGCTGATAATATAGAACAATTTTTTAATGGTACACCAATTAACGTAGTTAATGGATAATTAAAAAGCACTGATAGTAAGCATGTACTATCAGTGCTTTTGGTGTATATAGATTTTCTAAGAATCAGTTATTATAGTTGTTTAAGTAAGGCTACTAAATACGTATATATACGTGTGACAGATGGTAAATATACTTTTTCTTCTGGTGTATGAGCACCAGTGATAGTTGGACCAAAACTAATCATTTGCGTATTTGGTAAAGCACCTTTTAATAAACCACATTCAAGACCAGCATGGATGGCTGTTACCTTTGGCTCTTTGCCAAACATCGTTGTATATAAGCTAATAGCTTGTTCTTCTAATTTAGATCCCGCATCATATTCCCAAGCAGGATAACTACCAATTACTTCATGTTGTAAGCCTAGTACATCGGCTAGGCGCAATAATTTGTCTTTAATAAATGCTAATGTATTTCTATTGGAACTGCGAATGGAGATTAATATGTCAATCGTATGATCAGATTCTTTGACAATGGCTAAATTATTACTAGCTTCCACTAAATTATCTAAGGATTGACTCATTGAAAATACGCCATTAGGGGCTAAGAATAAGAATGTAATTAATGCTTCAGTAGTGTCATCGGCATAGACCGTATTAGGTATAGTTGCATCGGTAACAACAATCGTTAAATCTTTGTCTTGTGGCGTAAACTCTGCACGATATGCTAGTGCTTTAGCAATAAACCAGTTTTTAATAGCCGGTACATCTTCTTTTTTTACCGTTAGTAGACAAGTTGCCTTACGAGGAATGGCATTATGTTTTGAACCGCCGTGAAAGTTAGCAAGTTGGTAGGAATATTCATGAGATAGGTCATAAAGAGCTCTGGCTAGTATTTGCAATGCATTAGCCCGTTGTTTATGGATTTCAATGCCAGAGTGGCCACCTAGTAATCCATCAATCGATATTTCTAATGCAGCATCATAGATGTCACTTGGATATTCTCTAAGTAAAGGAATACCTACATCGATACGGCAACCGCCAGCACAACTTACGATAAACTCTCCTTCTACTTCTGTATCGATGTTGAGTAAATACTGACCTTGAAGGGCACCTTTTTTGATGGCTGCAGCCCCTTCCATACCAGTTTCTTCGTTAGTGGTAAATAGACCTTCTAGTGGACCGTGAAGAATGGTAGAAGAATCAAAGACTGCTAATGCCATAGCTACTCCCATTAAATTATCGGCTCCTAAGGTTGTTTTGTCAGCGTGCATCCATTCGCCATCTATAATACAGGTGATAGGATCTTTTGTGAAATCATGCGTTGCGTCGGCACTTTTTTCGCAGACCATATCGATATGACCTTGTAAAATGATGGAAGGTCTATCTTCATATCCTGGCGAAGCTGGTTTGCGCATGATTACATTCCATTGTTCATCCTGTGATACTTCTAAGTGTCGATCTTTGGCAAATTTTACTAGGAAATCACTAATTGCTTTTTCGTTGCCCGATCCACGAGGGATTTTGTTCATAGTGGTAAATAAATCTAATACAACTTGTGAATCTACATTTACATTCATGTATAGCACCTCTCTTATTGTGAATGATTCTAGTTAGTTAGAAAATAGTCATACCAATGAATATATTCTAACTATTACATTATCATATTGCTAGAGATATGACAAAGCTTTCTAGCAAAGAATAGTATATTTGATATACAATATTAATATAGATAGAATATAAGATAGAAATAAATGAGACTACATGAAGTAGCCTAGATATACAATAAAGCACCGCAATAAGGCGTATATTAATAGTGATGGAGCCTTATCACTATAGTGTAGTCTTGTTGTAGTGCTAGTACGAGTAGAGTAGGAGTATGTTTTTATGACAAGAAAAAAAATCGTCTTAATTGGTACTGGTGGAACAATAGCAGGAAAAGGTAGTTCTGCGACTGATTTAATAGGATATACATCTGGCGTTCTATCATTGCAAGATATTATCGCATCTGTACCGGATATAAAATCCTATGGCCCCTTTGAATATATTCAGTTTTCTAATATGGAAAGTTCTGATATTATGCCAGATACTTGGTTATCATTGGCAAAATTAGTAGAGTCTGTTGTAGAAGAAGATGATGTGGCAGGTGTGATTATTACACATGGCACCGATAGTATGGAAGAAACAGCCTATTTTTTACATCTTACGGTACATACGAGAAAACCCATCGCCATAACAGGAGCTATGAGGCCAGCAGGTTCTATTAGTGCTGATGGACCGCTCAATTTATTATATGCAGCACAATTAGTGCGTACAGAAGATAGCGCGGCCAAGGGTGTACTTGTTGCTCTTAATGGTTATATAGATAGTGCTAGAGATGTGACCAAAATGAATACAACGAATGTGGATACCTTTGGTAATTCTGTATTTGGCCATATGGGAATCATACAAAATGGGAAAGCATACTTTTACTATACTTCCACTAAAAAACATACCTATGAATCACAGTTTTTTGCTAGGCAGATACACTCCTTACCAAATGTGGCGATTGCCTATTGTTATGCAGGTATAGACCCTCAATTATTACAAGCTATATTGAGTACACGACCAGAGGGATTGATCCTGGTAGGGTTAGGCCATGGGACTATTCCCGAGCAGATTTACAGGATTACTAAAGGGCTTTCCATTCCCGTTGTACGTGCTTCACGCACGCATGGAGGTATGGTGTCTTCGCTAGGCACGGATCGATTCGGTAACTACTTAGTGTGTGGCACACTAAATCCTATGAAAGCACGTATTTTGTTGATGTTAGCCTTAACAAAAACTACAGACAGAGAACGTATAGCAACGTGGTTTGAGGAGTATTAATTGGTGACACTATATAGCAGAAATACTCTCTTCTGTTAGAATGTGGTTAATGATGCAACTAAACCTTGGCGAACTGCTTTGGCTAGCGTATCGCCAAATAATGAGAAGGTACCAGCATCAGTTAAAATGTCACCAGATGTATCGATGGTAAGAATAATGCCATCAGTGGCGGATCCAGTTGCGATAGAGGTCGATTGAAGGCTAGAAATATTAGTATCCTGTAGCGCTGCTGATTTAGCTTCTGTTATAGTGATAAGGGCTTTAGCCATAGCACCGTCAGTTAACGCCTTATTCGTAAAGGCTAAAATATTAATAGTTCCCGGTGGACAGAATTCTCCCTTTTCTTCCTTATAATGGTAACCGTCACCAGCAGTGTGTGCAGTTTGTTCAATGCCAGCAGTAATTATTGTTTCTACGATGCAATCATCTTGTACGACTTTGGTATACACATGTTTTGTCATATCGGCAGAAGTAAGTAGAGCCGTACAAAAATGAATGGGCAAGTCCAATGTTTCAAATTCACTAGCTAAATAGTTAGCCACAGAACCACCTGGTAAGTCTTGCTCTGTAGTAATGAAAAAATTTAATTTTTGATTGCGAACTGCTAGGGTATGATGATATCCTCCGTTTAATTGACCTGTACTTAGTGAGTAATGTATATCATCAAAAGTAATCGTTAGGGAATTTGTATCATAATGAACATGACCACCAGTAGCTAACTGAGTGGGTGCTGGAAAAGGTGTAATCTTAGATGTATGCATAATGACCTCATAATGATGGTAATAAAATATAGTATACTGTATCTATGATGAGAAGGAGTATAGTACAGTAAATTTGAATCGTGACACTATGGACACGTATTGGGTGTAAGAAGCTACCTATCATACCGTTATTATAATTGATAATCATACTGTGATATAACGTCCTTTAAATGATTGCTATAGCATATTAGTAAGTATATCATGGACATAGATAATTGACTAATTTTATATAGAAAAGAAATTTGTATAGAGATAAGACGACACAAAAAAGATTGATTTCCACGTGGTATCACTAGATATGGTATACTATAAGGGATGTATTATTAATAGAAAGAGGCCCCTATGTTTGAATTTTTTGATTCTATAAAACTATCCATTGATAAAGGTTTTTTTGCTGTTGAAAACATTCAATATTGGTTAATAGCACATATCACTGATTTATTATTAGCCATTGTTACATTTGTTATAGGGCAAGCGATTGCACGGCTGTTAAGACGGGCCATCGATCGAATTATTGCGCGCACAAAATATGATAAGACAGTCATGAACTTTGTCAGCCAAATTGTGTATTACTTGATGATTGCCGTCGTTGTGTTGATGGCAGCAGATCAAATGGGCATTCCTATGACATCCTTTATAGCTGGCTTTGGTGCTATCGGTATCGGCATTGGCTTAGCATTGCAAAATAATATGTCTAATTTTGCATCTGGATTAATGATACTTTTTTTTCAAACCTTTAAAGTAGGCGACTATATCGTAGTTGACGGTGCAGAGGGAACTGTTAAGAATATTCACCTCATGAATACAGCCATTGTAACAAGAGAAAACAAAACTGTATTTATTCCTAATTCTTTATTGACCTCTCAAAAATTAACGAATAGTAGCTATATGAAGAAACGGTACATTCAGTTTGTTTTTGATATTAGTTATGATAATGATCATCATAAGGCGATTAAGTTGTTAAAAGAAATTTTTAAAGCGAATAAATTAGTGTTAAATGCGAATCACATGGAAATTGGTATTATTGCTTTTGGCGACAATGCGGTACAAATTAGAGCCATGCCATTGGTGAAAAATGAAAATTATTGGGCTGTCTACTATCGTACTATGTCAGAAGTGAAAGATAAATTTGACGCTAATGGTATTGATATTCCATACCCACAGCGTGTGGTATATGTAAAGGAAGCTGTGGAGAACACACAAGAACCTGTAAGTAATGTGAAAGAAACCACTTCTGATATAAAAAATGCACAAGCTTAGCACTTGCGTAGCATGAATAGATAGGATATAAAAAAACGAGTCATACAGACTCGCATGAAAGCGTTGCTATGTAAATCGATTGTTTGATAATGATATAGGTACAATATATAAAATACTATTAGGTATAAGCATATATGAAAAACATAAGACTGCCATAGTGTGGGTTATGCATGTATGAATGGTGTCTATCGTGCTACCATCGTATAGATAGAACGTTAGAATTGTGAATGTGTAGTTAGTAGAAGTGAGCGTGTGTATATGAAAGAAAGTTTTTTATTTGCCTTTCTGCATCGCATGAAATATATTCAGCGATGGGGGTTAATGCGTAATACGGAAATAGAAAATATAAAGGAACATAGTTTAGATGTAGCTTTTATAGCACATAATCTGGCATGTATTAGCAACCATTATTATGGCGGACACATTGATGCGAATGAAGTAGCAGTTAAGGCTATGTTTCATGATGCTAGTGAAGTATTTACAGGCGATATGCCTACGCCGATTAAATATTTTAATGCTACATTGCGACAATTATACGGAGATATTGAAAAAGCGGCACAACATAAATTATTAGAGACCTTACCAGAACCCTTACAACCAGATTATGAACCGTTAATTTGTGAAGATGCAACATCAGCTACTGGTCGATTTGTAAAAGCCGCAGATATTTTGGCAGCCTATATGAAATGTGTGCGCGAAGTACATGCTGGCAATGATGAATTTCAAGAAGCACATGATAGTATTTTGGCAAAACTACGAGCCTTAGATATGCCAGAAGTAGATTTATTTTTACAGTTATATAGTAAGCCATTAAGCTATTCCTTAGATAAACTTCATTACTATCATATAGATAGTGCTAAGGCAAAAGAAGACATCTAGTGGCTATATTAGGTAGAATCTTTTTTAGATTTAATATACGCTTCGTTGCGTAGGAGAATTTTTTTCCCACGCCATGAAAAAGCGCGATGCCCATACCGCTCTTTGAATTGCTTGTTAGTCATATTGGCTAGCTCTTCGGTTGATATCTGTGGATCTATATGACGAAATTCGGCAAATGGAGTGATAGGAAGATGCGCGTTATGAGGACATACTTCTTGGCAAATATCACAACCGAATAGGAGCGGTGTTTTTCCAATAATCTGTTGTTCCGTTTCAGATAAATCTCCCTTTTTTTGTGTTAAATAGCTTTTACAAGTGTGATAATGAAAATGATCGGCTTGGAGGGCTTGACCTGGACAAGCTTGTAAACAACGGTTACAGCCTAAACAAGTAGCATGTAATGGCCTATCCGGTTCAAAGGGAATAGATGTTAAGATCGTTCCGATAACCACGTAGGATCCTAATGAAGGATGAATAAAACAGTGATTTTTCCCGTAAAATCCGAGACCTGCTAAATAAGCCATGTAGCGATCGGCTAGGGGGGATGTATCACAATGGATTTCAAATTCTGCAGATGGCTCCTCTTGCTGTAAATAGGATATAATTTGAGAAAGATAGTGAGGCACGACTAAATGGTAATCGGTGGCCCATGTATAACGAGCTATATTGGTTGGCTCGTTTGTAGGCACATAATAAGGAAATAAGCATACAATGGCACAACGAGGATTCACAAGTGTGGTATTTCCTTGTAAGCGTGCCTGTAATTCACTGGCAGTAAAGGGACAAGGATCTTGTTCGAAGAGAATGCGACGTGCTTCTTCCATAGGAAGTGGCCAAGGAGCGATTCCTACAGCGTGAATATGTAATTGTTGGCAATAGTCTATCAATTTTAATTTGTTCATTATAATAGTATTATAACATTGAGAGAGGTATATATGTTAGCTTTTGTAAAAGTTTTACAACCTAAAACACTAGAGGAAGCATATCAATTATTTATAAAACATAAGACAGCCCCTTTATTAGCAGGCGGCTGTTGGTTACGATTGGGAAAACGACGATGGCCACTAGTGATTGACATGAGTCAATCGGGACTTGATTATATACGACTCGATGAAAAAGAACGTGAAATTTGCATTGGTGCCATGGCTACCCAAGGTGACGTGGAACGGGATACATCATTACAATCTGTAGCCCACGGTTTATTACCCAAAGCGGTACATGAAATTTTAGGAGTGCAGTTTAGGAATATGGCTACTATGGGTGGGTCCGTAGCAAGTCGATTCGGATTTTCCGATATAATTCCTCTCTTATTAGCCTTGCGGGCCGATGTGGTCTTATATCATGGGGGACGTATGTCCTTAGAATCATATATGACGTGGAAAGAACGGGATATCCTTGTAGAAGTCCGTATTTCTTGTGATCCACCAGCCGTAGCCATTGATACTCTGCGCAATTCTCGCGGTGATTTTCCTTATCTAACGGGGGCGATTCGTTACGATACAGAAGGATATGCTCTATATATTGGAGCACGACCTGGTGCACCCGGTAAGGCGGTAGAAGCCAGCAATCTATTAAACGCTATAGGCCCTCAGATGGCCTGTAAAGCAGGTGAATTAGCAGCGAATGAGTTGACATATCAGAGCAATTCTCATGCATCATCAGCATATCGACAAGCCATGGTGGTAGGTATGGTTCGTCGATTAGTATCGGAGGTAGACAAATGGAAGTCACGTTAACAGTAAATGGTAAACAGCATCATATATCGATTGAAACAGATGAAATGCTATTGACTACATTGCGTAAATTAGGATATTTCAGCGTTCGTTGTGGTTGTGATACTACGAACTGTGGTTTGTGTACCATTTGGATAGACGGGAAAACAGTATTATCCTGTGCATACCCTACTTTTAGAGCCACCAATCATGAGATTACAACCTTAGAAGGGGTAGAAGTAGAGGCGAGTAAGTTGGCAGCCTGTTTAGCCTCTGAAGGGGCAGATCAATGCGGATATTGTACGACGGGCATGATGATGAGTGCGCTTATGTTAAAGGCACATGATGTACATCCTACCGATGATGAAATTAAAGAATATCTCATTGGTAATTTATGCCGTTGTACAGGATATGAATCACAATTGCGAGGTATAAAAAAATATTTAGAGGGGGATTTAGAATGAAACATATTGGAAAGACCTATGATAAAGTAGATGCCCATGCTATTTTATCAGGAAAACCAGCGTATACAGCTGATTTCATTCCGCCCAATGCACTTATCATAAAAGTGTTGCGTAGCCCCTATGCAATGGCAAAAATTATAGATATTGATACAACGCTAGCCATGAAAATACCAGGTGTAGAAGCTATTTTTACCTATAAAGATGTGCCAGCGCATCGGTTTACTTTGGCAGGACAAACCTATCCAGAACCTTCTGCTTATGACGCACTCATTTTGGAAGAAACGGTACGCTATGTAGGGGATGAAGTAGCTTTGATCGTAGCCGTCGATGAAATAGCCGCTATGAAAGCAATGCCACTTATTAAAGTAAAATACCAAGTGCTTCCTCCAGTTCTTGATATGCATACGGCGATTGATCATGAAACAGTCATTCACGATGAAGATGACTATTTTGTCAATTTTCCTGTAGGAGAAAATCCGAAAAGAAATATTGCTTGTTCCTATAATCATACGGTGGGGGATATAGAGAAAACGTTAAAAGAATGTGATTATATAGTAGAAAGTACCTATTCGAATCAAGCTACGTTACAGTCTGCTATGGAAACATTTAGAAGTTTTTGCACCATCGATCATTTGGGACGACTATGTATTACAAGTTCTACGCAAATCGTGTTCCATGTACGGCGACATATTGCTAGAGCGTTAGGAATCCCAGCCTCGAAAATCAGAGTCATTAAGCCACGCATTGGTGGCGGATTTGGGTCTAAGCAAACAGCGGCTACAGAGATTATGAATGCCTTTGTTACGTGGAAACTACAAAAACCATCGGTAATTATCTACAGTCGTGAGGAAGCTAATACTTGCACTACTAGCCGTCATGCTAGGGATTGGACAATTCGATTGGGTGCTACAAAGGATGGTATTATCAAAGTCATTGATATGCACGCGATTACCGACGCAGGGGCTCATGCGACGCACGCCTATACGACTACGACTGCAGGCGAACATAAATCGGTTCCCTTGTACAATAAGGTTGTGGCTGGACACTATGGATCTGAATGTGTGTACACCAATCACACACCAGGTGGTGCATTTCGTGGCTATGGCGCGACAGAAGCATTATGGCCCCTAGAGTCCGCCGTTAGTTTGTTAGCCCATCGTATGGGTGTTGATGAAGCGGATTTACGAAAGAAAAACTTAATTCATGCAGGAGAAACCAGCATTTTCTATGAACCTGGTGAAATTATGACATCTGGATTATTTGAGGAAGCCTTGGAAAAAGCACGCACGATGGCACGGTGGGATGAACGACCACATAGTTGGCAAATTGATGAACGTTATCGTGGTGGACTAGGAATGGCACTAGCTTTGCAAGGATCGGGCGTGGCGAATATTGATACAGCCTCTGTGGAAATTCGCGTCGGTGATGATGGCTATTATACTCTATACACGGGGTCTTCTGATATGGGAATGGGATCCAATACTATATTGCGTCAAATTGCCTGTGAGGTGTTAGGCTGTCCTGTAGAATGTATGAATGTGATTGAATCGGATACAGATGTAGTTCCCTTTGATCCTGGCTCGTATGCATCGAGCACAACCTATGTAACGGGTACGGCCGCCCATATGGCCGCTACAGAATTGCGAGAAAAAATTATACAAGCCTTTGCTAACTACTTTCATACCTCGATAGATCAAGTTGAATTTGATGGTGTGAAAGCTAGTACTAGCGATGGTACAGAGAAGTTATCATTAAAGGACTTAGCCCCTAAATTGCTAGTAGGTACACAGTGTCAACAATTGATGGCCACTGCTTCCTGGGGGAGTTCTATATCGCCACCACCGTTTATGGTTGGTATAGCAGAAGTTAAAGTTGATACCTATACAGGTAAAGTTATTCCTACTAATTTTTATGCCGTCGTTGATTGTGGTACGATTATCAATCCTAATTTAGTTAGAGTACAAGCTGAAGGTGGTATTGTACAAGGTATTGGGATGGCTTTATATGAAGATGTTCGTTATGGTAAAAATGGACGCAAGGAAACGGCGGGATTTATGACCTATAAATTGCCAACGCGTCAAGATATTGGTGCTATTCATGTAGGATTTGTTGAATCTTATGAACCAAGTTCGCCAGTAGGGGTTAAATCAATCGGGGAAGTAGTGATTAATACGTCGGCACCAGCAATTCATAATGCCATTTATAATGCGGTAGGTGCGGATGTTACCACATTGCCTATGACACCAGAAAAAGTGTATATGGCGATGAATGAAGAATATAAGGCAATGTAATGTTATCATAGCCATGAGGGATAGATAATGACAAGACACATCGTACTATGGAAACAATTGATGATTCCAGGCATTACCGCCTTAGTAGGAGCAGGAGGCAAAACCACGGTACTATCTAAACTCGTTTTTTATGGCCAGCTCATAGGAAAAGAAACAATGGTAAGTAGTACCACTAAAATGTATGAATCACAAATTGCCACATGGGATCCCTATTATGGTGACAATCTGGCAGAGGCAGAAACATATTGTACTAGCGCTATGGCTCGTACAGGGTATGCTGCTTGGTTTCATTCTGTGGCGAATAGAAAAGCAATAGGTCTTAGAGGAGAATACATTGATAGCATTCATAGGAAACATCCTCAATGGCACATAGTGGTGGAAGCAGACGGAGCCAAAGAAAAATGGCTGACTGCTCACAAAAGGACAGAACCGATGATTCCTACTATGACAAGACGAACGATAGGGGTGGTGAATTTACAAATTCTAAATCAAACATTTACTTCGCTCTATATACATAATCTACCGCTGTTGCTACAACTTTTAGATGTACCGGTTGGTACGGCGATGACACCCGATTTGTTAGCACATTTCGTAGCTCATGAGCATGGATTATTTCAATACGCCAAAGGTGAATATATTCTGTTTTGTACGGGTGCCGATACAGTTGATAAAGAGAAAATTCAAAAATTTATCGCCTTGCTGCCTACTACGATTACTATGATTGTATTGGCCAATGGATATGAAGAGGATTGTCAGATTGATAAGGTGATACAATGGCATTAGGAATTATTATATTGGCTGCTGGTGAGTCGAAACGAATGGGAACTTGTAAAGCCTTGTTACCTTGGAAATCTAAGACGATACTTGACCATATATGTGTTGCCTTATCAGGTGATGGTGATTACGACGTAGTTCGCTTAGCAGTTGTTAATGGAAGAGAGAAAAAATTGACATCCATTGTAGAAGAGTATGGATTTTCTACTGTCATAAATGATCAACCAGAATGGGGACAAGGCTATTCAATTCAATTAGCCATGCGAGCAGTAGACGAAATAGAAGCACAAGAAAATAAGCGTATAGATGGCGTTTTATTCTCCGTCTGTGATCAGCCCCTGTTGTCGACTATGGTAGTAGAAAGCATAATAGAAACTTTTTATGATGTACGTAGCAAAAATCCTAGGGCTATTGTTATTCCTCAATATAGAAATGTTTTTGCCGCAGCGAATCCCGTTGTATTTAGCCCTTATTGGTTTTCACGATTACGTCAGCTATCAGGTGATGTAGGGGGCCGTTCAATTATCTATGGTGAAGGGAAAACATCGTGCGTATATGTGCCCATTCATCGTGATGAAGGCATAGATGTAGATACGATGGAAGAATACCAATTACTATATGATACATACCATAGATAAGAGTCAACGAAAGAGACATGAGTAATAATTGTATTCCTATATGACACATAGTATAGATACGTATAGCTATGAATCATCTAACATGATAGTTAGATACAATATATGTTAGTATAGTACTAGATAGGATTGTATAAAGAGAGGCAACAATGAAATCATTAGTATTAGTTCGTGGCGGTGGAGATATTGCATCGGGGATCATTTATCGATTAGTGCGTTCAGGGTATCGAGTAGTGGTGAATGAAATTGCCATACCTACAATGATTCGACGAGAAGTTTGTTATGGTACGGCGGTGCATAAAGGCGTAGTCACGTTGGAACGACTTACCGCAGAATGTGTACCCTTGACAAGGGTACAAGAAATTTTATTACGTGGACATATTCCAGTAGTCATCGAGCCGTATAGGGATCTATTAGATATATTAGAGCCACGAATTGTGGTTGATGCTATTATGGCAAAAAAAAATTTAGGGACCCGTGCAGATGATGCATCCTTAGTAGTCGGTGTAGGCCCTGGATTTATAGCGGGTGAAAGTGTTGATGTAGTTGTAGAAACTATGCGAGGACATACATTGGGGCGTTGTATTTACGAAGGCAGTGCCATTCTTAATACGGGAGTACCTGGTAATATAGGGGGATATACACATGAACGGGTTATGCATTCACCATGTGTAGGTCTATTTACGGCCAAACGACATATTGGGGAAACTGTAAAAAAAGGTGATACGCTTGGCTATGTAGACGATACACCTATTACAGCCAAAATTACAGGTATACTAAGAGGTATTTTAACGAGTGGATTGATGGTTACAAAACATTGTAAGTTGGCCGATATCGATCCTCGTTGTGAAGAGTTTCATTGTTATACAATTTCAGATAAAGCGTTAGCTGTTGGTGGTGGTGTTGTAGAAGCTGTGGAATCATGGTATTGCACAAAAGGAAGAAACCTATGAAAACAATTTATGATGCAATGAAAAGACAATTACAATCTCGAGAAGATACGTTCCTCGTGACGGCCTTGACAGGCACACGCAAAGGGGATCGTGTTATTTATGAAAAATCGGGTGCTACTATTTATGGAGAACCTTTCGTAGGATTCTCATTAGGCGATGCTAAGGTGAATGAGTTGATAGTAGCTGATCACGTTGAATATTTTGTTCAAGCTATCGAGCGTGATCCAGAGGTGCTTGTGATGGGAGCAGGACATGTGAGTCGCGCTATTTCTGATATATTGTTATTTGTCGGTTGTGCAGTAACTGTTGTAGATGATAGACTTGATTACTTGCGACCAGAATTTTTCGATGCTGCTGTGCATCGTGTCCATTGTGATATGACATGCTTAGAAGAATCCTTAGTGTTATCTAAGTATACCGGATTTATCATTGTTACGCGGGCACATGAATATGATACGATTTGTCTTAATCAGTTGCGGACGCAATTGCCTACATATATGGGCGTTATGGGTAGTCGAAAACGGATTCATTATGCCTTTGAACAATTGAGACATGAAGGATGGACCGAAGAAGAGTTAGCACAGATATATGCACCGATTGGGCTTGATATTGGGGCACAAACACCAGAAGAAATTGCTCTGTCAATTGTCAGTGAATATTTGGCGGTTACACGCAATAAACGAGGAGGTACGTTACGTAGCCCCGCAGTATAACTAAATGGTTAATAGGAGGCGTAACAGAATATGATACGAGAGATGATTGAATATTTGGGGGAGCGACCACATGATACACTAGCGGTAGCAACTATTGTATGGACCCAAGGATCAACACCACGAAAAGCTGGTGTTAGCATGGTAGTGCATCCTAATGGTACTACCTTTGGCACTATCGGTGGTGGCCGTGCAGAATATGAAATTCGTGCTACTGCGTTAGATGTGTTGCAACACCGAGAAACATGTAGACGAATTCGGGTGTCCTTAGATGACGATGAAGCGGTTAAAGAAGGCATGGTGTGTGGCGGTACAATGGATGTATGGATTTCAGCACAATATGAGTAGAGATTTTACAGGCCTAGTAAAATAAGGTAAAATGAAACAGTACATGGTAATATAGTATGTATATTCCTTGATTCAATATGATAAGGAGTACATTTATGGGAATTCACTTTCAAACATTGTTAGAAACATTTCGCCTCATGGATGTCGTTGACATTCTAGTGGTGGCGATGTTCCTTTATTTTTTATATAAATTATTAAAAGATACACGGGCCGTATCCTTGGTGAAAGGCTTATTTATACTTGGCGTTGCTAACGTTCTTGCCCATATGCTCGATCTATATGTGGTGAGTTGGCTCTTACAACAAGGTATGACAGTTATTTTGTTTGCCTTGCCAGTCGTCTTTCAACCAGAACTGCGACGTGCGTTAGAACAGCTAGGACGTGGCCGTATTTTTGCCAAAGCCCAAGATGTAAGCGAAGCAGAAATGGATGCGGCTATTTCTGAAGTTATGGCAGCGGCGCGCGTCATGTCGCGCGATCATACAGGGGCATTGATGGTATTTGAACGAGAAGTTGGCTTAGGCGATTATATTGATACAGGCGTAGCATTAGATGCCAAGCTTTCAAGAGAACTACTAAAAAATATATTTGTTCCTAGTACACCGTTACATGATGGGGCCGTGATTATTAAAAATGGACGCATTATGGCTGCTGGTTGCCTATTACCGTTGACAGAAGATCGATCACTTAGCACAGAACTAGGCACAAGGCATCGAGCTGCCATTGGCGTAACCGAACAGACGGATGCAGTAGTAGTGGTAGTCAGTGAAGAAACTGGTAAAATTTCTTATACCTATGGTGGACATATTTATCGCCATTTACCAGAAGAACAAATTAGAGAGGCCCTTCATACATTTATGGAACGCCCACGTCAAACAATGACAGGTATATGGAAATGGGGGGCACGCAAATGATAAAGATATTGACACATATTAAACATAATTGGGGTGCTAAAATATTAGCGGTCTTAGCGGCTATTGTGATGTGGTTCTTTATTATGCGAGAACAAAACCCGGTCATTGAAGCTTCCTATACGATTCCTGTACAAGTGCAAAATCTGAATGTCCATTATGTAGCCGATGGATTGCCTCATGAAATTCGAGTACAACTAAAAGGGCCACGCAATACAATTTTAACGATGAATGATAAATTGATGAAAGCCTATATTGATTTAGCAGAAGTGAAACCAGGACAAAGTAATATACCGATTATTTTTACCCCTCCATCTGGCACAACGGTTGCTGATATGTCACCTGAAACCGTTACCGTTACCATTGACGAATATGCAGAACGGACTGTACCGGTAGAAATTATTCAGATTGGTAAATTGCCAGATGACATGGCAGTGCAAAAAATAACAGTTATGCCAAAGACAGTTCTTATTAGTGGACCTAAGGCAAAAGTTAATAAAGTAGCGCATGTTATATTAAAAGTAAACATGTCGGAACAAACGAAGAGTTTTACCCAAACAGGAAAATTAGAGGCTGTTGATATTGATAGTAAGACGATACCAGTTACAATTTCTCCTACACAGGGACAAGCCCAATTTGAATTGACCAAAATACGAACCGAAAAAGCCTTTCCTATTACGGCGAATGTAGTAGGCGTGCCAGCTGATGGATGTACTGTAAAAGCAACTACCGTTACACCAGCACAAATTACTATATACGGTAAAGAAGAATTACTGAATAGCATGACCGATATAAAAACACAACCCATTGACATATCTGGTGTTGAATCGACAGTAGAAGGAACCTATAATCTACTTTTACCATCCGGTTTAACGAGTGCTATAACAACGGTAAAAGTGAAAATTGAAATTATAAAAGATGCCATGGCGAATTCCTATTCGTTATAGTGGTATAGGATACTATATCTTATGGGCTTAGAACGCTCATAAGATATAGTATTGTTTAGCTGATCACATCTGTTATAGTAATACCTCACGTATGGCAGATATAATATAGGAGAAGTATATGATTAGACTTATTAATTTTCGTGTACCTGTTACGGTACAAACAAAATTAATTCAGTTATTAGAAAAGAAATATGTGCCCTTACGTGGATCCATTACACAAATTCATGTAGTTCGTCGTGCCGTAGATGCACGCAAGAAACCACATATTTATTTTGTGTACACATTGTTTTTAGAAGTAGATCATGAGGAAAGGGTACTTCGCCAACTAAGAAATGATAAAAATATTAGTAAAATGAACCCTGAAAAACCAAAACCTATTTCTCATGGCGTACAAACGTTACAGCATCGACCAATCGTGATTGGATTTGGCCCAGCAGGCATGCTGGCAGCCTTTTATTTGGCTCGTGAAGGATATAGGCCTATCGTGTTAGAACGAGGGCAAGATGTAGATACGCGTACGGCAGATGTGGAGAATTTTTGGAAACATGGTACGTTTAAAAAAGAATCGAATGTACAATTTGGTGAAGGCGGTTCTGGTACATTTTCAGATGGCAAATTGACAACGAGAATTACCCATCCTCGTTTGCATGAAATCGCTCAATATTTCGTAAATTTTGGCGCTCCGGAAGAAATTTTATATAAGCATAAGCCACATGTGGGAACCGATATATTACGGGGTATGGTGAAAGCCATGCGCCAACAGATTATCGATTGGGGTGGCGAAGTGCGTTTCGGCGCTAAAGTGACGGACCTTGTCATTGAAAATGGGGGCATTGCAGCAGTGGTTGTCAATGACAAAGAAAAAATTTCCACATCCATTGTACTACTCGGTATCGGTCATAGTGCTCGAGATACGTATGAAATGATGTACCATAAAGGTGTCGATATGGAGGGGAAAGCTTTTGCCATAGGTGTTCGCATTGAACATCCGCAAGATATGATTGACCGCTCTCAATATGGTATGGATCCTACGGAACTAGGACTTGGTGCGGCAGAGTATTCTCTGGTGTATCATGATAGTCAAACAAAGCGAACCTGTTACAGTTTCTGTATGTGCCCTGGTGGACACGTGGTAGCGAGTGCTTCGGAAGAAAACCATGTAGTTACAAATGGCATGAGCTTATATGCTAGAAATACGGGGATTGCAAATAGTGCGTTAGTGGTTACCGTGGGACCAGATGACTTTGGCACACATCCATTAGCAGGTGTAGAGTTTCAACGAAAATGGGAACACAAGGCCTATGAGTTGGGCGGTGGTACATATCAAGCGCCTATACAAACAATTGGTGCCTTTTTAAGAAATACCATAGAAGATATAGAATCATCTGCACTGTATTCATATAAGCCAGGGGTGGTAGTAAGCGATCTCCACGACTGCTTACCACCATATGTAACGGAAGTAATGGAGCGCGCGTTGCCGTATTTTGGACAACGCATACAAGGCTTTGATGATGAAAACATCTGCATGACTGGTGTAGAAACTAGAACATCTGCGCCACTTAGGATTCAGCGTAATGAACAACGAGTTTCCTCTAATGTACATGGATTGTATCCGATGGGAGAAGGCGCTGGTTATGCAGGAGGTATTATGAGTGCCGCTTTAGATGGTGCTGAAACAGCAATTATGGTTATGGCAGAATTTGCTAAACCGAAAGAGATATGATAAGGTAGTTTCTATGATATGTGCTAGTATGATGATATACTAGAATGAATTATAGTCTGTAAATGACTGATGTAACTATATAAAATCGGTATGTACCTGTATAGTTGAATCGATACATACCCGTGTAACGCCCTAATACAATAGAATCATGATGAGTGAATGAATAATACGGAGGTATATATGGCTAGATTATTTGGGACAGATGGAGTTCGTGGAGTTGTTAATGAAATGTTGACACCGGAATTGGCTTACCATTTAGGCCGTGCGGCGGCGATGTATTTTAGTAAAAAAAAGGCACATCCTACCTTTTTAATCGGTCGTGATACCCGTATTTCCGGAGGTATGCTAGAATGTGCCTTAGCAGCAGGAATTACTTCGATGGGAGGCAATGTGGTAATAGCTGGTGTTATTCCTACACCAGGTGTAGCATATCTTGTTCGCCATCATGAGTGGGATGCAGGGGTTGTTATTTCTGCCTCTCATAATCCATTTCAAGATAATGGGATTAAATTTTTTAACCATGAAGGGTTTAAATTACCTGATGCAGTAGAAGATGAAATTGAAGAATACTGTCGTCAAAGTGGGAGCAATGAATTAGCGCGACCTACAGGGGCAGAGATAGGGCGTATTGAATATCATATGGAACTAGCTCATGAGTATGCGGATTTCATCGTATCCACAGTAACTATGTCCTTAGAGGGTATGACAATTGTCTATGATGGTGCGAATGGCGCAGCTTCTGTAGTAGGACCAGAAGTATTAAAACGATTAGGGGCTACTGTCATTCCTATTCATGTTGATCCAAACGGCACTAATATTAATGAACAATGCGGATCTACCCATTTAGAGAGCCTTCAAGAAACTGTTATCGCTCATAAAGCAGATCTAGGGATAGCTAATGATGGTGATGCCGATCGATGCCTATTCGTTGATGAAAAAGGACAGGTCTTAGATGGAGATCAAATTATGCTCTTATGTGCCTTAAAGTTAAAAGAGGCAGGCCAATTGCATGATAATATGATTGTCAGCACTGTGATGAGTAATATTGGCTTTCATAAAGCAGCTAAAGAATTAGGCATGCAGACGTGCACTACTGCAGTAGGGGATCGCTATGTATTAGAAAGAATGCTAGAAGATGATTACTCGATTGGGGGCGAACAATCGGGACATGTTATATTCTTGCAATATAATAGCACTGGCGATGGACTATTGACGGCTACACAACTCGTTAGCATTGTGAAAGAAAAAGGGAAACCTTTATCTGAACTAGCCGGGTTGATGACTAAATATCCACAACAACTTGTGAATGTTCGTGTAGCCACTAAAACAGGATGGGAAACGAATACACTTATTGCAGCAGCCATTGCTACAGGTGAGTTAGAATTAGGTGAAAATGGACGTATTCTAGTGCGACCTAGTGGAACGGAACCATTAATCCGTGTTATGGCGGAAGGATCTAATCAAGAACAATTGAATCAAATATGTAATCAAATTGCGGCGGTCATTGCCCAGGAACAAGGCTTAGCACAAGACATCTAATGTATAGGCGATGGAGTACTATCAGTATATACGGGCCATACAACTATGATAATAGAATAATAAGCGACTTGTATAAGTAAATCGTGCATGGCAGAAACGAAAATAAGGGATTTCTTACAAAAAATTGTAAGAAATCCCTTATTTTGTAACCATATCGTTAAAAATAATAACCTACTTTCCGTAGGGTAAGAAACTGTAAGAATATACAAGCTTCATAAGTGCCTACCATCATGTATAAGTTAATCGTATCCCTTGATAGAGGGACTACTTGGCCCTAGTTGTCGTGTAACTTAGGCGTACGCAAGAAAGTGATATCTGGATTGCGTTCTTGTACCCAATTCATTTGCCACTCGTTGCTAATCAAGATAACCGTGCGGTTTCGACTATCTTTGACCACCATCGCCGCATCTAACCCTTTTATAGAGCTTATATCTACTTCATCGCCTACCCAACGAGCTACACTATATGGTAAGGTATGATTTAATAAATCTACGCCGTATTCATTCTTTAATCGATACTCTAATACCTCAAATTGCAACATACCGACAGCACCGACAATATAAGAATCTAGGGAATGAGGTTGTTCAAAGATTTGAACGGCCCCTTCCTGAGCTAGTTGCGTCATGCCTTTAATAAATTGCTTACGCTTCATCGTATCTTTCGGCGATATACGAGCAAAAAATTCAGGTGGGAACACAGGAAAATCGCCAAATGTAACCTTGTGCTTGGCCATACATAGCGTGTCGCCTACGCCCATAACGCCAGCGTCAAAGACACCGATGATGTCGCCAGGGAATGCATCTTCCACAATGGTTCGTTCTGTAGCTAGAAATTGTTGAGGTTGTGATAGGCGCAACTGTTTTCCCGATTGTCTATGAAGAACGGTCATTCCTTTTTCGAATTTACCGGAACAAATACGCATAAATACAATGCGGTCGTGATGATTTGGATTCATATTCGCCTGAATTTTAAAGACTAAGGCAGAAAAATCTTCTGAAGTAGGATATACCACCTCTTCGAGTGCTTGTCGTGGAGCAGGGGATGGTGCTAACTCTAAGAAACTTTCCAAGAAAGGTTTAACCCCAAAATTAGTCATAGCTGAACCAAAATACATAGGTGTTAATTCGCCAGCTTGGACTTTATCAAAATCAAATTGATCTCCTGCTACATCGAGTAACTCAATGTCATCGATGAGGGCTTGATGAATATCAGCACCTAAAATTTCTTTAAACATAGGATCATCGACAGAGCCTTTAGTAGAGGCAAGTTTTTCTTGCCCATGAGTTTCATCTTTATCGAATAATTCAATAGTGTGATTCATGCGGTCGTAAATGCCTTTGTATTCACCATTAATGCCAATCGGCCAATTCATCGGTACTGCACGAATACCAAGGACTTGTTCAATTTCTTCGATCAAGTCAAATGGGTTTTTCCCATAGTGATCCAGTTTATTAGCAAATGTAAAGATGGGGATGCCTCGTTCTTTACAGACAGCAAACAATTTTTTTGTTTGTGCTTCCACGCCTTTCGCAATATCAATTAACATGACGGCACTGTCAGCCGCCATTAATGTGCGATACGTATCTTCTGAAAAATCTTGGTGACCCGGTGTATCTAGAATGTTAATGCGACACCCATCATAGTCAAATTGTAATACGGAACTCGTTACAGAAATACCGCGTTGTTTTTCGATTTCCATCCAATCTGATACGGCGTGTTTTTGCGTCTTTCGAGACTTAACCGACCCAGCTAAATGGATAGCACCACCATATAATAAAAGCTTTTCTGTCAATGTAGTTTTACCAGCATCAGGGTGAGAAATAATAGCAAACGTCCGTCTGCGCTCAACTTCTTCTAAAAATGTCATTATCATACCTCTTTAATTTAAAAATTATATCTTCATAATTATATACTAGATATACTATTTTTACTATATAAGGGATACAAGAAATTCTAGTTTTTACGATTCATAGATGGATAGACATATAGATGGATTATCTCGATTTAGTTGCGACCGACCTAGAGAGTATGTTAGCATAATAAGATAGAAATGGCTGGGTGTATATAGCATTGATGATAGTGAAAGGGACTTGTAAACGTATCCTCTTTAGTATATAAGCGACTAGTAGATATTCTAGAAACCTATGCATAATAGGTAGATACGATAATGGGACAGTGCGAGATGGATGCGTATACACATGAGTAGATAGCGGTGGCTGGGTTAATGCCTTAGGTATAATTAGGAGAGGTTATGAGATTATTTATTGCAGAAAAACCGAGTATGGGGCGAGAAATCAGTAAATATCTGCCAGAACAACAGCATATAGAACGACGAGATGGTTATATTATACATGGCGATGATGTGGTTACTTGGGCGTTTGGTCATGTATTAGAGCAAGCAGAACCAGCAGAATATGATGGACGCTATAAAAAATGGAACGCCCATGACTTGCCGATTGTACCTGATGCATGGAAGTTGTTAATTAGTAAAAATAGTGAAAAACAGTTTCACCTCATTAGAGAATTAATAGAAAAAGCAGATACTATCGTTAATGCTGGTGACCCAGACAGAGAAGGGCAGCTACTTATCGACGAGATTTTAGATTATGTAGGCAATACAAAACCAGTACAACGGATTTTGTTGAATGCCCTTGATGAAAAATCAATTCGTGCAGCGCTAGGTGATTTGCGAGATAATCGTGACTTTTTTAATTTAAAACAATCTGCCTTAGCGCGTTCACGAGCAGATTGGTTGATTGGCATGAATCTATCGCGCGCTTATACGATAGCCGAACAACGGAAAGGACATCGCATTACGTTACCTATTGGACGCGTAAAAACACCAACCTTGGCACTAGTGGTGCGTAGAGAACGGGAACTTCAATCGTTTACTCCCATAGATTATTATACGTTGAAAGTATTATATGCTCATGAGAAAGGAACTTTTTGGGCTACTTGGCAGCCTAAGGATGAGCAAAAAGGGTTAGACTCAGAGGGCCGATTATTAGTGCGCGAAGTAGCTGAAACGCTAGCAGAGGAAATCAAAAAAGCGACTACAGGCATTGTTACGAAAGCTACCACTACTAAGAAAAAAGAACCACAACTGTTGCCTTTATCCTTATCGGCATTGCAGGTGGCTGCAGGTAAATTATTTTCCTACGATCCACAAACTGTGTTAGATACAGCGCAACAATTGTATGAGAAAAAACTGACCACCTATCCCCGCTCAGATTGTGACTATATCCCTACCAATCAATTATCAGACAAAACAGCGATTTTAAACAATTTACAAAACTGTGGCGATCGTCGCCTATCCACGTGGGTCAGCCATGCAGATCAATCGATTCAATCGCGGGCGTGGAACGATAAAAAAATTACGGCCCATCATGCGATTATTCCAACTACCGTAGCGTGTCCGACACAGAGTTTGTCTGAAAGAGAACGAAATATATATCACTTGATTGCAAAGGCCTATATAGCTCAATTCTATCCAGAACATGAATATAAGCAAACAAAGTTAATAGTGACGCAGTGTGAGGAAAATTTTGTAGCTCACGGTCGTATGGTTACTGTATTAGGATGGAAAGAATTGTATCAAAGATCCTCCCGTAGCACGCAGGATGATGGTAGTGAAGTGAATGATGATGGAGAGGAGAAAACAACAACGAATCTATTGCCACCTGTCAAAAAAGGGGACTCCTTAACATCCAACGAATGTAAGATTGATAAAAAAGCAACGAAACCACCTACGCGATTTACGGCAGCTACCTTATTGCAAGCCATGAAAGAAATACATAAATTCGTAAAGAATGAGGATCTAAAAAAACAATTAAAAGCAGTATCCGGTATTGGCACAGAAGCCACACGTGCAACGATTATTGATGAATTAATACAACGTCAATTCATTAAAAGTGTAGGTAAAAAGAAAGTATTACAGCCAACGGAAAACGGCTATGTGTTGGTAGATGCCTTACCAGATGAATTACTCTATCCTGATGAAACGGCAGTATGGGAAGAACGGTTGGCTCGTATGAGTGATGGCGGTGATACATTGGAAAGCTTTTTGTCAGATCAAGTTGTATTTTTAACTACGTTAATTAACAAATTAGGATTTTCTCATGATGATACGTATTACGGTGGTATGAGAGCCAATATCGTGCGTACGATTCATCGAGGACAAGGCGAAAAAAAATATGATGGATCGGATAGCGATGTATCCACTATAAAATCATATACACCAAGCGATACACATAAGCTATGTCCTCAATGTAATGCAGGACACATGGTGCAGAAACATGGCAAGTTTGGTATCTTCTTGGGGTGTAGTAACTATCCTGCTTGTACATATACAGAAAAAATGAACCGTAATACACAAATAGATGAAGCACATAAAAGACTAGAAGTACCAGAAGAATCAAAACAATACAAATGTCCACGTTGCCATACAGGATATTTCGTAAAACAGGTGGTGCGCGGTAAAACTACCTGGATTTGTAGTAATCGTAATGAATGTCGCACCCAATGTGCTGATGTAAATGGCAAGCCCAGTCTGTTTAAATGAGATGGAGTAGAAACATATAATTTACCTAGTAAGAATAAATTGTTTATAGATGAATAAACTCTGTCGGATGGTAGTGTATTCAAAAAAATAAAGGACTAAAAAGAGTCTATGCATATGATATATATCTAAGCATAGACTCTTTTTAGTCCCATGATTTACTTGTTGACACACTATTACAAGGAAAGGTGCACTAACCACTTACATTGAATGATAGCAAGTGCAGCAATCATCACCTAATTGATACGTACTAAGGGCCTTATTTCATAGCATAGAAATTGATGAGTCACCGTTTTATATAGGGTTAGGTATGTAATTATTTGCGCCGACTACGCTTGGTTTGTGATGTAGATTTTCTTCGCCGTCTATTATTGGTGCCACCATGACCAGTTGCTTTGTGAGCTTTCGATTTAGTGGCTTGGTAGGAACTAGTAGGGCCGGTAGATTTATATTTCTTTACCCGTTTAGGAGCCATATCCTTAGCGCCTTTCACCTTGATTTGCCCATCTGCAGTATATTTGGTTAACGTAGCCTTAATAGCGCGTTCAATACGGCGTAGCCAGCTTTCATCAGCAGGCGTTGCCAATGTAATCGCTACACCTGAATTACCAGCACGACCAGTTCGCCCAATGCGATGGATATAATAGTCTACATCATGTGGTACATCATAATTATATATGTGTGTGATGCCTTCAATATCGATACCACGAGCAGCAATATCGGTAGCTACTAATATCTGTGTTCTGGCTTTTGCGAACTCTTTTAAAATTTGAGTACGCCGCCCTTGCGTTAAATCACCGTGCATTTCTGCAATAGATAATCCAGCGGCGGTTAATTCATAGGATAAGCGAATTGCACTATCACGGGTATTACAAAATACGATGCCTAGAAACGGATTGTCTTGTTGAATCATCTCGATGAGACGCTTAGTTTTTTCAGAACTATTCATCATATAGACTGTTTGTTCAATCGCATCTAATGTGACATGCTTACTTTCAATCGTAATCGACATAGGAGCATGCATATAGGATTTAGCGAGCTTGCGAATTTTATCGGGCATAGTGGCAGAAAATAGTAGTAACTGACGTTTCTTATCTGTGCGATGAATTAATGTTTCTACCGTAGGCAAAAATCCCATATGGAGCATTTGGTCGGCTTCATCAAGGACAATGCGGCGAATGGTGCTAAGATGCAATGAACCACGGTCGGCATGATCTAGTAAACGACCCGGTGTACCAATAATCACGTGAGGACGTCTGCCTAATTGTTGCAATTGATGCTCCACTGTTTTTCCGCCAATGAGTGGCAATACGTCAACATCAATCTGTTGACCAATACGCTTGGCCTGTTGCGCAATTTGTTGTACCAGTTCGCGCGTAGGTGCAATAATTAGCGCTTGTTCTTGATGCACATCTGTATGCACTCTTTGAAGAATAGGCAATAAAAAAGCTAATGTTTTACCCGTGCCGGTCTGAGCATGACCGATGATATCATTTCCTTTAAATATCATGGGAACGGCTTGCTCTTGAATCGGCGTAGGTTCTTTAATACCTTGCTTTTGTAAAATAGTAGAAATATCTTCTGTTATACCAAGTGTTTTAAATGATTTCATGAGTCTCCTCTATAAATTACTATGTAAATGGCGTTTATATGTTTATCTATTATAGCATTTTGATTATATTTTTTGAAGATAACCTGGATGATAGAAAAATAGAGCTGTAGTTGCGAAACATTTATAATATAGATTTTACACAAAATTTGTTACTTATAATATCACACTATTTGGCTTTGAGAAATAAAAATGTTGATTATACAGTGTTATAGAGTGATTTTTTTCACATTAGATGGTTTAAATGAGAATAAAAAGCAAAAATAGATAAGGAACAGTATCCTGTTATATAATCGACAGTTATATTAATAAAAATCATAAAAAAGTATATGATTATATGAATATTAAATAATATAATTGAGAAATACGCATAAATACTATAATCTTAAGTATATAAGAATGAGCATATACTGTGCTACTTATACTATAAATAATAAAAAAATATTATAGATATCATTATTTCATATTGTACCTATTCGTACTCTATTATGATAATTATTGTTGATATTGAAAGCTATTATTGTTATAATACATTAAGATGTATATTTAAAATGATTATTGGTATTAGGAGGTGTCACACGTGAGTGTTAAAACGATGGCAGATATGAAACCAGGTGAAGTGGGTACAGTAGTGGCCTTACACGGCTCGGGTAATATCAAACATCGCTTGATTGACATGGGAATTGTAAAAGGAACTGAGGTTCGCTTGGTAAAATATGCGCCTTTAGCAGATCCTATCGAAATTAAAGTGAAAAATTTTGAATTATCTCTTCGAGTGAGTGAAGCAAAAACGATTGATGTAGAAGTTAAATAGGAGACTATGTATGGCAAAGGATAAGCAAATTAAAATTGCCTTGGCTGGTAACCCAAACTGTGGTAAAACTACCATTTTTAATAATATTACAGGCGCTAAGCAACATGTGGGGAACTATGCAGGGGTAACTGTTGAAAAGAAAGAAGGGGAATACAACTATAATGGACAAGAACTATTATTCGTTGATTTACCTGGAACGTACAGTTTGACAGCTCGTTCATTAGATGAATTGGTAGCTAGAAATGAAATCATTAATGACAAACCAGATGTTATCGTTAACGTAGTAGATGCATCGAATCTGGAACGTAACTTATATTTGACTACACAACTATTAGAGCTAGAACGACCTATGGTTATTGTGTTAAATATGATTGACGTAGCTCATGATATGGGACTTGTTATCGACAAAGAGAAATTGGCATCTTTAACAGGTGCCACTGTTGTTGAAACAGTAGGCCGTAATAATGTCGGTACTATGGAAGTACTAGAAGCGATTGTACACGCTAAAGATAAAGGCATTTCCACTACAGCTGTGGTAGATTATGAAGAAATTAATGACATTGTTGACGAACTTACTAAAGACGTACGCACCGCTAGTGTGGAATATCCACCACGTTGGGTAGCCGCTAAATTATTAGAAGGCGACGCAGATGTTATTGGCAAAATTATGCGTGAAAAGAATACAGAAGCATTACTTGCGAAACGTGAATCTATGCGTCAAGAACTTGCAAAAGAAGTTGATTTAGAATCAGTATTCCAAGAAAAACGTCATGCCTTCGCCGTTAAACTCTTTAATGCATTTGTTACTAAAACAACTGATGCTATAGAAACTAAATCAGATCGCATCGACAAAATTTTGACACATCGTATTTTAGGCTTACCAATCTTCTTATTCTTCATGTGGTTATTATTTAATATAGTTATTAATGTTGGTGCCTATCCACAAGATTGGCTAAATACTGGTGTAACTGCATTAAGTGATTTTGCAACGAATACAATCCCAGAAGGCAATCTACAATCCCTTGTAGTAGATGGTATTATCGCTGGTGTAGGAGCGGTTATTTCCTTCTTACCATTAATCATTCTATTATTCTTAGGTATTTCCTTCATGGAAGACAGTGGCTATATGGCGCGTGCTGCTTTCTTGATGGACCGTGCCATGAGAGCTTGCGGTTTACATGGTAAATCCTTCATTCCATTACTATTAGGTTTTGGTTGCTCCATCCCATCCATCATGGGATCTCGTATTTTGGATAACTACAAAGACCGTATGGTAACAATCTTAGTTACTCCATTTATGAGTTGTGGTGCTCGTTTGCCAGTATATGTGTTAATGGCGAGTGCATTCTTCCCAGTAGAATATAGTGGTACAGTTTTATTCTTAACATATCTATTTGGTGTAATCATGGCTGTAATCATGGCTAAGATTTTCCGCAGATTCCTATTTAGTGGTGAAGCAGAACCATTCGTTATGGAATTGCCACCATATCATATGCCTACAGCTAAATCTGTATTAATGCATATGTGGGAACGTGCATGGGCATATATTAAAAAAGCTGGTACATTTATTTTGGGTGCCACTATCTTGATTTGGTTCTTAAGTTCCTATCCAAAAGATACAGTGTATACACAAGACTATGATGCAGCACATGATGCAGTAGAAACTACATTCCAAGCACAAGGTGATGCAATTAAAACATCAGCTGGTTATGCTACTGATGAACAAAAAGAACAAATTGATGCGTTAGTAGAAGAAATTCAAAATACGAAAGAAAAAGCAGACGCTGATGCAGAAGAAGCTGGAGAAGATGCACCAGATGTAGAAGTAGAAGATCCTAATGAAGCACCTGATGTGTTTAATGATTTAAAATCTGCTCATGAAAAAGAATTCCCTGTTGCATGGGCCGTATTCCAAAACGATTTGGCTAAGGATGCCGCTGATGAAGATCTTGATAATGAACAAGCTTCCGAAGACCAAGCTCACTCCTACTTAGGCCAATTAGGTACAATTATGGACCCAGTGCTTAGACCATTAGGATTTAATGGTAAAATGGGCGTTTCCTTACTTGCAGGCTTTACAGCAAAAGAAGTTATTATCTCTACATTGGGTACTACCTATGCAGTAGCTGCTGATAAAGATGATGATTCCTCTTTGGTAGAACGTTTACAAGCTGATGAATCCTTCACACCACTTGTAGCAGTTGGATTCCTTGCATTCATCGTTATCTACCCACCTTGCTTTGCAGCTATGGCGGTAGTAAAACGTGAAACTAACTCTTGGAAATGGTTAGGATTCTCTGTCGGTTATGGTATATTACTCGCTTACGTAGTAGCCTTACTTATCCACCAAATTGGTATGGCGTTAGGATTTTAATTGATAGAATAGTGACATAGTGACTATGAAAGTTTGATGTATATGTAAGAAATTGATGCGTATCAATTATTCTGATGTAGTAATCAAGGCATCGTATGTGCATACGATGCCTTGATTAGAGGAATGTCGGTATCATTGATACGCATTCCTTACATCAGTAATTAAGAATAATTATTTCTTAGTTATTCTTTTATAGTGTTGCTACAATACCATGAAAGTAGCAAAACCCCCATATATATTGACGATATTCTTGGTCAACCTATAGAGTGACTTGTTACTTTTATAGATTTCTTTGATAAAGGTTATTAGTTAAATGATAATGAGAAATCTATTAAAAATCCCTTTTATAATGCGTATTCGTATTGAGAATACAATTATGAGTTTTTTGTATTTGATAATGATAATGGAAAGGGGTATACTATGGATATACAAACAGCAATCATATATGTATTGGTATTATGTGCCGTAGCATATTTTGGCTATAAGTTTTATCAGTCCGCCAGCGGTAAAGGTGGTTGTGGCTGTGGCTGCGGTTGTAGTAGCAAGAAGAAAAAAGGATCTAACTCCTCAAATGGAAGTAGTTCTGATTGTGGATGTAAATAAACTACTATCTTAGGCAGTTTATTATAAGTGTTAGTTACATAGGTTTCGCATATGTTATATGCAGTCATCAAGAAAGGATGTAATATTATGTTCAAATTCAAAAATCAACAAACAAACGAAAATTTAAAATCTGCTAATCTATTTGCTGCTGGTTTAGCACTAGGTACAGTAGGATTAAAAGTGTTAACAAGCAAAGATGCTAAAAAAGTATACGCTAATGTAGTAGCTGCAGGTATTCGTGTAAAAGACAGCGTGTTGGCAACTGCTGATAAAGTACAAGCTAGCACTTCTGATATCTTAGCAGAAGCACAAGAAATCAACGAAGCTCGTCATGAAGAAATTTTTGAAAAAGAAGCTAAATAAGAAAGGAAACTAGTGATATGTTACAGTTTTCTGTAGTTAGCAGACTTAAATATAGAATGCGTATAAGCATTACAGGTCGCCGTTTTACAGAGGCTGATGCAGCATTTGTAGAAAGTACATTAAAATCAAATGAAGCGATTAAAAAAGTAACTTTTTACACTAGAACATCTGAAATAGCTATTTCTCATAATGGCGATGAAATAGCTGTACGCAATAGTGTGTTAGCATTGCGTGATCTTGATTTCTCTAATGTGCCAGCGTTGACAGAATACTCACCTCGTTTGGTAAATAAAAAATATAGAGAACAAATGATAAAAGATACATTGGTGTATATTGGTAAACGTTTGTTCTTGCCAGCACCAGTGGCTGCTATATGGTCATGGGTAAATGCAGCGAAGTTTATTGGTACTGCTATAAAAACTTTGTGGAAACGCAAATTAACGGTAGAGGTACTTGATGGTGTAGCCATCGGCGTATCTTTACTCCAAAAAGATTATTCTACTGCAGGCGCCGTTATGTACTTGTTAGGTATCGGTGAAATATTAGAAGAATGGACACATCGTCGTTCCGTATTAAACCTTGCTGAAAGTATGTCCTTGCATGTAGATAAAGTATGGGTATTACAAGATGGTATAGAAATCAGCAAACCATTATCAGCTGTTAATGAAGGCGATCATGTAGTATTGCGACAAGGTGAAGTAATTCCATTAGATGGTGAAGTGGTGGATGGTATTATCCAAGTTAATGAATCGTCTATGACGGGTGAAGCTGAACCGGTTCGTCGTGATGAAGGTACGTCTGTCTATGCTGGTACTGTTGTTGAAGAAGGACAAGCAACCATCTGTGTACGTGGTACAGCAAAAGATTCTCGTTATGAAAAAATCGTTAACTTAATTGAAGAATCTGAACAAATGAAATCTGGTATGGAACAACAAGCATACCGTATGGCGGATAAACTTGTTCCAATTAGCTTTATTGGATCTGCTGTCACCTACCTATTAACACGGAATTTAACAAAAGCTCTATCCTTTATTATGGTAGACTTCTCGTGTGCCTTAAAATTAGCAATTCCATTGTCGGTATTATCTGCTATGGATGAAGCCTCTAAATTAGGCGTCACTGTTAAAGGTGGTAAGTTCTTAGAACAGATTGCCGCTGCTGACTTAATCGTCTTTGATAAAACAGGGACATTAACAAAAGCGGAACCAGAATTTGAACAAATTATTCCATTTAATGGGCATGATGCTGATGAAATGCTAACATTGGCAGCTTGTTTGGAAGAACATTTCCCTCATTCTATGGCAAAAGCTGTCGTTAATGCAGCAAAAGCTCATGAACTACCACATAAAGAAATGCATTCAGAAGTAGAATATATTGTGGCTCATGGCATTGCATCTAAAGTGGGTCGCTATCGTTGCCGTATCGGTAGTGCGCATTTTATATTCGATGATGAAAAGACTAAAATTCCACAAGAGGAACAGGAAAAATTTGATAACTTACCAAATTCTTCCTCCCATTTATATATGGCAATCGGTGGTACATTAGCAGCCGTTATTTGCATCAAAGATCCAGTTCGTGAAGAAGCGCATACTGTAATTGACCAACTTCATGAATTGGGCATTAAAAAAGTTGTTATGATGACTGGTGATAGTGAACGGAATGCGAAACGTGTCGCTGATGAACTTGGTATTGATGAAGTTCATGCAGGTGTATTACCTGAAGATAAAGCAACGTATGTAAAACAAGCTAAAGATGAAGGATACACAGTAATGATGGTAGGAGATGGCATTAACGATTCTCCAGCTTTATCGGAAGCGCATGTTGGTATCGCTATGAATGAAGGCGCACCAATTGCTCAAAAAATTGCTAACGTTACGATTTCTTCAGATAACTTGCAATCCTTGGTTGACTTACGCCGCATTGCGATGAAGTTAATGACGCGTATTAAGAAAAACTATAATGGTATTGTAGCTGTTAATGGCGGTTTAGTTGGCGCTGGTGTATTAGGTGTATTGACTCCTGCTAATGCAGCGTGGTTCCACAATCTATATACCTTAGGTGTTAGCTTGAAGAGTATGACTCCATTATTAGAACAACCAAAAGAACATCAATCAGAAGATGTGGTTGAAGCCGAAGTTGTATCGGCGTAAGCACTTAATTTTAAAATCTCCTTATCCTGCAGATAATGTAGGATAAGGAGATTTTTTCGATTCACATAGTTTCTAATCGGTATATAGTTTCAGTTTGATTTGTTTAATTATTCACTGTATAGTACAATGATGATAACAAGGATAACTACTAAGTATGCTTCATAAGAAAGATATCTGAAGATTTCTAGTATGATCATAGGTAGTTGTAGGTAATCGATATAAGTATAGTAGGTGATTAAGATGAACAAAATTATGTGGCAATTTATCGGTATGTGTATACTATTTACGGTCATACCCACGGTGATTATTGGAAAGGGACATTTGACGATTTATGGCGTAGAAATGTTTACGCTATTGTCGTTAATCATCCCGTTAATGATGAAAAAAGTAGAACGATTACGGTTTGCCACAGGGTTTCATATGCGATTATACTATCATGCATACGCGTGGTTATTGTGGACAGTTTTTTTCTTTTTAGGCTCTGGCACAATGCATCTAGTGATTCCCGTAAAAAATATTGCCTTAATTGGAGCTTTGTGGGTAGTAGTTCTTTCCTGTGTTATGACCATTATTATTTTAAGTGGCGTCGTACTAACTCGATTCTTTGAACGGCAAAAACGCCATGAATGGTTTCACACCACCGTTGACATCGCGGCAGTTACGTTGCCACTACCAATTTTACTTATGGGCGGTGTGCTATATATTAATAATCCCCTGTTAGTACAAGCCTATATGTCATTTATGTACGATTACATTAAACTTTGTTTACTACTCTTATTGGTAATCACCATGGCTGCCATGGCAATCTATCTATATCCTCGCGGGGAAACACCTAAAAAAATACGATTTGTTCGCATTTTTGTAACGGCGCTAGTATGGTTGGCGATTGTTGGACATGTAATGTTTGGATGGATGCCACAATTTGTATTACAAGCAGTTAAGGTTGTATTTCCCGTATACCAAGGAAGCCTATTAGTCTATGTGACACCAGCAATTATATTGCTTATCATTTTGGCGGTTGCTGTAGGAGCAGGCCTCTACAGTGAATACTATTTGTTGAAATACCGTCATAAACGGCGTATGAATATGACGTCTATTGACAGATAGTAGATAAACATATATGATACAAAAAGATTATTCGTCTGTATTCGGCAAGGAAACAGAACGAAATAGATAGATTGATTAGAATGATTCGACTCATATTCATAGTAAATGAGAGCGGAGGATGTACACATGAATGAAGAACAATCGGTAACAAAAAGTTGTAACACCATGGATATTGCGGTGGAGGATGCACAGAAACTGGCAATGGATGATAGCACTACCTCGCATATAACAGCAGATGATATGGATATGCCACACCATGATGAGGGAAATAGACCAATAGAAGATACGGATGCACACCAATCGATGGGATCCAAAACGGTAGGGCGATTAACCGTGCGTGAAATGACAATTATCGCATTATTATCAGCTATTACCATCGTACTGGGGTTGACTGGATACGGTATCATCAATATTCCCCCATTGAGTGTTACTACGCTGCACATTCCTACATTGATTGCCGCCTTAGTAGAAGGCCCTAAAGTGGGAATGCTCGTGGGCTTTGTGTTTGGTTGCTACAGCCTATATGCCAACTTTACGGCACCGAATATTTTATCCCCCATCTTTTTAAATCCCTTAGTATCCGTTGTGCCTCGTGTGATATTCCCTTTACTCGCATTTTTGATTTTTAAAAGTATCTTTTTTAAAGACGTAAAATTCCGTTTATTAGTAGCCGCCTTTCTTGGCACCTGTATACATACAGCTCTTGTTATGGGAACGATTTTCTTCCTCTTTGGACAGACCTTTGCCCAACTAACGCATGCTACCATGGAAAATGTAGGTATGGTAATTTTAGGACTTAGTGTGAGCCACGGATTGCCAGAAGCCATAGCCGCTGCTGTTATCGTAACACCTATCGCTATTGCCTTGCGTAAAACCTTAGGTAAAGATAAATAATCTACTAGTATCTATTTGTCAAATATATCTACCTATGATACAATCAAATTACTATCATATTGTATGAAGGAGGAATTAGTATGAAACATATTCGTACAGTAAAAAGTGAATCGTTACAAAGCACTGCAAAACATGGCGGTTGTGGAGAATGTCAAACTTCTTGTCAATCTGCTTGCAAAACAAGTTGCACAGTAGGTAATCAAGTTTGCAAACAAAAATAAGAATGTTCCCGATAGGTGCATCGTATTGATTAATAAAATAGCGTCAATTACACGTGTAATTGGCGCTATTTTTATGTGCCAGAAGACTCGTAACTTGTGAAACGGTATAGAATATAGTGACCTCTATCAGCGATATAAGAATATATGTATTTCTGCGTTATAGGTGCGTAACATAAATAGCGCTATAAGAAACTATGGATCTCTTAGCCCTATAGGTGGACGTCACATAAGTTAGGTATACGTAGATATGACTCTTATATCCATATGAGTGTGAGTATACGTAGATATGAATTTCATACCTAGGTGAGTGTGAGTTGATAGGTGCCTATGAGATACAGCGACATAACATACATAGGCTATGACTATTAGACGGCTGATAGCTATGTATGGGACAAATCAGAAATAGCAGAAACACCATGTAATTTCATCAACTTGATAACTATCTATGGAATAAATCAGGCACTGAAAGGGTATTTTATTGTCGTTTTCTTGATAGCTACCTATGGGATAAAGTGGGCATATCAATACGGGCGATGTATCGGCTATGCTTGATAGCTACATAGGGATGAACCAGTCCAGAAAAGATAATTTTAAGAGCAGCGTCTAGGTTGTGCCTAATGGTATGTATAGGCATCTAGTAGAGCCATCTAGTAACATATATTTCGCCTTAAGATAGCGATTGCTATAGAGTTATTTTATTCATTGATAAAAGTAATAAACGGCCCGTTTATATAGGTGCTATATCGAATATTTTGTGATACAATATATATGGTATAAATAAATAATTGTTTGGAGGTACCATGACAGAATTACAACCTATGATCCATAAGTTTTGGATGAAAAATAAATGTTATTGTCTTGATGTGAATAGTGGCACAATCCATGTTATCGATGCATTGACGGACAAAGTATTAGATATATATGACGGGGCAAATCGCCGAGCTGTTCATGATGCACTAGATGCGACGGAAGATGCTCGTGAATTAGATGAACTATTGGATGAAATCGATGAACTTATCCACGAAGGACAACTATTTACGCCTATGTCGAAAGATTTTCAATTAGTGATTGACGAAAAACCGATTGTTAAATCACTGTGCTTGAATATTGCCCATGATTGTAACTTGGCATGTAAATATTGCTTTGCTAGTCAAGGCGATTATGGTGGCGTAAAACGTGAGTTAATGAGCTTTGATATTGCCAAACGTGCCATCGATTTTCTCGTAGAAGCGAGCGGATCTAGACAACATTGTGAAATTGACTTCTTCGGTGGCGAACCACTTATGAATTGGTCCGTGGTGAAGCAGTGTATTGAATACATTCAAGACATTGAAAAAAAGAAAAATAAAATCTTTAAATTGACCATGACCACAAACGGTATGCTACTTACCCAGGATAAAATTGATTATCTCAATAAGTATAATGTAAGTCTTGTTCTATCTTTGGATGGACGCAAAGAAGTACATAATAGTATGCGCCCTTGTGCTGGCAAAGGACAGGCACCATCCTATGACTTGGTTGCAAAAAATTTAGTCAACGCCGTACAACAACGGGAAGGTAGAGAATACTTTGTACGAGGTACATTTACCCATAATAACTTAGATTTTACAAAAGATGTAATCGCCATGTCCGATTTAGGATTTGAACATTTATCCATGGAACCAGTGGTAGGCGAAGAAGGGGAATACGTACTTCGTGAAGAAGATTGGCCAACGATCAATAAAGAATATGAAACCTTGGCAGATCTATACTTACAACGTCAATTAGACGGATGGGGCGAAACGTTTAACTTTTTCCATTTCCGCATGGATTTATATCGCGGCCCATGTATGGCAAAACGCTTACGTGGTTGTGGGGCTGGGCATGAATATATGGCCATCGTACCAAATGGCGATATATACCCATGTCATCAATTTGTAGGCAAGGACGAATATGTACTCGGCAATGTGTTTGAAGGCATTAAAAACCAAGATATTCCTAAACAAATGCGCCATACCCACGTATTTTCCAAGCCAACATGTGCAGCTTGCTGGGCGAAATTTTTCTGCTCTGGCGGTTGTCATGCCAATAATGTGACACTCGGCGGTGATATGAATACGCCCTATGAATTTGGGTGTCGATTACAGAAAAAACGTATTGAATGTGCTATCATGATTCAAGCAGAACTAGATGAAGCTGGTATTGATGGCAGTATTCCACGAGTTGTGGGCGATGATCGCTAATAGAAGTATTCTCAAAAGAATGTACAAATACTTCTACTAGTCATATAACAATAGTATCGTGGTAGTAAGGGGCGTATCACGGATACTAAGAGTTTATAGAGGATACGAATTGGGGGACTGTCTGAATGAAGTATCATTCAATAGTCCCTCCTTTGTAGTCCACATAGGTATAATAAGATACAATTGCTACCCTGGTCTAACGAGTACAGTATAATAACGCTAATGACAAAGGCGACGTTATTCTTAACATGAAAATCAAGGCAATTAGTCTAATGATTACAGTATAATAACGCTAATGGAGTAGGTATGAAACAAGATATGACCCGTTGGGGGGTGCGCTTTACGGGTATCGTTCAGGGCGTAGGATTTCGTCCATTCGTATCCGTAGTAGCTCATGAATTACAATTAGATGGATTTGTCTATAACGATACGCAAGGCGTATATGTAGAAATTGAGGGCCCCGTTGATGTATTGCATCAATGGCTTTGTCGGATACAACAAGAATGTCCGCCCTTAGCACGGATAGAAAATATGGTTGTTAAAGAATTACCGATATCTTCTGTAGAGACTGATGACGAGATACAAGAACATAAATTTATCATAGCACCATCGCCACTTCACGGCTTGGCGAATACATTTATTAGCGCCGATACGGCCCCCTGTGATGATTGCTTAGATGAACTAGAAAATCCTAAGGATCCACGATATGGCTATAGTTTTATCAATTGTACCAACTGTGGTCCACGCTACACGATTATTGAAAGTGTTCCCTATGACCGCAAACGTACCACTATGAAAGACTTTACCATGTGCGATGATTGCTATGCAGATTATACGAATCTGAACGGTCGACGGTATCATGCAGAACCAACCGCATGCGGTGACTGTGGTCCTTGCTATACCTTACTCGATAGTAGTGGACGAACGATAAGGCTTGACGCCGATGAAGATACACCTAGCGCTAGAGAAAATCGTATATTCCACATGGTGCGCCAACGCGTTGCTGAGGGGGCTATCATCGCCATGAAAGGTATCGGCGGTTACCATTTACTATGTGATGCTACCAATCATGAGGCGGTAAAACGGTTGCGCCAACGAAAAGGAAGACCCCATAAGCCACTGGCTATGATGGCTGGATCCTTAGAGCGCATCGAACAGATTGCCTACGTTAGCGATGAAGAAAAACGACTCTTACTGAGCCCCGTGCATCCTATTGTACTACTTGCTTCACGAGAACCGTCTGGCAAGGGAACGAGTTGTACGAATCCCGTAGCGCCCCATAACCACTATTGGGGGATTATGTTACCCTATGCTCCAGTACACCACTTGCTACTACCAAAGGACGCTTTGTGGGTCATGACCAGTGGTAACAAAAGCGGAGACCCCGTTTTGTTCAAAGACGAACAAGCACTTAGTGAACTACAGGGGATTGCAGATTATTTCCTCGTCCACAATCGCTCCATTTGCGCTCCCGTAGACGACTCCGTGATGGCCGTAGTAGAGGGAAAACAGCTCATATATCGGCGTAGTCGTGGCTTTGTACCAGAACCTATCTACATAGAGGGCATGGAACCATCCACGCATCAACAATCGACCCTACCGACCATCGTCGCTATGGGTGGGGATATGAAAAATGCTTTCGCCATCAATCGTGACCTCCATGTATTACTAGGTCCTCACATTGGAGACTTAGCACATGAAAGCACGCATAGCACACTGGAATGGACACTGGCACATTATCAAGAACTGTTTGATTTAGTGCCACAGGCCATCGTAGTAGATGCCCATCCAGGCTACTATTCTACACGACTGGGCACCGATTACGGAGAAACATACCATATTCCTCTATTGACCGTACAACACCATCATGCCCATGTGGCAGCCGTTATCAGTGAATATAATTTACAAGGCACCACACTCGGTATTTGCTATGATGGTACAGGTTATGGCACAGACGGCTCTCTGTGGGGCGGTGAATTTTTACTGTGCCATGGGACAGAGATGAAACGTGTCGCCCATACTGCCTATGTGCCTTTGCCGGGCGGAGAACGGGCCGTATCTGAACCGTGGCGCCAAGCATTGTGGTACTTGCGCCATACCTATGGCGATACGTTTCCCCCTTTATATGAAAGCTGGCTTACCACGTTACCAAAAGGGTGGGAGCTTTTAGACCAAGCCCTACAAAAAGGCATGCCATTTTGTAAGTCCTGTGGCGTAGGTAGACTCTTTGATGCAGTCGGCACCTTACTCGGCCTAGGGAATGTGCATACCTTTGATGGACAAATTGCCATGGCCTTGGAACAACTCGCCTATGGAGAAAAAGGTAAGTTATTAGACTATCACTATGACGGACACATACTCGATACGACGCCGTTAGTAGCGGACATTATCGAAAACTATGTAGCCGGTATGTCTAAATACCAACTGGCCGCTTCCTTTCACCGTACCTTGGCCTATGCCACCTCTGAAATCGCATTAGACATAAGTGAACGCTGCCATGTGGATCACATCGTGCTAAGCGGTGGGGTCTTTCAAAATCGCCGCTTGCTACAAGAGTTGACAAAAGTATGGCGATTAGATCCCTTTTATATCAGCCAACGCGTGCCTTGTAACGATGGAGGTCTTGCCCTCGGGCAATGGTGGTTAGCACAACAAATGATGCAAAGTCTATGTGAAGATAGAACGTGCTATATAGAGAATATACAGAAATAGAGAACATATGATAGCGAATAGATAGAAAGGAGTTACTATGTGTTTAGCAGTACCAGCACAACTGGTAAAAATAAATGAATCCCTTGGCACCATTGAAGTATCTGGCGTTACACGTGATTGTAGCTTGCTATTGGTACCAGAGGCGAAAATCGGGGACTGGGTATTAGTCCATGCAGGTTTCGCCGTACAAATTGTAGATGAGGAGGAAGCAAAAGCAACAATGGATGCTTTTCGCGAATTAGAAGAACTTGAACAAACTTACTTTAAAGAGCAAGAAGCTAACAGCCGAAGCGCTCATACGGAAAATTAATACATTACATACGCCGGGCGAAGAAATTCGCCTCATGGAAGTATGCGGTACCCATACGGTCGCCATCTTTCGAGAAGGCATCCGTCAATTGCTACCGAAAGAAATTGAACTCGTCAGTGGCCCTGGATGCCCCGTATGTGTTACCGATCAGGCGTATATGGATATAGCCCTTTCCTATGCGGCACAAGATGATGTAATCATCGCCACCTTCGGGGATATGCTCAAAATTCCCGGTACCCATAGCAGCTTGAGTCAAGCGCAAGCCGAAGGCGCTCATATCCATATCATCTATAGCCCGTTAGAGGTGATAGAACTAGGAAAACAACATAAAGACAAGAAGATTATCATGTTGGCGATCGGCTTTGAAACGACGATAGCCGCTATCGGTGCTACCGTACAAGCCGTTGATGCCAGTGGACTTACGAATGTATTCTTCTTGGTATCACACAAATTAGTGCCACCAGCCTTACGGGCTTTGCTAGATAGTCAACGTGGTCATATTGACGGATTTATCCTACCTGGTCACGTGAGCGTTATTATCGGAGAAGAACCGTATCAATTCTTGCCTACCGAATATCATATACCGTCTTGTGTAGCCGGCTTTGATGGGTGCGAAATTCTATCCGCCATTGTGGATATATTAGAGCAACGACAATCTAAGAAGTACTACGTAGGAAACACCTATAAATCGGTAGTCATGAAAACGGGCAATCCAGTGGCGCAAGAGATGATGCGTACCGTCTATGAAGTGTGCGATGATGTGTGGCGTGGCATCGGTATGATTCCTAAATCGGGTCTACGACTCACCAAGGCCTATGAACATCTTGATGCACAAGTGGCGTTGCCACTGACCGTTACAGAACCGACAGTACCCATTAAAGGATGTCGTTGCGGTGACGTATTACAAGGATTGATTAAACCGAATGAATGTCCCTTGTTTGGACACGCCTGTGTACCAGAACATGCGGTAGGTGCTTGCATGGTATCGGTAGAAGGCAGTTGTGCCGCTTGGTATAAATATGGCTATGCTAGCGGTGGTCTATCATGGGAAGAATAAATAGGAGTATAGAATGAAACGAGTGCGCTTAGTACATGGCAATGGGGGACGATTTAGTCGTGAATTGACAGAACAATATATTCTACCCCATTTTAACAATACACTACTCGCCCCTCTTCACGATGGGGCACAATTTGAAGTATCCAAAGGACGAATGGCGTTTACCACCGATTCCTACGTGGTACAACCGACCTTTTTTCCTGGCGGTAACATTGGTAAGCTTGCGGTCTGTGGCACCGTTAACGACTTGGCCATGAATGGGGCCGTACCTCAATACATCAGTTGCGGCCTTATTTTAGAAGAAGGCTTGCCCTTTGATACGCTAGATACGATTCTCGCTACCATGCAAGACATGGCAGAGCGTGCTAACGTACAAATTGTGACAGGAGATACGAAAGTGGTGCAACAAGGGGCGGTGGATGGCATCTATATCAATACGGCAGGCATCGGCTATATCCCAGAAGGGGTTATGATTAGTACGGATCGCGTGAAAGCCGGTATGGATATCATCTTGAGCGGATCCGTAGGCGACCATGCCATTTCCGTTATGGGAACACGTTTTGGACTTTCCTTGTCGGACTCGATTCGCACAGATTGTGCACCGCTTAACCACATGGTACAAGCCGTACTACAGGAAGTGGGATCAAACGTGGCTCTCTTGCGTGATCCTACCCGTGGCGGTGTAGGGACCGTACTGAAAGAAATCGCCGATCAAGCACAAGTGGGCATTAGCGTCTTTGAAGAGGCGATTGTGGTGCATGAAGAAGTACAAGGCGTATGCGATATTCTTGGTTATGATCCACTCTACTTGGCCAATGAAGGAAAAGCCCTATTCGTGGTAAATCCAGAAGTTACCGATACAGTACTCTCCATTCTTCACTCCTTTGAAGAAGGAAAAGAAGCGACCCTCATCGGTAAAACATTGGCGCATAATACGGGAAAAGTAGGATTACAAACGGCCTTAGGAGGCGTACGCCTTTTGGATATGCTCGGCGAAGACCAAGTGCCACGCATTTGTTAAGCACGATTACATCATTCGCATTTCTAGTAATGAACACTAAATACTTGGTGTTTGATGTGATAGCAAATGGTTTCCAGTGGCTATGGTGAAGAACAGATATCCTATGACTGTAAAAGTAGAAGTACCACGCCTTTAGTAGATAGATACCAAGCGTTGCCAGTGTTTGATGAATATGACTTGCTATCAAGTAGGGTGGAGCCTAAGTAAACCCGATGGAGATTGAGTATCTTCTAAATCACTAGGAGAGATGAGTCATCTGGTAAACCGCAACGAAACGAATCGTTTAGCAACTACAAAGAGAGTTGCCTATACATTAGACCACTAGCGGAGGCAAACGTGTCATGAACGATGAGGATATGTGCGACGCACTTTGCGATGCATTATGAAAATGGATCTCCTATGCCAAATAATCATAGAAAAAACATTCATATGTGGTATAATATAAAATAATAGAATATACTAAATAGAGTAAGTTATGTTTGATACAATAATAGATATACGCAAGGAGGAAATGAGATGAAAAAGAAATTAATTCCTTTCATGGTGGCAGCGTGCATAACGGTATCTACGTTCGGAGGTATGATGACAGCCAATGCCTTTAACTTGGGCAGTTTGTTAGGTGGCGTAGCCAAAGTCGGTGGCGTAGGATTTTTAGTGGATCGCTACAGTGATTCTATTGATAATTTCTTAAACACCCTATTACGACAAAATAATCTATCCACTACGTATACCACGAAAGTAGTTCCTATCGTTAGCGTGGGCAACAATGCCTATATTGGGGCCGCTCAGATTACGGGTCCTGCATCAGAAATTGAACGGGTGAAAGCAGTAGCTCAACTAGAAGCTAGTTTTAACGGAATAGCTCGTGTAAAAGGACTCGTGCCAATCGATAGCATGAATCCAGTTGGTGCAAATCGAATCCAAGGCGTTGGTATATCGGCGCTAGTTGATTTGAAGATATAATACATACATAAGCACGGGCGTTTTTGGTCCGTGCTTTTTGTGGTTATCGTTGCATGTACCGTGAGAGTATCCATCCTAGTAGTAGATTATAGTGTGAAAATTTGAGTGTGGATGACTTACTGGCATGTTCACAGACAGGTGCTTTCACGCTAGGATAGATAGAAATCGATTAGTACCTAGTACAGTTACTTCTTGTAGTGGTAGCGAATGTATATGGGTCCAATACGATGGTGGACGATTGTAAGGTGCTACCTGACACGCTGGCGTAGGCACTGTAGGTTTACACGTAATCGTAATACCCTATTAGTATCACTGTGGACAATATATAGGCACGTAAGAGGGTGATAGCATGCTTGAAAGTGTACTTACATACAGTACAGCGATGCTTACGGTAGTATTGCGATAGACCAATACTTTCATAGGAATAGAATAATAGATATATAGTAGCACCAGTAGGATGCACTAAGATAATCGATGTACACGGGAGGAGATTGTTATGAAAAAAGAAGTAACCATGACCGCTATAGCCGCACTTATGACGATGAGTGCTATGGCGGCTACACCAACAACGGTAGTAGAAAAAACCAATGCCATGGAAACCATTGTATACGGTGATACACAAGCGGGGGCCGTTATCGATCGCATTAATCAACTGTCAGATACTGTGTACGGCAAGAACACAACGGGAAACCTCGTTGATAGAGTGAACCAACTCTACACATCCGTTGAAGGCGAAGGCGATAGCGTATCCCTACGGCAAGAAGTGGATGTACTCGAATATACCTATCAGAACCATGTGACAGAAGGGTCATTATTGGCACGCTTGGACCGTTTGGAACGCAGTGTTAGCGGTAGCGTTAGTACAGGATCAATCAATAGTCGCATACAAGCGTTACAAGTAAAAATCAATGGTTCTCACACCAAGCTAACCCATCAAATTGGCACAGTGCCAGCAGATCATGTATTTCAAGTAACCTTACGAGAACCGGTGAGTACAAAATTAAATCACGTGGGCGATACCATCTCCTTTGAAATGGGAGAAGATTTGATGGATGGCGATATTTTGCTAGTGCCAGCTGGTACGGTTGGGGTGGCTACCGTTGAAAGCTTACAAAAATCGAGATCCTTTGGCCGTAACGGCAGCTTGACCATGAGCTTTGACATACCAGCCATGGATGGTACTCATATTACGGGTGTACAAGGACCAGAAGCACAAGAAAAAACTAAGGGCGAACTCAAAGCGGCGGGTGCTTCCGTAGCGGGTGCTGTTCTACTTGGTCCTGTGGGCCTAGTGGGGGGACTCTTTGTAAAAGGTAAGCCTATCGAATGGCCAGAGGGCACCACTATCTATATTCAACCACAAGATGTGGTAACCGTACAAGGTGTCGTGATTGGCGGTGATGGTCGTGATCATAGCAAGGACCTTACAAAAGCCGTAGAAGCTGCTTTGCCACAAGAAACCTCAAGCCCTAAAGAAGAACCGGTTACAGATGCCATTCAAGGTGGTGAAACCGCTGAGGTGAGTGCCTCTACTGATGAAGTACAAGAAGACACAACAAGTGATGATGGTGTGTCACAACCGATTGTAGTAGTAAAACGAGATTAATCGTATAAAGGAGTTAGTTAGATGATTGATAAGACGGTTCGTCGCGTGATATGCTTGACCTTGCTAATGGGGGCCTATCCCTTTGTGAGCCATGGGGCAAATGTAGAAAACAATACGATACAAGCGCCTGAAGGGGCACAAACGAAAGGGTCCGTGACCATGACGGAACATACCCGTCCCATCTATCAAGAACGGTTAGATAGAGCCCTTGATGCGTACCCAGGTCAAATTTCTAGGCGGTCAGATACGGATCATGACGTGTTAGAGGTAAAACCGGCGTCCATACGAGTTTTGCGAGATGAAAAATCCATTTATGATGGCGATGTGAAGGACGGATTGCCAACGCGCATTGATGCGAACCATATGAAATATTACGATACCACCGGGTATGTAACGGCAGACGGCAACGTCGTCATTCGTCGCGCTAATCAGACGGTAACAACGGAGCTTGTTACGGGGAATACGAAAACGGGCACCTATGAAATCAAATCTGGATACACCTTACGAGAAACGGGACAAGCGCCAAAAGAGGTAGAAGGACAAGTTTTGACATACCAGATGGAAACGGGGAATATGACGAGCCAGTCGGCGCATGGCTATGTAGAACCCTACTATTTTAAGGCGCACCAGATTCGCTACACCGATGGCGTGGGGTATATACAAGATGGATGGATTACGTCGAAACACGCCATGGCCTTTACCCATACACCGGATTATCATATTAGGGGCGAGCAAATTGAAGTGCATCCGAACGATAAAATGATTATACATAGACCATCGTTTTGGATTAAGAACACGAAAATACTTAGCTTGCCTAAATATACCATATCTCTTAGGAATGATAAGAAAGGGACGATAAGTCTATTTAGCTTGATCCCGGTACCGTCCTATAATTCGAATGGGTTGTCGTTACATGGACGCCTTACCTATCCCATAGGCACAAGGGGAGAAACCTACGTCGACTATACCTGGTCAACCCGCAACGGTCTAGTGCCAGCCATAGGCTATCGTCACTATGTGCCATGGGGCGTGGCCAGCGTATCCTATAGTAAAGAGGAAAACACCTTCTGGGATCACAGTGTGTGGGTTACCAAACGGCCGGAACTTGCCATAGACACGCACACCTATCATATAGGTCGTACACCGATAACCGTACGTGGTAGTGCTAGCATCGGTTATTGGACGGAAGGCGATGTAAAAGGTTCGCACCATAAAGAACACATCGAGCTAAGCCATGACGCCATCACCTGGTCGCATGGAAAGTACAGTTGCCGTTTCTATGGTGGATACCAACATGATGCGTACGGGGCGACTCGTACAGTGCGACGTATGCCGTACTGGGGCGTGAAACAGACGAGCCACATAACGGATAAGTGGCAAGTGTGGGCCGCTTACGAACATCGCTATGTAACAAAGAGCGAAATCTCGCCCTATCTATTTGACCGCATCGAGATTCCTCGAAATATCGTGGTCGGCACGTCCTATCAGTTGACACGCCTCGATCGCATGTCCCTAAACACCCAAACGGATGCACAAACGGGTAAGATGGTATATCGTGACTGGACGTGGGAGCGAGATTTACATTCCTTAAAGGCCTTTTTAACCTATCGCGAGAAACAGAAAAAATGGAAATGTACCATTCGTTTGAAAGATTTCTAACGTCCCATTACAATTCGGCATATGAAAATGATATAAACGTGTTGCAATTTCTCGCACCCTATAGTATAGTTAGTAGGAACATGAAGAGATTGTGAAATTTAATGGTGTCATATGAAATTACATCATAAGGAGGCACACATATGGCACAGCTTGTAACTGCTGTGCCATATGTGCGTTGTATACCATGATGGATAGAATCTCGATTTATGCAATATTGATATAGTACATTGCTAAATTAATATAAATAGTGTAATTGACGTATATATATATATATATATAATATTAGTGTTTAATTATGTGACGACATGTAAGGCGCACTAGTAGGTGTTGGGAAACCACCTACTAGATGTGCCCTTGCTAGACGGGAAAGGGTGGTACATAGGGACATCGTTAGTAAGAGGATATCTAGACAATGAATGTGTAGTGAAAAAGTATACTATGAATAGAATAGGATGACATATGAAACCGATTAGAAAAGCAGTGATTCCCGCCGCAGGTTTTGGTACGCGTTTTCTACCAGCCACCAAGGCGCAACCGAAAGAAATGTTGCCCATTGTAGATACGCCGGCCATTCAATTCATCATTGAGGAAGCCTTAGCCTCGGGGATTGAAGACATCTTGATTATTACGGGCCGTAATAAGCGGGCCATCGAGGATCATTTTGATACCAGTGTAGAACTAGAACAACTCTTGCAAGGGCAAGGCAAAAAAACACAACTGGCCATGGTGCGTGGCTTGGCGGACGTGAAGGTCCATTTTATTCGCCAAAAAGCACCAAAAGGACTCGGCGACGCCGTACTATGTGCGAAGGCCTTTGTAGGCGATGAACCATTTGCCGTATTACTCGGTGATGACATTGTCTACCATCCGGAAAAACCGTGTTTACAACAATTGATTGAATGCGCTCATACCCATGAGGGGAGCGTGTTGGGGGCACAGTTTGTACCGCCTGATAAAGTGAGCTCCTACGGTATCGTGTCGGGGACACCGATTAGCGAAACGGTGTATCGCGTAGAAGGCTTGGTGGAAAAACCGCCTGCCGAATCAGCACCGTCGAACTTGGCGGTGGTGGGTCGCTATATACTGACCCCCGATGTGTTTGATCGATTAGCGGTAACAGAACCGGGCGCGGGCAATGAAATTCAATTAACCGATGCGCTGGCGGCGATGGATACACCCATGTATGCCATGGCCTATGAAGGCGTGCGTTACGATATCGGCGATCGACTAGGATTTTTAAAAGCTACCGTAGAATACGGATTGCGCAATGAAATCCTTGGACCAAGTTTTAAAGAGTATTTAACATCCGTGGTGACCGCCACTGATGAAGACATATAAACGTTGTGGTCAATTCTCATACAGAATAAAAGAGTATGAAACATGAATAAGATTTATAAAGTTATCTGGAGTCGCGTAAAACATTGTTATGTGGTCGTGTCAGAAATTGCAAAACGAGAGGGGAAAAGTACGAATACGACTGGTCTAGCACGCCATCGTGCGGCTATCTTGGCAGTGGCCACTTTGTGCCTCGTTGGAGGAGGCGCGTTGCAGACGGTAGAGGCGGCTGATCGCTACATGGCAGTCTACGACCCACAGGCTCTCGAAGAGGATATGCGTAATAATAGGAAACAATGGGGTAATGATAATGATCAGCCAAAACCGACTAATATGGACTATGGGACCTTTGGGCTTATGTCTAGTTGGGGCCGCATCGATAAACGATTTGGGCTTATTACTGGGGTGGATACGTTTGGAAGACAAATAGATGATGGTCTAAAATTTAGAACGTCACTGGGTGCTAAATTTTACAATCTTGGATTTGGTGCCAGTACGTTTGGTTATGGATCCACGGCTGATGGGTCAAAGGCAACTGCTTTGGGGTATGGATCCTATGCAAAGGGAGCTGATGCGCTAGCAGTTGGTGGACTTGCAAAGGTAACAGCGGATCAAGGGGTAGCTATTGGCGCTAATACCATTGCTGGTAATCAAGCAACTGCCGTCGGGACAGACTCAAAGGCTACTGGGTATGCATCGATTGCTATCGGTAGTGATGATGGACAGCCAGATGCCATGAAAGGCGGAGAGTTTGCCGATAGATATCCGATAGAAACTATCAATAAAATATTTGCAGATTTGCGTAAGACGAAGAGTGATGCCGAACTATTTGATAGTAAATATGCGCTCACCCCAGGTGTCGTTGACCGCCGCGTATGGTCACCAAACTATGCACGTGGACAAGTATCCATCGCTATCGGTGCCCGTGCGGTTGGGTATGGTAATGCGTCTACCGCAGTAGGGGCATTGGCCTTTGCCTTGGGTGAACACTCCACAGCAATTGGTGTGCGTTCCTACGTATCCTATCATGCACCAGGTGGGATGGCCCTGGGCGAGTTAAGCCGTGTTATGGCGAAAAACGGTCTAGCCGTTGGTAATCTATCCTATTCCGATAAACAAGGATCTGTTGCCTACGGGTATGACGCAAAAGCGGTGGGGGATAATTCCATCGCTATTGGGCACTCTGTTGGTGCGAACGTCGAATTGACCCAAGATTCTAAGAATATATTAGAAAAGGTACTAACCTATCGTGTGGCAACGAACCCTACTAGAGTGTCTGGTACATCGCTAGAGACGACAGAAGATCGGCTTACCTATTTAGATAAATTGAAGGAAGAATGGGCGGAGAACCAGAACCGTCAAATAGGCGAAGTCGTTGGTGCTGACTTACAACGTCATGTGGAATATGCAAAAAAGCAATCCACCGTTATGATTAATGGCAAACAAGAAGGGGCCACTAACGCCATCGCCATCGGTCGACGGGCCTATGCTGAGGGGGATAATTCCATGGTAATGGGGTCTTTGTCCCTAGGAATGGGAACCAATTCTCTCGGTATTGGTCATATGACCTATACATCGGGGGATAACGCCACCGCCATCGGTATGGAAGCGATTGCAACAGCTAAAAATAGTATGGCCATCGGTGTCAAATCTTATGCAAACCTAGAAAACTCCATCGCCATCGGTGTTAACAGCCGTACGGACTATACGAAGGAAGATCTAGAAAAAGATGGCTGGGTACCACGTGGGGCAATTTCCTTTCCATCGTCCACACAAGTGGGCATCGTATCCGTTGGTTCCGTTGGACAAGAACGTCGTATCGCCAACGTAGCGGCCGGGTATCGTGATACCGATGCAGTTAACGTATCCCAATTGCGGAGTATCGAAGATCGCTTTACCAATAACCTACCCAATGATGATGTGGCCAATCCATTTGCCTACACATCCATCGAAAAAAATAAGGGCGATGCAAAGGATGTACTTCCATTGCAACGAAAAGATATCGACTATCGTAAATACGTTCATTACCGCACAAAACAATTGGAAATCATGTTGAAGGAAAGAGGCGGCGAACGCATCGATAACGACTTCAAACAACGTATCCAGAATGAGGTTAAAAAATTAGCGGATAATAGAGAGAATGCATACGGCATTCAATCGACTGGACTAGCTGGTATTAACGATGTAGATGCCTTGTTGGCAGAGTTACAGAAGATAGACCCTAAGTTTAAAGATAAAACCAATATCGAACAGGCGTTGACCGTGTTGTCCACCCGTAAAAAAGAACTCTTAAAGGATACCTTGAAAAAATCATTGAGTCCAGATGACTTGAAAAAGTTGGGTGCTACGAACTATTTAAATGACGGGGCCCAAGGTAAGGATGCTATCGCTATCGGATATAAAGCATTGGCATTAGGGGATGACGGTATTGCCATCGGCAAGAACAGCCATGTACCACAAAACATTAAGGGCGGTATTGCCCTCGGTACCGATGCACTAGCCGATCGCGATAAGGGACAATTTGCCTACGACCCAAAAACAAATAGAGCCTTTGCTAATGATGGTGAAGCGAAACAGGCAGAAGGTGGCTTACGAGCTATGAAATCGAGCGGTGCCGCTCTATCCATCGGTAATGGAAAGGTAGCACGCCAAATCATCAACGTTGCTGGCGGTACAGAAGACACCGATGCGGTGAACGTGGCACAATTAAAACGATTGGGTGCTAGCGTTGACACCAAGGTGGATACTAAATTAAACGATGTACTTAATAAAGGGCTTAAATTCCATTTCGATCCTGAGTGGGGCGGTACGCCTACAGTGGGTGTAAAACAAGATGATTCAGCACGGATACTTATTAAAGGAAAATCTGAAGGCTATAACAGTGATCCAAGGAGTGAATTCGCTGAAGGGAATATCGGCGTTTTTGGACACGATTTTGACATAGATAAGAAAAAGGGCACGAAGGAAAAAGGTCTTATTCTTACACTTAAGAAGAATATGACGGGCCTAGAAAGCATCGAATTATCGAAAGATGGTAATACGGTAAGATTGGGTAGTTCAGGCATCAATATGGGTGGTCAAAAGATTACTGGCATGGCGGAAGGTGCATTAAATGCTAATAGTACCGATGCCGTAACAGGTAAACAACTATATGCGGTGAAAACACAGTCAGAAAACTTGGAAACTACTGTAAATACTCAATTAGGGCTTAATATTACTGCTGACGGTGGAGGAGATCCATGGGTCGGTATTGGCACTAAGACAAACCAACGTGGTATCATCGCCTTTGGTGTACAAGGTGGGGAATCTGATACAAGCAAATTGACCACCAAGGAGGATAAGAATATCGGTGTCATTGTAAGTCGTGAAAAGAATAACGATCCACACCAAAATGACGATAAGATAATTACACAAGTGCGGTTGGCAAAAAATCTTACAAACCTAGAAAGCATCGGACTCAAGAAGAATATTGATGGGAAAGATTATACAGTCCAGTTGAAGGGTAATGGCATCGATATGGGCCAAAACAAGATTACCAACATGGCAGATGCTACCTTGAGTGCGACAAGTAACGACGCCGTGACAGGTAAACAACTGTACGAATTACAGCAAACAGTAGATGGCAAGGCGGATACAGGATTAACAAATATCACAAATGGCGCTAAAGATGTAATTACTGGCTTAACGAATGTAGTCGGCACGGGGGCAGTGACTGTAACACCGACAACTGATAACAATACTCGTACGAAAACTTTTACCGTTAACGTGGCGAAAGATGGGCAAATTGCTGATAATAATACAGGCCTTGTAACTGGTGGTACCGTAAAAGCGGCCTTAGATAGCGTTGGTTTTAATATTGCTGGTGACACTGGCAGCCAACCCAAAATTGCCGTTACACCAAGCCCAAAAGGTGTTCAATTGAACATTAAGGGGAATACGGCGAAAGATGCTGAGTTGTCGGAAGGTAATATTGGTGTCGTTGCAGCTAGTGCTAAAGATGGTAATCCACCTACATTGAACGTAAAACTCGCTAAGAAATTAGCTAATTTAGAAGAAATCAAACTTTCTAAAGATAATAAAACTGTTACTCTTTCGAATACAGGCATCACGATGGGTAGCCAATCGATTACTGGCATGGCGGATGGTGCATTGAGTGCTGATAGCACCGACGCTGTTACAGGTAAACAACTGTACGGCTTGCAAGAAAATGCTAGCAATATTAATGTGGCTAACTGGACTACAGCACTCGGTACAGGTACCATCGGCGGTAAAAACGATGCGAACCTCGTAACTGGCGCTACCGTAAAAGCTGCGTTAGATAAAAAAGTAGATACGACTACCTACAATACTGGCATGGCTAGTAAAGTAGATACTTCGACCTACACTACTGGTATGGCTGGTAAAGTAGATACTGCGACCTACAATACTGGTATGACTGGTAAGGCGAATACTGCATTGGATAATATTACTGATGCTGGTAAAGATGTCATTACGGGCTTAGTGGACGTCAAAGGCGCAGGTGGCGCTACCGTAACATCTGCTGTGGATACAACTGGACGCAAGAAAACATTCACTGTAACAGTCGCAAAAGATGGTAAAATCGCTGATGATGACACAGGCATTGTCACTGGTGGCACTGTAAAAAAAGCATTAGATGATAAAGTAGATACGACTACCTACACTACTGGCATGGCTGGTAAAGTAGATACGACTACTTATACTACTGGTATGACTGGTAAAGCGAATATTGCATTGGACAATATTGATGATGCGGGTAAAACTGTAATCAAGAATTTAGCAGGAGAACAAATTAATACGACTGTTAATGAAACCTATGTAACTGGTAAAGTGAAAAAGGGCAACCTTACTTCTACCACCCTTGACATTCAAGGTGCTGGAAAACTTGTAGGTGACAATCTTACTATCAACATTAAAGATCAAAGCATTACAAAAGCTAAATTGGATTCAACCCTATCTAGCGAGTTAGATGGTAAAATGGCATCTTGGGTATTGAAAGCGTCTTCGGATGCTAATGCAAAAGATGAAGAAGCAAAAAAAGGTAAAACAATTGATAATACCAATAACGATGTTATCTTTGATGTAGCTACTGAAGACGCATCAAAAGGCTTGACCGTTACTCGTGCTGGTAACAAGATTACTTACGGTATTAATAAAGGGGAATTGGCGAAAGCAATCGAAGGAGACATTATTAGTAATATCAATAGTAACTCGACACCAATCGAGAACATATCGGCTAACTTCTCCATCAGTGATAAAGATAATACGAATACAAAGAATATAAGCTTAACCAAAACATCCCATCCTACGATTCAATTCTTAGGAGAAAAAGATAAAATCGATGTAACCGTAGGCGGTGATGCAGCGGCTCCAACCGTTACCGTGACAGCGAATGCTAAACTAGGCGAAAACCTTGATATTAGTAATAATAAAAGTGTTAAAGATATCAATACTGCAATTACTAACATTACCAAGACTGATGGCGCACTTTCCAATAAAGCTGATAAAAATGCAACCAACATTGATGATAAAGCGAAAGCAAGCTGGATAGCTAAACTTGGCGATGGTACCATCGACGAGAAAGCAACGAATGCGAACCTTGTAACTGGCGCTACCGTAAAAGCTGCGTTAGATAAAAAAGTAGATACGACTACCTACACTACCGGCATGGCTGGTAAAGTAGATACTGTGACCTATACTACCGATATGGCTGGTAAGGCGAATACTACATTAAGCAATATTGATGATGCTGGTAAAGATGTCATTACGGGCTTAGTAGATGTAACAGGTGCAGGTGGCGCTACCGTAACATCTGCAACGGATAAAGATAGCCATATCAAAACATTCACAGTAACAGTTGCAAAAGATGGTAAAATTGCTGATAAGGACACAGGCATTGTCACTGGTGAAACTGTATACAACTATGTACATCCGATAGCAGAGCAAGTGACACAAAATGCGGGGGATATTACTACTCTTAAAACAAATGTTACGAACTTAAATAATAACTTAACAGCTGGTTTCAATCTAAAAGTTGGCGAAGACTCTAGTGCGGTAGTCCTTAATGCTAAGGCTGCACCAACCGTTGAATTTGCCGTAGAAAAAGCTGATGCAGGTTTAACCGTTAGTAAAGCTGGCAATAAGATTACCTACGGCATTGATGGTAGTAAAATTGATTTAGCTGGTAATACAAGCATTACGAATATCAATAGTAGAATTGATGATATCACTGCACAAAGCGGTGGTGATCTTTCCAAGAAAGCTGATAAAGATGCAAAGAACATTGATGATGCAGCGAAAGCAAACTGGATAGCTAAACTTGGCGGTGGTACTATCGACGACAAAGCAACGAATGCGAACCTCGTAACTGGCGCTACCGTAAAAACTGCGTTAGATGGTAAAATGGCGTCCTGGGTATTGAAAGCGTCTTCAGATGCTAGTGAAGAAGCAAAAAAAGGTCAAACCATTGACAATACCAATAACGATGTTATCTTTGATGTAGCTACTGCAGACGCATCAAAAGGCTTAACCGTTACTCGTGCTGGTAACAAGATTACTTACGGTATTAATAAAGCGGAATTGGCGAAAGCAATCGAAGGAGACATTATTAGTAATATCAATAGTAACTCGACACCAATCGAGAACATATCGGCTAACTTCTCCATCAGTGATAAAGATAATACGAATACAAAGAATATAAGCTTAACCAAAACATCCCATCCTACGATTCAATTCTTAGGAGAAAAAGATAAAATCGATGTAACCGTAGGCGGTGATGCAGCGGCTCCAACCGTTACCGTGACAGCGAATGCTAAACTAGGCGAAAACCTTGATATTAGTAATAATAAAAGTGTTAAAGATATCAATACTGCAATTACTAACATTACCAAGACTGATGGCGCACTTTCCAATAAAGCTGATAAAAATGCAACCAACATTGATGATAAAGCGAAAGCAAGCTGGATAGCTAAACTTGGCGATGGTACCATCGACGAGAAAGCAACGAATGCGAACCTTGTAACTGGCGCTACCGTAAAAGCTGCGTTAGATAAAAAAGTAGATACGACTACCTACACTACCGGCATGGCTGGTAAAGTAGATACTGTGACCTATACTACCGATATGGCTGGTAAGGCGAATACTACATTAAGCAATATTGATGATGCTGGTAAAGATGTCATTACGGGCTTAGTAGATGTAACAGGTGCAGGTGGCGCTACCGTAACATCTGCAACGGATAAAGATAGCCATATCAAAACATTCACAGTAACAGTTGCAAAAGATGGTAAAATTGCTGATAAGGACACAGGCATTGTCACTGGTGAAACTGTATACAACTATGTACATCCGATAGCAGAGCAAGTGACACAAAATGCGGGGGATATTACTACTCTTAAAACAAATGTTACGAACTTAAATAATAACTTAACAGCTGGTTTCAATCTAAAAGTTGGCGAAGACTCTAGTGCGGTAGTCCTTAATGCTAAGGCTGCACCAACCGTTGAATTTGCCGTAGAAAAAGCTGATGCAGGTTTAACCGTTAGTAAAGCTGGCAATAAGATTACCTACGGCATTGATGGTAGTAAAATTGATTTAGCTGGTAATACAAGCATTACGAATATCAATAGTAGAATTGATGATATCACTGCACAAAGCGGTGGTGATCTTTCCAAGAAAGCTGATAAAGATGCAAAGAACATTGATGATGCAGCGAAAGCAAACTGGATAGCTAAACTTGGCGGTGGTACTATCGACGACAAAGCAACGAATGCGAACCTCGTAACTGGCGCTACCGTAAAAACTGCGTTAGATGGTAAAATGGCGTCCTGGGTATTGAAAGCGTCTTCAGATGCTAGTGAAGAAGCAAAAAAAGGTCAAACCATTGACAATACCAATAACGATGTTATCTTTGATGTAGCTACTGCAGACGCATCAAAAGGCTTAACCGTTACTCGTGCTGGTAACAAGATTACTTACGGTATTAATAAAGCGGAATTGGCGAAAGCAATCGAAGGAGACATTATTAGTAATATCAATAGTAACTCGACACCAATCGAGAACATATCGGCTAACTTCTCCATCAGTGATAAAGATAATACGAATACAAAGAATATAAGCTTAACCAAAACATCCCATCCTACGATTCAATTCTTAGGAGAAAAAGATAAAATCGATGTAACCGTAGGCGGTGATGCAGCGGCTCCAACCGTTACCGTGACAGCGAATGCTAAACTAGGCGAAAACCTTGATATTAGTAATAATAAAAGTATTAAAGATATCAATACTGAAATTACTAACATTACCAAAAATGGTCTTTCTATTCCTGGCAAAGACGGCAAATCCATTGCCGGTTTGAACGGTAATGATGGCATTGGTCACTTAGGCTTAACTGGCGCTAAAGGTGATGATGGTAAATCACCAAGTATCGACATGACCGCTATTAAAGGGAAGGCTGGCGTTGATGGTAAAGATGGTATTACACGGTTACAATATGTAGACGAAAATAATAACCCTCATCAAGTAGCAACCTTGGAGGATGGCTTGAAATTCACTGGCAACAACTCGGCGGTAAATAAGCATCAATTAAATAGTACCGTTAAGATTGTTGGTCAAGGTCTTGTTAGTGCAGATGACGCTACCTATGACGGTAAAGGTACAGACAAAGATACAGACAAAAACCAAAAAGCATTCTTGTCGGATAAGAAAACTAAGTTTGAAGGTACCGACGATAATATCGGTGTTATCTCCAATGGCACTGATACATTAACCGTATCCTTGTCGAAGAATGTTAAAAACCTCGATAGCATTGGTAGTAAGAAAGTGGTTATCGGCGACCCAGATAAAGGTGGCAAAGGTAAAGGCAAGGTGACTACTTTAAGTACTGACGATGAAGGCAAGTTAGTCTTACAAAAAGGTACTGATGAAACTGCACCAAAAGAAGCTATTTTGACAGCCACTAGAGAAGAGGTAGATAATGGCGATGGCACTAAGACACCTACTGATATCATTAAGCTTGGCGAAGGACCAACTACACCAAATGGTACAGATGGCGTTAATGGCACCATCGGTGTTAATGGTAAAGATGGTACATCTAAGGTTGGTATCGACGGTCAAAAAGGTGTGACTGTCACTGGTACTAATGGCAAAGATGGCAAGGACGGTAAAAATGGTACTGTAGGTATTAATGGTACCGACGGCATCACGGTAACAGGCCATACAAATGGTGAAGATGGTAACAATGGCAAGGATGGCACAATCGGTATCAATGGTACTGATGGCATATCTATGACCGGCGAAGCTGGTAAAAATGGCGTTTCCATCAAAGGCGAAGACGGGAAAACACAAGTGGCCGGCTTGAACGGTAAAGACGGTGTTGGTCATTTAGAATTAGCTGGTAAAGACGGTACACCAAGCATCGACATGACCGCTATTACAGGCAATACTGATGTCGATGGTGATTCGACTAAAGAGGCAGATAAAATTACCCGTTTGAACTATAAAGATAAAGCTGGTAAGGATCATCAAGTGGCAACCTTAACGGATGGCATGAAATATGCTGGCGATAACGCTAAGGCTGATGGCACTAACGTATTAAAGAAGAAGTTAAATAACCAAGTGGACATCGTTGGTGATATTGGCGAGAATAAAACAGTAGATGACTTTACAGAAGGTAATATTGGTGTCTTTGCTAACACTACTGATGGCAAATTACATGTGAAATTAGCGAAAGATATTAAAGCGAATACGCTTACCTTGGAAGATAGCGATACTCCGCAAGATCCAGATAAGAAGAAACCAATTACCTTGACGAATAAAAAAGGTGGTCTCTACATTGGTACCCCAAAAGCAGACGATGGTAACAAAGTAGTTACTCAGTCGGAATTATCAAACTCATCACAGGCGGGTCAAAATGCGTTACAAACCATTCAAGTAAAAGCTGATGGAACTGATGTTAAAACATTGAAAAAACCAACAGATACTGATACAGCAGCGAATGTCCTTGAATTTGAAGCTGGTGAAAACGTACAAATTGCTAACGATGGTGGCAAAGTTAAAATCTCGGCTACGAGAGACCAAAGCGCAGATACAATTACTGTAGGCGTAGCAGGTAAAGATGGTAAAGATGGTCATATCGGCGTTGATGGTAAAGATGGTAAGTCTGGTGTAGGTATTGACGGTAAAGATGGTATCACCTTAAAAGGCGAAGCTGGTGAAAAGGGACTTTCCATCAAGGGCGAACCTGGTAAACCGGGTGACCCAGCACCTACAATAGCCGGCTTGAACGGTAAAGACGGCATTGGTCACTTAGGCTTAACTGGCGCTAAAGGTGCTGACGGTAAAGCACCAAGTATCGACATGACCGCTATTAAAGGGGCTGCTGGCGTTAATGGTAAAGATGGTATTACACGGTTACAATATAAAGACGAAAATGATAACACTCATGAAGTAGCAACCTTGGATGACGGCTTGAAATTCATTGGCAACAATTTGGCGGTGAATAAGCATGAATTAAATAGTACCGTTAAGATTGTTGGTCAAGGTCTTGTTAGTGCAGATGACGCTACCTATGACGGTAAAGGTACAGACAAAGATACAGACAAAAACCAAAAAGCATTCTTGTCGGATAAGAAAACTAAGTTTGAAGGTACCGACGATAATATCGGTGTTATCTCCAATGGCACTGATACATTAACCGTATCCTTGTCGAAGAATGTTAAAAACCTCGATAGCATTGGTAGTAAGAAAGTGGTTATCGGCGACCCAGATAAAGGTGGCAAAGGTAAAGGCAAGGTGACTACTTTAAGTACTGACGATGAAGGCAAGTTAGTCTTACAAAAAGGTACTGATGAAACTGCACCAAAAGAAGCTATTTTGACAGCCACTAGAGAAGAGGTAGATAATGGCGATGGCACTAAGACACCTACTGATATCATTAAGCTTGGCGAAGGACCAACTACACCAAATGGTACAGATGGCGTTAATGGCACCATCGGTGTTAATGGTAAAGATGGTACATCTAAGGTTGGTATCGACGGTCAAAAAGGTGTGACTGTCACTGGTACTAATGGCAAAGATGGCAAGGACGGTAAAAATGGTACTGTAGGTATTAATGGTACCGACGGCATCACGGTAACAGGCCATACAAATGGTGAAGATGGTAACAATGGCAAGGATGGCACAATCGGTATCAATGGTACTGATGGCATATCTATGACCGGCGAAGCTGCTCAAAATGGCGTTTCCATCAAGGGCGAAGACGGTAAAACACAAGTGGCTGGCTTGAACGGTAAAGATGGCATTGGTCACTTAGGCTTAACTGGCGATAAAGGTGAAGATGGTAAAACACCAAGCATCGACATGACCGCTATTAAAGGGAAGGCTGGCGTTGATGGTAAAGATGGTATTACACGGTTACAATATGTAGACGAAAATAAAACAGCTCATGAAGTAGCAACCTTGGATGACGGCTTGAAATTCATTGGCAACAACTTGGCGGTGAATGCACACAAATTAAATAGTACCGTTAAGATTGTTGGTCAAGGCCTTGTTAGTGCAGATGACGCTACCTATGACGGTAAAGGCACAGACACAGATACAGACAAAAACCAAAAAGCATTCTTGTCGGATAAGAAAACTAAGTTTGAAGGTACCGACGATAATATCGGTGTTATCTCCAATGGCACTGATACATTAACCGTATCCTTGTCGAAGAATGTTAAAAACCTCGATAGCATTGGTAGTAAGAAAGTGGTTATCGGCGACCCAGATAAAGGTGGCAAAGGTAAAGGCAAGGTGACTACTTTAAGTACTGACGATGAAGGCAAGTTAGTCTTACAAAAAGGTACTGATGAAACTGCACCAAAAGAAGCTATTTTGACAGCCACTAGAGAAGAGGTAGATAATGGCGATGGCACTAAGACACCTACTGATATCATTAAGCTTGGCGAAGGACCAACTACACCAAATGGTACAGATGGCGTTAATGGCACCATCGGTGTTAATGGTAAAGATGGTACATCTAAGGTTGGTATCGACGGTCAAAAAGGTGTGACTGTCACTGGTACTAATGGCAAAGATGGCAAGGACGGTAAAAATGGTACTGTAGGTATTAATGGTACCGACGGCATCACGGTAACAGGCCATACAAATGGTGAAGATGGTAACAATGGCAAGGATGGCACAATCGGTATCAATGGTACTGATGGCATATCTATGACCGGCGAAGCTGCTCAAAATGGCGTTTCCATCAAAGGCGAAGACGGTAAAACACAAGTGGCTGGCTTGAACGGTAAGGATGGCATTGGTCATTTAGAATTAGCTGGTAAAGGCGGTACACCAAGCATCGACATGACCGCGATTACAGGTGATACTGATGTCGATGGTGATTCGACTAAAGAGGCAGATAAAATTACCCGTTTGAACTATAAAGATAAAGCTGGTAAGGATCATCAAGTAGCAACCTTAGATGACGGCATGAAATATGCTGGTGATAACGCTAACACTAAAGTATTGGCTAAGAAGTTAAATAGCCAAGTGGACATCGTTGGTGATATTGGCGCTACTAAAACAGAAGCTGACTTCACATCAGCTAATATTGGTGTCTTTGCTAATACTACTGATGGCAAATTACATGTGAAATTAGCGAAAGATATTACTGGATTAGACAGTGTAACAGCCGGCAAAGTTAAGGCAACTAATGAAATTGTTGTGGGCGATCCAGATAAAGGTGGCAAAGGTAAAGGCAAAGTAGCTACCTTGACAACTAGCAATGATGGCAAGTTAATGTTACAAAATGCTGACGCTGATAAGCCAAGAGAAGTCTTAACAGTCACCGAGACGAATAATACAACGACCATTATCCTTGGTGAAGCTGGTAAAGCTGGTAAAGATGGTAAAAACGGTCATATCGGTGTAAATGGTAAAGATGGAAAACCAGGCGTAGGTATTGACGGTAAAGATGGTATCACCTTAGAAGGCGAAGCTGGTAAAAACGGCGTTTCTATCAAGGGCGAACCTGGTAAAAACGGTGAACCAGCACCTACAATAGCCGGTTTGAACGGTAAAGATGGCATTGGTCATTTAGGCTTAACTGGCGCTAAAGGTGATGATGGTAAATCACCAAGTATCGACATGACCGCTATTAAAGGGAAGGCTGGCGTTGATGGTAAAGATGGTATTACACGGTTACAATATGTAGACGAAAATAATAACCCTCATCAAGTAGCAACCTTGGAGGATGGCTTGAAATTCACTGGCAACAACTCGGCGGTAAATAAGCATCAATTAAATAGTACCGTTAAGATTGTTGGTCAAGGTCTTGTTAGTGCAGATGACGCTACCTATGACGGTAAAGGTACAGACAAAGATACAGACAAAAACCAAAAAGCATTCTTGTCGGATAAGAAAACTAAGTTTGAAGGTACCGACGATAATATCGGTGTTATCTCCAATGGCACTGATACATTAACCGTATCCTTGTCGAAGAATGTTAAAAACCTCGATAGCATTGGTAGTAAGAAAGTGGTTATCGGCGACCCAGATAAAGGTGGCAAAGGTAAAGGCAAGGTGACTACTTTAAGTACTGACGATGAAGGCAAGTTAGTCTTACAAAAAGGTACTGATGAAACTGCACCAAAAGAAGCTATTTTGACAGCCACTAGAGAAGAGGTAGATAATGGCGATGGCACTAAGACACCTACTGATATCATTAAGCTTGGCGAAGGACCAACTACACCAAATGGTACAGATGGCGTTAATGGCACCATCGGTGTTAATGGTAAAGATGGTACATCTAAGGTTGGTATCGACGGTCAAAAAGGTGTGACTGTCACTGGTACTAATGGCAAAGATGGCAAGGACGGTAAAAATGGTACTGTAGGTATTAATGGTACCGACGGCATCACGGTAACAGGCCATACAAATGGTGAAGATGGTAACAATGGCAAGGATGGCACAATCGGTATCAATGGTACTGATGGCATATCTATGACCGGCGAAGCTGGTAAAAATGGCGTTTCCATCAAAGGCGAAGACGGGAAAACACAAGTGGCCGGCTTGAACGGTAAAGACGGTGTTGGTCATTTAGAATTAGCTGGTAAAGACGGTACACCAAGCATCGACATGACCGCTATTACAGGCAATACTGATGTCGATGGTGATTCGACTAAAGAGGCAGATAAAATTACCCGTTTGAACTATAAAGATAAAGCTGGTAAGGATCATCAAGTGGCAACCTTAACGGATGGCATGAAATATGCTGGCGATAACGCTAAGGCTGATGGCACTAACGTATTAAAGAAGAAATTAAATAACCAAGTAGACATCGTTGGTGATATTAAAGACAAAGATGTAAACCATTTCATATCAGGTAATATTGGTGTCTTCGCCTATGATGGCAAATTGCATGTGAAATTAGCGAAAGATATTACTGGATTAGACAGTGTAACAAGCGGTATAGTTAATGCAACTAATAAAATTGTTGTGGGCGATCCTGATAAAAATGGCAAAGGTCAAGGCAAAGTAGCTACCTTGACAACTAGCGATGATGGCAAGTTAATGTTACAAAATGCTGGTGTTGATACGCCAAGAGAAGTCTTAACAGTCACCGAGAAGAATAATACAACGACCATTATCCTTGGTGAAGCTGGTGAAAATGGCAAAGATGGTAAAAATGGTCATATCGGTGTAAATGGTAAAGATGGAAAACCAGGCGTAGGCATTGACGGTAAAGATGGTATCACCTTAGAAGGCGAAGCTGGTAAAAACGGACTTTCCATCAAGGGCGAACCTGGTAAACCGGGTGACCCAGCACCTACAATAGCCGGTTTAAACGGTAAAGATGGCATTGGTCATTTAGGTTTAACTGGCGCTAAAGGTGATGATGGTAAAACACCAAGCATGGACATGACCGTGATTGCCGGTAATACTGATGTCAATGGTGATCCAGATAACGACAAGATGACTCGCTTGAACTATAAAGATGAAGCTGGTAATGATCATCAAGTAGCCACCTTAACTGACGGTTTGAAATTTGCAGGCAATAATAAAACTGTAAGTAAACAAACCTTAAATAGTACTGTCCAAATCGTAGGTCAAGGCTTAAAAGCTAGTGATGATGCTGATGGTGAAGCCACATTATCCGATGGTAAAACTAAGTTTGTTGGCACTAACGATAATATTGGTGTTATCTCAGATGGTAATGGTAAGTTAACCGTAGCGTTACATAAAGATGTAAAAGTTGAGACAGTTACTGCAACAGACGGTATTACCGTAGGTAAAGGTGAAGGCGCAGTAGCACTTAAAGGTAAAGATGGTAAATTAGTTCTCGAAGTTAAGGATAAAGAGGGCAATACTACTGACACTAAGGAAGTTTTGACAACCGGATCCTCTTCTATTACAGTTGGAGAAAAAGCGGAAAAACCATCTGCTGGTAAGGCAGGTAAGGAAGGTCAAAATGGTACAATCGGCGTCAATGGTAAAGATGGTTCGGCAGTAGTTCTTAATGGTAAAGATGGTTCCATCGGTTTGAATGGTGAAAACGGTAAAGATGGTATCAGTATTCGTGGTGAAGCTGGCAAAAATATTGATGGTAAAGATGGCAAAGATGGCATCAATGGCAAGACAGGTATTGACGGCACTGATGTAACTCGCATTGTGTACACTGAAAAGGATCCAGATGGCAAAGATAAAAAAGATGCTGATGGTAAACCGATTACACACCAAGTGGCAAACTTAGATGACGGCATGAAATATGCTGGTGATAATGCTGACACTAAAGTATTGGCTAAGAAATTAAATAACCAAGTAGACATCGTTGGTGATATTAAAGACAAGAAAGAAAAAGATTTCACAGAAGGTAATATTGGTGTCTTTGCTAATACTGATGATGGTAAATTACATGTGAAATTAGCAAAAACGCTTGAGAAATTAGATAAGGTGTCTACAAAGAAAGTGGTTATCGGCGACCCAGATAAAGGCAATGTCACTACTTTAAGTACTGATGATACAGGTAGGTTAGTCTTACAAAAAGGCACTGATGAAAAAGAACCAAAAGAAACAATTTTGACAGCCACTCAAGTTACCGATCCTACTGGTAAGGTTGTGGGTGATGAATTGCATCTTGGTATCGGTAAAGATGGCATTAATGGCAAAATCGCTGTTGATGGTAAAGATGGTAAATCTAAAGTAGGTATTGATGGTACTGATGGAATCACTATAACTGGACATACAGATGCTAAAGATGGTCAACCAGCTAAGGATGGTACGATCGGTATTAATGGTACTAATGGTATTACTATGACTGGTAAGGCTGCTGAGGCGGGTATTCAAATTGAAAATGGACCAGTCCTAAATGCTAAAGGCCTTGATATGAAGGACAAAGGCATTACAGGATTGGGGGCTATTTCTGCTAAGACGATCAACGCTACTGATGATAAAGGAAATACAACCGTATCTATGAATGGCAAGAACGGTACACTTTCTTTTGCTGGCACTACAGGTACTGATGGTAAAGCAATTCCTGGCGTTACATTGGGCACTAATAATGGACGACTTGTCGTTTTGGATGACAATAATAAGCCTAAAGACACAGTCGCTCTAGTTAGCGATTTACAAGATGTTGTTAATAAGACAGATACTGCTATCATGAAGATTGATAGAAATGTTAGAAATGTCGGTGCCAATGCAGCAGCTATGGCGATGCTTAAACCATTACAATATGATCCATTGGAACCAACACAAATTATGGCAGCAATTGGATCTTATCGAGGCACACAAGCGGCAGCCATTGGTTTGTCCCATTATACAAATGAAAGCACTATGTTCAATGTCGGTGTATCCGTTGGTGCTGGCAATAATATGATGGGTGTTGGTGTTACACGTAAATTTGGTTCTTCTGCTGATGAACGAGCTGTTCCAGACCGTTATAAAGCAGGTCCAATTAGTTCTGTTTATGTAATGCAAGATGAAGTAACTGCATTGAAAGCAGAAAATAGACAAATTAAAGCAAGCTATTATAAAGTACTTCAAGATAATGAAGAAATGAAAGCTAAATTAGATGCGTTGATGAAAAAATTGGGACTATAATGATATGTGTAGACCGATTATATGATTAGTATAGGATGCAATAGACCGATTGCCCACTACGTAGAGTGTATCGTGTATGTGAACGATACGCATCTACGGGGCTAAGGTATATGGTATCGTAAGCTCTTCATTAGACAATAAGGGACTGTTGTGAAATGATGATTTCTTTCACAACAGTCCCTTTTGTATCGATTCTTACATTATTCATTTGATACCAATCGGTATAATACATGGAGACTCTTATATGAAGAAATGATTGGTATATAAAATGCTTACTGGAAAGAATTGATTGATAGATAATCATTACTTATGGAAATGTTACAACTATATAAGTCCTAGTATACGTGATAGGTAATGATGTATAGAGATAACCTATAGATATGGATTGTTTAGTTCTACGTACGATATAGGTAGAGATATTGATCATAAGTGAATGGAGAGTAGACGTCATACTATAGTTAGACAATCTAGAAACATTTCGTTACAAAGTGAATAGTGGCGTAGACATCATAATATAAGAAGAACCAAGTATAGCTCGTCTATCATATAGACAAGCGTGTACTTGGTTCTTTTGGTATACGAAACGTATGAAATTAGAGAGGCACTACATTATTTTTTATTAATAGAGGGATTTGTATTTAACCCAATTTGTTTTGGCGAGATCAATCAACTCTGTGCCACGACCATCAAGCATGGCTTTTACTAAGAAACGACCAAAGCCAGCGGCCTGTTTCATATCAATTTTAGGTGGCATAGCCAATTCTTGATCATTCACCGCTACGTCGATGATAACGGGTCCATCATGTTGAAAGGCTTCTTTTAATTTTGCATCTACATCGGTTACAGAGCTATCAATATGAACACCTTTGATGCCGATGGCTTCTGCCATGTCGGCAAAATTTGGATTATCTAATTTGGTAGCATAGTCAAGATAGCCAGACGCACGCATTTCTAAGGCGATAAAGTTTAAATCGCCGTTATTAAAGACCACTACTTTTACAGGTAAGTTGAGCTGTTTTAAGGATAATACGTCGCCCATCATCATGGTAAATCCGCCATCTCCAGATAAACTGATAACTTGGCGATTAGGACAAGCCGATTGGGCCCCAATAGCATGCATCATAGCATTGGCCATGGAACCGTGATTAAAGGAGCCGAGCAAGCGACGTTTGCCATTCATGTGAAGATGACGAGCGGACCATATAACGGGGGTACCTACGTCAAAGGTGAAAATAGCATCTTCGTCAGCTAAGGCGTTAATGCGATTGACCACATATTGTGGATGATGGGCATCGCCACTTTTAGCAGGTACAGCATAGCTATCTAAATCACTTCTAAATTTTTTGAAAGTTTTCTTAACGCGATCAGAAAATTCAGTAGATTCTTTTTGTTTGATTTTCGGTAGAAGTATCTGTAACGTATCTTTTACATCACCAATAATGCCTTGGGTTAATAGAGCACGACGGCCTAAGGCACTTGGATCATGATCAATTTGAATTACTTTTGCATTGCTTGGATAGAATGGTCGATAGGGAAAATCGGTGCCCAACATGAGTAATAGGTCACAATTATCTACTGCTTCATATCCGGATGTGTAGCCGAGAAGGCCAGTCATACCTGCATTATAGGGATTATCCCATTCCACCCATTCTTTACCCCTAAAGGCGTGAACCACAGGGGCGTGTAATAAAGAGGCTAATTTTACTACTTCATCATGAGCCCCAGCACAGCCAGCACCGCAGAACAAGGTTACTTTATCAGCGGTTTGTAGATGGTTAGCTAAGGTGTTTATTTCTTCTTCTTGCGGGATAATGTGAGGCGCTACTGGTGGTTTCCATAAGGCGGTATCAGGCGCTTTCATTTCCATAATGGATACATCTCCAGGAAGAACGATAACGGCTACACCCTTTTTACCAATCGCCGTGTTCATAGCGCGGTATAAAATTTCTGGCATTTGTTTAGGATTCGTCACTAATTCCACAAATTCACTACATTCTTTGAATAATTCTTGAGGATGTGTTTCTTGGAAATAGTGGAGTCCAATTTCCGTAGAAGGAATGTGGGTAGCAATGGCTAAGACTGGCACATGATTACGTTGACAATCAAATAAACCATTAATCAAATGTAAGTTGCCAGGCCCACAACTGGCAGCGCAGACTGCTAATTTTCCAGTAATCGCTGCTTCGGCTCCTGCTGCAAAGGCGGCTGTTTCTTCGTGACGGATATGTTGAAATTGGATACGTCCGTCGCGGCGTAAGCTATCATTGATGGCATTAAAGCTATCACCAGTTAGTCCATAAATGCGTTCTACTCCAGCAGTGGCTAATACATCAACTAATATATCAGCAATAATTTTTTTTGGCATACGGTTCATCCTTTCCTTGGTTACTTTATAGAAATACTTTATGTTGGTTGAAGATTCATAGTTATTCTTTTAATATTGAAATCTATCAATCTATTATATGATTCTTTTTATGAACTACATGTGAAATCATACTATATGTATATGATAACATATTAATAGTATTTATCAATATATGTTTTCTAGGTGATTTTATAGGCGATAGGATATATCGTTTATATGGTGGGGACGGATTGTAATAGGTTATCATTCAAGAGATTATTTTGCCAGGCACGTACTATGGGTATCGATTTGTTATCGATGTAGGAGATGGGGATTCATTTGTAGAAATCACATGTATGTATAAGGATTGGAAACGGCGTACCAATTGATGCTGATGTATGTATGATGATAGGGGGGGCGATTATGGGGATTGGATGGTCGATGTATTGGTTATTTTCTTATTACCTTAGATAGTGTAGAATGGAATTAAGATAGTATGTGATAGGTATATTCTTGGTAGAAATGAGGTTAGTGTATGAAAGTATTAATATTTGGTGTCGGTGGCGTAGGAGGATTCGTAGGGGCCGCATTGGCACGATCTTACAAAGATACCTATTTGTATGCACGAAATGAAGCAAAACGAGTGATTCAAACAAAGGGATTGCGATTAGATTCTAAAAAATTGGGAAACATGGTGGTACACCCTAAATTGGTAAGTGATGATGTACATGAATTGGGCAAGATGGATGTCATTATATTGGCTTGTAAAGGCAATCGACTAGAGGAGGTATGTCATAGTATAGCACCCATGATTACGCCGTCTACGGTAGTGATTCCCTTGTTAAATGGCGTAGTGCTATCTGATGTATTAGAAAAGTGGCTCCCCCCTTGTATTGTAGCGGACGGTACCATTCGTATTTTTAGTCATATCGTATCTCCTGGGTATATTATACAAGAGGCAGGACTATGTGATATTTATTTCGGCATGAAAGATGGGCGTACGGTGCCAATCTTTTATGATATTGCTCGTATTCTACAGGAAGCGGGTATACGAACTACTGTAGTCGATGATATTGTGTTACAGAGTTGGAAAAAGTTTGCTATTACGGGTACGATGGGCGCTATTTTTTGCTATTATAAGGGGGATACAGCATTTGTTCGGAGCCAAGTGGGGTATGAAACTGTAGTTGAAAAGGCTCATCAAGAGGTAGTTGATGTAGCTAAGGCCTATGGGGTTACTATACCACCAGAATTTATTGCCACATTAATTCAAACCTTTCATACTATGCCAGGCACAACGATTACTTCTTTGTATCGTGATTTGCTGGACGGAAAGGATCCTCGTGATACGGAATTAGATATTTTACTAGGTGATTTGGTGCGTAAAGGCAAGAATGTAGGCGTAGATACACCTATTTTTGCAAAAGCGTATGATAATTTTCGTCACCAGTCGCTTAAGAAATGATAGGTCTGTGTTACAATGAGTATAGTATTTTGCCTATAGTTGGTTATATATGGTATAGTAGAGAGTATGCAAGTGGCATGATGATAGTATCTACTAGGGAACAGGTCTACGATTTTCATGTGGTTAGTACTATTGCTATAGGTGGAAACGATTAGCCATATCTCTAGGAGCGTGTCATCTATGTGCATCTATCCTATATAAGTAGCATTTTTGGTAAAGGAGTTTGTTTTGGAAGCGTTATTATCGATTGATCATCAGTTATTATGGTGGATTCATTATCATCTTGTGAATCCTTTAGTAACAAATTTTGTGGTTTTATTTACAAAGCTAATTAATAGTGTTTTATTCTGGGGAATTTTGATTCTGGTAGGACTCGTATGTAAGCGTACGCGCATGGCGACCATTGTTATATTATTGGCTGCTGCCGTAGCGTTAGCTGTAGGTGATGGCATACTTAAACATATTGCCCAACGGACACGACCAATTTTTACTGGTGCAGATGTGCTACCCATCGTACCATTACCGAAAGCTACTAGTTTTTCCTTTCCATCGGGCCATTCCATTGTGACCGCTGCTATGGCTGCAGTGGCCTATATGTATCACCGTAAATGGGGCATTCTTGCTGGCATATTTGCACTGGTGGTAGGATTTTCTCGCGTCTATGCGTTCGTTCACTATCCATCAGATGTAGTAGTAGGATTATTACTGGGCGCTATTATGGGTGTTATCGTATATCGTTTGTTTAGACGATATGAATCATGGTCAGTGATTCAAAAGATTGAACATCTTACGCTACTTCCGTTTTCTAGGAAGAAAAAAGAAGAGTAGGTATAGACGATATGTTAGATGTACTATAGTTAAGTAAGGACCATACTACAATATACTCATCATAGAATAGAGGAAAGGTGATTGGATTTTTTGATTTGCTACTACACATGGAATACCATGTGACTAAGTAGTTCCTATCAATTTTCCTCTATTTTTATCGTATTTATTGTATTGTTAGCTTAGGTATGTTGTTCTACCTGCTATTGTAATGGTAGCGGTGTAGCAGTTATTTTATGATTCTCGTAGATGGTATTATTAGTTTGATATGATAGAGGTATAGCAAGTAATTTTGTTGTTTTACTAGACACGTATAATTATTTTGTCATAGAGTGTATGTACATTTGATGGCTAAGTCTTATGTAGAACGCATAACAAATAAACCACCCGTTTAACGGGTGGTTTATTTGTTATAATGGTTATTTTTTATTACGCCTGCCTAGTCGAATCAACTAGGCATCAGTGATGTAGTAATAGTATTGCCTATAACTAGAAAGTTTTAATTTCAGTTTCTTTAATGGAAGTAGCGATTGTATCAGCTAATTCTTCAAATGCTGGCAATTGTGCTTCGTGTAAGGCACTTTTAATATCGAGTGGTTCGCCGACGATTTCCATGTTTTTAAAAGTATCTGTGAATAGAGCTGTCATACGCTTCATAGCAGCAGAGGCCCAAGTGTGATTTCCCACAATGGATACTTTATGATTGGAGAAGTTAAGGGCTGCTAATTCATGTAAAAACGCATCCATAGCAAGATATAAACCTAGATTATAGGTAGGGGATAAGCATACTAGGTGAGAATATTTCCACGCATCAGAAATAATATACGAAGCATGTGTTTTGGATACATCATACATTTTAATATCTGTAATACCGCGTGAGGATAGTAGTTTTGCTAATTGTTGTGCCATATTAGCAGTATGGCCATACATAGAGGCGAAAGCGATTACGACACCTTGTTTTTCTGCAGAATAGGTACTCCAGTATTGGTATTTTTCAATGATATAGTTAATGGTTTCTGGAGTGCGATATAAAGGTCCATGAAGTGGAGCGATCATATTAATCGGTAATTTGCCGAGTTTACGTAACGCATTTTGCACTTGTGGCCCATATTTACCAACAATATTCACGTAGTAACGACGAGCTTCATCTTCATAGCTCAAACTATAGTCAACTTGATCGGCAAAGATGTTACCATTAACCGTGCCGAATGTACCAAAGGCATCAGCAGAGAATAAGGTGCCTGTCGTAGATTCATAGGTAGCGGTTACTTCTGGCCAGTGAACCATTGGCATAGTGTAGGTGGTTAATTTGTGAGTACCAAGGTCGAGTACATCACCTTCTTTTACCAAATGGTAATTATCGGGACATGGTGTGCCATAGAATTGTTCAAACATTTTGAAAGTAGTCGCATTACCAACTAGTGTGACATGAGGGTATTCTTTTACTAAATCCAATAATACCGCACAATGATCAGGTTCCATGTGATTGATTACGATATAATCAAGTTGACGACCATTTAATAAATGATGTACGTTGTTTAAAAATTCATCACGAATCATTTTATCAACAGTGTCAACGACGCAGGTCTTTTCATCGTCAATAAAATAGGAGTTATAGCTGACTCCATGGGGAATAGGAAATAGATTTTCAAAACGAGGTGTTGTCCAGTCGTTGCTACCAATCCAAAAAATGTTATCAGAAATTTTTTGTGCACAATGCATTATAATAATCCTCTCTTTGTTAAGTGGTAGAGTGTGCTAAATAGTTAGATTTAGAAAGAGTCACTCATACCTTATACAACACATAATACTCCTAATTATGTAACATTCTATGTTATTTATGATACTAACATTCTCGAAAAATTTCAATATTAATTTTGGCGAAATTATGACGGTTTCATACTGTATAGATAACTACGAGTTATGTAACGATAGAGAAAGAACCGCAGTATAGGGCTATTTTTTTTATTCATCACACAAAAGGCAAAAGAAAAGCCTTTACATTGCAAATACCATAGAAAACAAAACGATACGAGCGTGGTGAAGGGAGAGGAAATCCTCTCCCTTCGCGTTCAGTATACAAGAAAGTACAATACATGACAGAAATCAGATAATAACTATAGTCATTATAGTATGGATATTTTCATCCTAGTAGATAGTCAGGAGTTTTATTTGAAATAGGATACACCAGAGCTGAAGAGTGGCATCACTAGATTACCGGGAATATTTTTGTGAACGCCATAGCCATAGCGCTCTACATGAGCCATTTTGCCAAATACTTTGCCATCGGGACTTAAAAGGCCTTCAATAGCAGCTACGGATTGATTTGGATTATATTGTGCATCCATAGATGCGACACCCGTCATATCCACATATTGAGTGGCGATTTGACCTGTGCGATTAAATTCGACAATTTGCTTAGGAGAAGCAATAAAACGGCCTTCGCCATGGGAGATTGGTACGGTGTAAATATCTCCTGCTTTCATTTGGCACATCCAAGGCGATTGGGTAGAAATTATTTTAGTATGTACCATGCGCGATATGTGACGACCAATTGTATTATACGTAAGGGTTGGACTGTTTGCGGTTAATGGATGTATATGACCTGTTGGTAATAAACCTAATTTGATTAATGCTTGAAAGCCATTGCAAATACCGAGTACTAAACCATCTCGTTTATAGAGCAAGTTTTCTAGGGATTCACTCAAGTATTGGTTGCGGAATAGAGTGGCCATAAATTTACCAGCTCCATCAGGTTCATCACCAGCACTAAAGCCACCAGGGAACATGAGTATTTGACTTGTGTCCAGTTGTTTTTTTAGCACTTGAATGGATTCTTCTAATTGAGCGATAGTATGGTTGCGTATTATTACCGTATGTACGTGAGCACCTGCTTGTTCAAAGGCGCGAGCAGAGTCATATTCGCAATTGGTACCAGGAAATACGGGGATTAGTACATGTGGTTTACCGATACTAGGGGTAGCCAGTTTTTTACTATGACGATCGTGAATATAGGCGACTGCTTCACCTGAGCCATTAGGCGCATGAATTGGGAAAATCGATGATAATGGCTTTTCATACGCCTGTTGGATTTCATCGAGGGTAACTATATTATCCTTCCATTCAATATGTGGTTTGTCGATAGTGGTACCGATAATTTTCACTTCATCGATTTCTAGCAAATGATTGATGGCGGTAATATCTACTTCATACAAGAATGATCCTAAGGATGGTTGGAATAAGTAGCCTTCCGCATACTGGTCAAATTTAACGCCAATACGATTGCCTAAGGCCATTTTACTAACCGCTTCAGGAATACCACCTTCGTCTACCACGTAGGCACTGTATACGCGGCCATGATCAATCTCTTTTTGCAAGATTTGACAATTCTTTTTAAAAGCCTCCCAATCAGGCGTATCATCAAAGGTGCGAGGAACTTGTAATAAAATTAAACGGTGATTTACATCTTTTAAATCGGGCGATATAATTCGATCTACTGGCGCTGTAGTTACGGCGAAGGATACTAATGTAGGTGGCACGGTCATATCCATGAAGGTGCCACTCATAGAATCTTTACCACCAATAGCAGCAATGGATAAACTCTTTTGCGCTTGGTAGGCCCCTAATAAGGCACTAACTGGTTTACCCCATGATTGTGGATTGTCATTGAGTCGTTCAAAATATTCTTGCAATGTTAAGTATGCATCTTCACGATGGCCCCCTAAGGCTACTAATTTAGCTACAGAGAGTAAGACGGCGTATTGTGCACCATGGAAAGGACTCCAATTTGCTAAGGCCGGCACAAAGCCGTGGGTCATGATACTAGCGGTTGTCGTTTCACCGTGCAGAACGGGTAATTTGGCAGCCATGCCTTGTACGGGTGTTTTTTGATACTTTCCGCTATATGGCATAAGCACCGTATTGGCACCGATGGTGCTGTCAAAACATTCTTGTAATCCTTGTTGAGAAGCTACGGATAGAGTAGACACTGCATCAATCCATTGATCATGAAAATTTTGGATTTTAGCTAGGCCTGTTTTGAAATAGGTCCCTGTAGGAGCGGTAATTGTAGCATTTTGCGTTTGCTTAGCTCCATTGGTAGATAGAAAATCACGACTAATATCGACAATAGGAACACCTTGCCAAGTCATAACTAATCGGTTGGTATCAGTTACGGTGGCAACTACAGTAGCCTCTATATTTTCTTCTTCACAGTACTGGATGAACGCTGGTACATCGTCAGGAGAAATGACTACAGCCATGCGTTCTTGTGATTCTGAAATCGCTAATTCAGTGCCATTTAAGCCGTCATATTTTTTAGGTACTGCATCTAAATTAATAGTGACTCCATCGGTTAATTCGCCAATGGCTACGGAAACACCGCCTGCACCGAAATCATTACAACGTTTGATTAAGGTGGACACTTCAGAGCGGCGGAATAGACGCTGCAAGTTGCGTTCCGTTAAAGGGTTGCCTTTTTGTACTTCTGTACCACAGGTGTCGAGCGATGTTAGGGTATGCTCTTTAGAGGATCCCGTAGCACCACCACAACCATCACGGCCTGTTTTCCCTCCGATGAGTAGGATTACGTCGCCTGGCACAGGACTTTCACGGCGTACATTAGCCCGTGGTACAGCTCCGATAACGGCACCTATTTCCATGTGTTTTGCCACAAAGCCATCATGATAATACTCTTTGACTTCGCCCGTAGCTAAACCGATTTGATTGCCATAGGATGCATATCCACGCGCTGCTTCTTGTGTGATTTTTCGTTGTGGTAGTTTTCCACGTAGTGTTTGCGATAGTGGTGTTCGTGGATCTCCTGCACCAGTAACACGCATAGCTTGATATACATAGGCACGCCCACTTAATGGGTCACGAATACAACCGCCAAGGCAAGTGGCAGCACCACCAAATGGCTCAATTTCAGTAGGATGATTATGTGTTTCGTTTTTAAATAGCAAGAGCCATTCTTCCTCTTCTCCATTCACATCTACGGGAACAACAATTGTGCAAGCGTTAATTTCTTCCGATTCATCAAGTGCTTGTAACGCTCCTTGATGGCGTAATTCTTTCATAGCAAGGGTAGCCATGTCCATTAAGGATCTAGGTTTCGATGTTTCTGTATAGATAGATGATCTATCTGCCATATATTCATCAAAGGCTTGCTGAATAGGATAGGTAAAGCGCTTCTGTTCGATGTCGATGGAGGTTAATTCTGTCATAAATGTAGTATGACGACAGTGATCAGACCAATAGGTATCTAAAACGCGAATTTCAGCGATAGAAGGATCTCGTTGTTCTTCTTCTTTGAAATATTCTTGAATGACCTCTAGATCACGTAGTGTCATAGCTAATTGTAAGTTATCGTGCATACTAGATAACTCTTTATGACTATAGTTGATAAAATTATGTAGCACTTCTACAGATTTTGGCGCCAGTTCTTGCCATTCTAATGAAGTAGGTATGTCTAACGAGGCTTGACGAGTATCAATAGGATTGATTAGGTAGTTCTGAATTGTAGTTTCTTCGTCTGGCGTAAACGTACCACCAATTACGAAAACGCGTGCAGTACGGACTGTGTGACCTGTCTGTAATGTGAGCATATTGATACATTGCTCCGCAGAATCAGCTCGTTGGTCATATTGTCCTGGTACATATTCCGTAGCGAGAACAAAGGATGGCGTTGGTATTGGTAACTCGTGAAATACTTCATCTACAGGTGGTTCAGAGAAAATGAGCTGTGTAGCACGATCCATATCATCCGCAGTTACACCTTCTATATCATAACGTTCGTAGATAGTAACAGATGTAGCGGGTAGGGATAATTCATTTGTTAGTGTTTCTAATAGATGCTTTGCTTCATGGGCAAAGGCGGATCGTTTGGTAACAAATAAACGATAGATAGACATAGTACCTCCTAAGTGTGCTTTTGGATAATGAAGTATGAAGATACAGGCATTGTATAGGTAGTGATATGCATATATTGGTTCTACTCACAATTATAGCCTGTACAATTGACAATTTTAGTATAAACGGTTTAGACTTATAAGTAAAGGTAATACAAGTTAATTGAAGGATTAGAAATAATAATAAAAGAGACCTATGAGTCATAGGAGGATATAATGTATGACCCTATGATGATGGTTTGTCTACATCGGGTATCGCTAGGTTTAGATGGTTATTGTATGACAGATACGATACACCTACTAGTAGGCAAGTTGTGTTATAGGTATGCTAGTATATGTGCTAGCATATAATTTTACTGGTCTTTTTGTTAACGTGTATAGATATAGAGTGCAGCATGAATTGATGTAAGGGAGGTATTATGGCTATATCTACTGATTTGTATCGCACATTTTTTAGTGTCGGTATGTATTTATCGTTTTCCATGGCGGCTAAAGAAATCGGAGTATCGCAATCGGCTATTAGTCAAAGTATTAAACAGTTGGAAAGCGAATTAGAGATGAAATTGTTTGTGAGAACCACCAAGTCGGTGTCATTTACGCCTGAGGGAAAAGAATTGTTTGATGCGGTGGCACAGGCATTTGCCATATTAGATAATGGTATCGTTCAATTACGTGAACGAATTCATAATCAATATGAAAGTTTGCAGTTAGCGGTGCCAGATACATTATGTCGCCATTTTTTATTACCCTATTTACAACAATGGAAAATGGCAAGCCCTAAAAGTGGGTTGCATATTACAAATCGTCCATCTCCAGATTGTGTGGACATGGTGTTACAACAAGAAGCTCAATTGGCGATTGTGAATCATTATGATGCACTTCTTACTAATCCACAATTAGAAGTAATTCCCTTATTGACGGTGCAAGATTGTTTTGTAGGTGGCAGTACATATCGTGATGTGGGGACTTTGGATTTACAGGCATTACTAGAAGAACCTCTCTTGTTATTATCAAAAGGGGCTGCTAGCCGTACTTTTTTTGATGACTTAACAAATGGCGCATGTCATAAGCCGGCTTTTGAACTAGGAAGCTTAGATGTTATATTGGATTTGGTTGAAATCAATATGGGCATTGCTTTATTGCCGTTAATGATGGTAGAAGAAAAAATTAATAATGGTAGTGTAGTCATGATTGATACTACTGTATCCCTACCAACACGTCAGATTGTGTTAGTTCGTTCACGGCGAACACCGCTATCACAAGGGGCAGAAGACTTTATTAATTTGTTAACAAAGGTATAATGTATATGATATAATACTATCTATGATGTAGAAGGATATAGAAATTAATAGTCTATAGATGTATTAATCTATGATGGTAATACATCTATTTTTATATATCCTATAGCGACTCACATAAAGAATACTGGAGGATTTATTTAATGGAAATACTAAAACAGAGGATTAATGAAGAAGGGCGCGTACTAGATAATCGTGTGTTAAAAGTAGATAGCTTTTTAAATCACCAAATTGATCCTGCTTTATTTCAAGCCATTGGCAAAGAAATTGCGAAACGGTTTGAAGGAAAACAGATTGATCGTATTGTTACCATCGAAGCATCAGGCATTGCGTTAGCACTCATGGCGGCCATTGAAATGAATGTGCCATTGGTGTTTGCTCGTAAGAAAAAATCGATTCTTATGACTGATGAAGTGTATCACTCTGTAGTATATTCGTATACAAAAGAAGAAAATTATGATGTAACTGTGTCGAAACGGTTTTTGCCAGCCGGTGAACATGTGTTAATCATTGATGATTTTTTGGCAAGTGGGGAAGCGGCTATGGGTCTTGCTAAATTGGTAGAATCTGCTGGTGATACGGTAGAAGGAATTGCCATTGTTATCGAAAAGTCCTTTCAACCTGGTCGTGAACGATTAGAACGAGCTGGTTATCATGTAGAATCGTTGATTCGTATTGAACGATTTGAAGATAATCGATGCATATTTGTAGAAGATTAAGTACTAGTAAATAAAGGGGATAGTAGTCATGAATGATAAAGCAAAAGCCTTTGAATCGTATTTAAAACAAGAACATATTCATTGTTTTCTTAAAGAGGAACGAAATGATAAATTACATACTGTTCTTTATAAAACCTATATTGATTGTGAAGACCAGAAATTGCCAGTATTCGTGGTATTAGACGATAGTGCCTTTTCCTATATTCGTATCGCTGTAACTGAAACGTCTGTTGCTAAAACTCGTCAAAAAGAGGTTTTAGTGAAACTTAATAAATTAAATGATGGCTATAAAGTATCTAAATACTATATTAGTAGTTATGATGATATTTTATATATGGATATGAGTGTGCCTTGCTTGCCAAAAATGTTCGATAGCAGTTTAGTGCTTCACTTAATTAGTGGCATTGCGATTCCTCATTTAGAAGAAATGTATCGTTCTATTATGAGTATAGTAATGACGAAAGCACAAGCGGCGAAGGCTAAGGCGCAAAGAGATGCAGTAAAATCGCAAGCAGCAGAAAGTACAGCACAAGGTGGAAAACCTAAAGCGAAGGGACGTAAACCGAGAAAATAGTTGCTAGATGAGGAGTCAGTATGAATCAAAAAAGTCAAGCTTTTGAAGAATTTTTAAAATCAGAGCAAGTCGATTGTTTTGAACGTAAGGACTTTAAAGATGAAGATGGTACCGTAGTGTATCGTTCGTATATTCAAAGTCCTATTGGCAACATGCCGTTATTTGTTATTTTGGATTCCAGCATTTATGGTGTCCTTCGTGTCGTGTTAGGACCGGAAATCGTGACAGCCGATAATTTGGAGGACATTAATCGCTTGTTAAATCGAGAAAATGCTTGTTACAAAAATTTCAAACTATATGTAGATATAGACGATCATAGTGTATATTTGGATACGGTATATATGAGTACAGATGATGCTTTTGAACCAGGTTTATTATATGCATTAATGGCGCAAGTGGTTGATTATATTCCTCATGTGGTGGGAGAATTAAAAGAAGCATTTCATTTAGAAGGTCGCTTTGTGAGTCCTTTAGAACAGCATGCACAAGAACATTTTCAAGAGCGAGTGGCAGAAGTAAAAGCGGAAATGGCAACGCATAAAAAGAACTAGTTCTATTTGTATAGTTTGTATACAATCATTGACATGACTAGCATATTGCTAGTGATATTATGTATGATAGATGACCATATACATAGAGCGATGCTATTACTAAGAACTGAATTATGACTATTTTGTGCAATGACTATGATTGTCGTAGCATAATGCATTGATAGTACTACAACAGATGATATGGGAATGGAATAGTCCCATGTTGTCTGTTTTTTTAGGAGAAGTTTTGATCACTGTATCTGGATATCATTGATGCTTTCTATTAGCATGTAGGGGGCATGTTGTAATTGTATAACCCTTGTTACAAGTTGAAAAAAAAGTTCGTGATAATAGGCGAATAATGTAAAAATATTGACGTTAAAAGTTTTAATGTTCGGAATATAACGAATTATATTGAAAATAAAAAATAAAATATTCAAATAAAAGATTGACGGATATAGCGTGGTTTGGTACAATTTTACTATGATAAAAAGGAGAGGTGATATCCGTGAAATCTATAGTGTACCTAAGCGTATATAACTATATGTGTTTACAGGATATGTCTGCATATATGACCCAGTTAAAGAAACTTGCTGGGTCTTTTTATCGTTTCTGAGATAGCATGTCGTTATCAGGGTAAGTTGCGACGATAGGCATCATATTAATGATGGGTTAGTTACTATGGAAGTCTAAGATTTGAGGAGGCTATTATGAAAATTGGTATTGTCATGGGCAGTAAATCAGATGTGGATAGTATGAAACGAGCAGCCGCTATATTAGATGATTTTGGAATTTCCTATGAGATGGTCATTGCATCAGCCCATAGAACGCCAGCGGCGGTACAGGCATTTGTAACACGCTTAGAACAGGAAGGGGCTGTTGCCTTTATAGCTGGTGCTGGCGCAGCGGCTCATTTACCAGGTGTCATTGCTAGTTATACTACGTTGCCAGTTATTGGCATCCCCTTAAATGCAACAGGTATGCAAGGATTAGATTCTTTGTTGGCCATTGTACAAATGCCTTCTGGTATGCCGGTGGCAACGATGGCGATTGATGGAAGTAAAAATGCAGCCTTATTGGCGGTACAAATTTGTAGTCTTCTCGATGAACGCATCCGTGAGGCTTATAAGGCATATCGCACGCATATGGCAGAAGCTGTATGTGCAGATAATGACGCATTGCAAATGGAACTAGCCTCGCATCGTAGTAAATAATCAGACTGGTACGATACAATGGTATATTTGTGTATCTACCTATGATACAATCACGTATATGGCATGTGATGATTTATGATGGCGATGGTAAGGAGATACTATGCATTACGATGCAGTGTTTGATAAATGGCATGAAGAGTGCGGAGTTTTTGGTATATATGATCGAACATTAGAGGTAGGAAAATATATATATTGGGGATTATTTGCGTTGCAACATCGAGGACAAGAAAGTGCAGGCATTGCTATTTCGAATGGTAGAGAGATGGCATTACACAAGCAGATGGGATTGTTGACGGAAGCCATTAAGACTGTGCCAACCTTAGATGGTGCCTACATGGGTGTTGGCCATGTACGGTATTCTACGACAGGGTCGAATCATCCGAAAAATATACAACCCTTGGTGATTCACTATCAATGTGGTGAGTTGGCGGTTGCTCATAATGGGAATTTAACGAACGCCTTAGAGATTCGTCGAGAACTGGAAAATTCAGGATCGTTATTTCAAACGTCGATGGACTCGGAAGTGATTGTGAACTTAATTGCTCGTTCACGAAAAAATACAGTAGAAGAAAGAATTATAGAAGCGGTCAACCGCATTACAGGGGCGTTCTCTATCGTGATGCAGACGAATCAATCTTTAATTGGCATACGTGATCCTCATGGATTTAGACCACTTTGTTTAGGAAAAACGAAACAGGGATATGTGTTAGCTTCGGAAACGTGTGCGTTAGATGCGATTAAGGCAGAATTTATTCGTCATTTAGACCCGGGAGAAATGGTAATCATTGATGAAACAGGTGTGCGGAGCCGATTGATTACCGATTCTTCATCGATACAAAAACAATTATGTGTTTTTGAGTATATTTATTTTGCTCGTTCGGACAGCCAAATTGATGGACAAAGCGTGTATGAAGCCCGATTGAATATGGGGCGTGAATTGGCGAGAGAAACGAGATATGAAGCAGATATCGTTATGTCTGTCCCCGATTCTGGTACAACTGCGGCACTTGGTTATGCTCGTGAATCAGGAATTCCTTTTGCAGAAGGGTTGATTAAAAATCGCTATAGTGGACGCACTTTTATTAAGCCGAATCAAGATGAACGAGATCTAGCGGTGCGGATGAAATTAAATGCTGTGCCAGAAGTGGTGAAAGGAAAACGCATTGTATTGGTTGATGATTCGATTGTTCGTGGTACTACGAGTTCCATTATTGTTAAGATGCTTAAAGAAGCAGGTGCGAAAGAAATCTATATGTGTGTTAGCAGTCCTACCATATTGTATCCATGTCATTATGGCATTGACACATCGGTACGCAAGGAGTTAATCGCGGCTACTCATTCGGTAGAAGAAATTCGTCAATATATTAAGGCCGATCGATTGTATTATTTAAGTCATGAAGGATTATGTCGTGCTATTTCTAATTTAGAAGAACATGAATTATGTTTCGCTTGTTTTGATGGAACCTATTCTGTTCCCGTTCCTATGGATCAAGAGGGAGGCGTTAAATATGTGCTTGAATAAGGGGTTAACGTACCGTGATGCGGGTGTCGACATTGATGCAGGTAATCAAGCGGTAGAATTAATGAAACATGCAGTGCAGAAAACCTATACAAAAGGGGTAGTAGGCGATATTGGTGGATTTGGTGGACTCTTTTCCTTAGCCCCTTATCCCTGTCAAGATCCTGTGTTAGTATCTGGTACGGATGGGGTAGGTACTAAATTACGATTGGCTATTATGATGGATAAACATGATACGATTGGACAAGATTGTGTGGCCATGAGCGTAAATGATATTCTTGTGCAAGGAGCCAAGCCGTTATTCTTTTTAGATTATATTGCAGTAGGCACATTATCGCCTACACAAGTAGCCACTATTGTGCAAGGTGTTGCACGAGCTTGCGAAGAATCAGGATGCGCCTTGTTAGGCGGTGAAACAGCTGAAATGGCTGGATTCTACGATACAGGTGATTATGATGTAGCTGGCTTTGCCGTAGGACTAGTAGATCGATCGAAATTAATTACGGGAGAATCGATTCGCGTAGGGGACGTAGTATTGGGATTGCCATCATCAGGTGTGCATTCTAATGGATTTTCTTTAGTGCGCAAGATTGTTTTTGATGTACAACATATGAAGCTAGACGATTATGTAGAAGCGTTTGGTTGTACACTGGGTGAGGAATTGTTAAGACCTACATGCTTATATCCGCGCTTAGTATTGCCGGCAATTCAAAAGGATTTACTGCTAGGACTCGTCCATATTACGGGTGGTGGATTTTATGATAATATTCCACGCATTCTTCCAAAAGGTCTTACTGCACGCATTGATGTGGATGCATGGCCTCGATTACCCGTGTTTTCTAAACTCCAAGAATGGGGACAAGTAGATTGGCGTGAAATGTATCGTACTTTTAATATGGGAATTGGCATGATTTTGGTAGTACATCAAGAAGATGTGGATAGAACGAAAGAGACGATTGCTGAATCAGGTGGAGTAGCTTATACAATTGGCACAATTGAAGCAGGCGACCAGCCTGTTCTACTAGAGGGCGACGTATTTACTAGTCGTGGCAAGTAGTGGTTATGTATAGGACGGTATGTGAGAGGGGGCTTAGGTGTGAAGCGATTGGCTGTTTTTGCTAGTGGACGCGGATCTAATGCACAAGCATTATATGAGGCTATGAAGCGAGGAGATATTAAAGGCACACTAGATGTTGTTGTTAGTGACCATGAAGATGCACCAGTACTTCATAAAGCAGCGACGTGGCATGTACCAACGATAGCAGTGGTTCGAAACCGATATGAATCTAAAGAAGCTTTTGAAAGAGCACTGTTAGAGGCTATTAAACCATATCAAGTAGATGGTGTTGTATTGGCTGGATATATGCGCCTATTAGGCCCTACATTTATTGAGGCGTATGAACATCGTATTCTTAATATTCATCCCGCATTATTACCTTCTTTTCCAGGACTCCATGCGCAACGACAAGCGATAGAAGCAGGCGTTAAAATAAGTGGATGTACGGTACATTTTGTTGATAGCGGTATGGATTCAGGGCCTATTATTATGCAGAATACAGTACCGGTGTTACCTACTGATACGGAAGATACATTGGCAGCACGATTATTGCCTATAGAGCATAGAACATATCAAGAGGCGTTAGCTTTGTTCTGTGAGGATAAATTAGTCATTAAAAATCATGTGGTTCATTATAGTACTTAACTAAGGCTTATAAAATGAAGTCACACTATGTAAGAAAGTTTGATGTATAGTTAAAGTGGTCTAAGATTGGTATGGTAATGTGAAGGCCTAGTAAGACGGCTATAGTTTTGTACGCACTAAGGCGTTATGTTAGTGTTGATTATTTTATGGATAGCATGCCTTTAGCTAGTGTATAGGGTAGTTTTACTAGTCATAGGATGATTCATTGAGGAGGATCTATGATAAAAAATGCACTTATCAGTGTATCTGATAAAACAGGAGTTGTTGATTTTGCTAAAGCACTAGTGAAATTGGGGATTACCATTTATTCTACAGGTGGTACCTTAGAAGTGATTCGAAATGCAGGAATTATGGTTCATGGTGTAGAAGAGCTGACTCATTTTCCTGAAATGATGAATGGTCGCGTGAAGACATTACATCCCATGGTGCATGGCGGTATTTTAGCAGTCCGTGATAATATGGAACATAAAAAAGCTATGAAAGACCATGGCATAGAAGCCATTGATCTAGTAGTCGTCAATTTATATCCTTTTCGAGAAACGATTGCTAAGGAACATGTTACCTTAGAAGAAGCTATTGAAAATATTGATATTGGTGGTCCTACTATGGTTCGGTCGGCTGCTAAAAATCATGCGTATGTGGGTATTGTCGTTAACCCTAATCGGTATGATGAAATTATTCATATCCTACAAGAGCATGGAGAAATACCAGCATCGGTTAGACTTCAATTAGCAAAAGAAGCATTCTCTCATACTGCGGCGTATGATGTAGCCATTGCCAATTATATGGCAAAACAAGTAGGCGAACAGCCACTGCCGCAAGAATTTTTAGGGGCCTATGAAAAGGTTAGTGATTTGCGGTATGGTGAAAATCCTCATCAAAAAGCAGCTTTTTATAGAGACTTTGGTAAGCCTAGTGGAATGGGCGGCATGCACCAATTACATGGTAAAGAATTATCTTATAACAATATTGTAGATATGGAAGCTGCATGGAATATGGTATGGGAATTTTCTGAACCTGCTGCGTGTATTATTAAACATACAAACCCTTGTGGTGCTGCTATAGGTGTAGACGTACATGAAGCGTATGTGCGAGCGTATGAAGCCGATTCAACATCTGCTTTTGGTGGCATTGTCGCTGTAAATCGTCCAGTGGATATAGATACGGCCAAAGAAATGAGTAAGATTTTTCTAGAGGTTATTATGGCACCAAGTTTTGATGAAGCGGCCTTATCGTTATTGGAAAAGAAGAAAAATATTAGGCTCATTGTGTTAGATAAACCAGATACGCATCAGATGGTACTAAAAAAAGTATCTGGTGGATTATTAGTACAGGAAGAAGATAACATAGTAGAAGATGAATCTACGTATGAAGTAGTTACGAAGGTAGAGCCTACTAAAGAACAATGGGAGGCTTTGCGCTTTGCTTGGAAATTAGTAAAACATGTTAAATCAAATGCCATAGTAGTAGCATCATCGCATCAGACATTAGGCGTAGGAGCAGGACAGATGAATCGAGTAGGCTCTGCGCATATTGCCCTAACACAGGCGGGGGAAGCGGCGAAAGGGGCTGTATTAGCATCGGATGCATTTTTCCCATTTGGCGATACGGTAGAAACTGCTGCTGCACATGGTATTCGTGCTATTATTCAACCAGGTGGATCGATTCGCGATGAAGAATCAATTAAAGCGGCAGATGAAGCAGGTATTGCTATGGTATTCACACATATTCGTCATTTTAAACATTAACATGTAGGTATTAGTATATACTTTTATAGGCACTTTATAGAGTGTCATGATGGATGCATGGTGATTATGCCAATAGTTTACAAGCCTTGGTAGTAAGTTGCGGAATGGATAGACCTATGATAATAGATAGAATTACAATGCATAGTACAGGAGGATGTCATGAATGTTTGCGTAATTGGTACGGGTGGTAGAGAGCATACCATTGTTTGGAAATTAGCACAAAGTGCTAGTGTAGAGTCTATTTATGCTATTCCAGGTAATGATGCAATGGCAAACATTGCTACGGTAGTCCCTATGGATTGGCATCATAGTGAGGAATTAATCAGTTTTTTGAAAGCGCACCAAGTTGATCTCGTAGTCGTAGGCCCTGAAGCACCGTTAGTAGAAGGGTTAGTTGATATACTAGAAAGAGAAGGCATTGCTGTATTTGGACCATCGAAACGGGCGGCACAGTTAGAAGGCTCAAAAGTTTTCGCTAAGAAAATGATGGAACGGTATCATATTCCTACTGCTAAGTATGAAGTGTTTCATGATGTACAAAGCGCTAAGGCGTGTATTGATGCATATGGTATTCCAGTTGTTATTAAAGCGGATGGCTTGGCAGCTGGTAAAGGTGTCGTCGTGGCGATGACTAAAGAAGAAGCGTATGAAGCAATCGATGACATGCTGTCAGATAATCGCTTTGGTAAGGCGGGAAGTACAGTAGTTGTTGAAGAATTTATGGAGGGAGAAGAAGTTAGTTTACTCGCCTTTGTAGATGGCAAAGTGGTAGTGCCTATGGTGGCGGCACAAGATCATAAGCGAATTTTTGATGGCGATCAAGGACCTAATACGGGTGGCATGGGAGCGTATGCACCAGCCCCTATATTGACGAAATCTTTAGAACAAGAGGCGATGAAGAAAATTTTATTACCGATTGTACAAGCGATGACACAAGAAGGTATGCCCTTTAAGGGGTGTCTTTATGTAGGCCTTATGATTACTAACAGTGGACCTAAGGTAGTAGAATTTAATGCTAGATTTGGTGATCCAGAAACGCAAGTTATTCTTCCTTTATTAGCGAGTGATTTGGGCGCTATTATGTGGGCCTGTGCGACGGGAACGTTGCAAGAAGATATGGTCAGTTGGCACGATAGAAGTGCAGCGTGTGTAGTGTTGGCCTCTAAGGGGTATCCTATTAGCTCTCATCGGGGCGATGTGATTAGAGGAAATCTTACAGATGAAGAGAATACGCTGATTTTCCATGCAGGTACTAAGAAAGACAAGGGGGAATTTGTTACTGATGGGGGACGTGTGTTAGGCGTTGTCGGTATAGCACCTCGGTTAGAACAGGCGCTACAAGGCGCGTATCATCGCATAGAAAAGATTCGTTTTTCTGGCATGCAATATCGTAAGGATATTGGACGTAAAGCTTTTAGATAGAATGACTATATAAGATGATATGAGCCGATGATGGTCGGAAATGAGTTACATACATGCATTGATAGTTTGTAACAATATCATACAATGCATATGTGGTATGTGGGAAAAAGGACATACAGTACGGTATCTTGCTCGTAACTATTGGAGATACAGTATCATGGATGGCACTTAGCATGGCATATCATAGATAGTGAGGGTAGAAATATATCCTATACTGTGCTCATATGTGCAGTGTAGGGAATACATTGACAATAGTAAGAACTAAGAATTAATGGAATGACCTTTTTTGATTAGCTCTAGGGCTAATTAAAAAAGGCCATTTTCATTGTATCGGTGCTTAGTCTTTTTAACGATTTAATAAATATGATACATGACTAGTGTAATTAACGTTTGTAATATTAGAAAAACAAAATTTTTAGGAATCATATATAGTTAGTTGTGTGCTGTAATCTTTCATCATAGGAGGGAGATGCCAATACATGATGTAACAATCGTAGTACCTAAAGAAGAAAGAGAGCTATTACATAAAAAATAAAGAGAGCTATTACTTAAAGAAGAAAGAGCGTACTTGATGGATTGTTTTTATTTCAAAGTAATGCTTGGTATAATACAATTATAGTAGATAGGAGGGTGGGTATGAATTGTGAAGAAAAGCGACAATTAGAATTAACCACGATGGAAAAAATTATACATTTATATTGTCATGCCAAACATGGTACACCATTAGGTTCATTGTGTACAGAATGTCAAGCAGTGAGAGATTATGCCGCCCAGCGCATTAGGAAATGCCCACATATGGCAACAAAAACATTTTGCTCTCGTTGTAAGACTCATTGTTATGAACCAATATATCGCCAAAAGATTCAAAGAATGATGCGTTGGGGCGGACCACGATTGTTATTTGATTCACCTATACTCGTGTTGCGCCACATGGGATTGGAATGGATTGATCGATTGCTTGGTCAGAGAAAGGGCCATTAATGATACGGTGTAGATTCTTAGGTTTTGCATTTGTCGTAAGAAATGATAAAATAAATTGTTAATAAAAAATATGTAATAGCAATACAAGGTGAAATAGATGTATAAAAAACAATTTATGCGATTAGAGAATCCATTCTCTTTTTGGCATGCTTTTCCTGATACAGAACGCATCTATTGGTGTGATACACAACATGATAGAATTATTATAGGTGCGAAACGACTTATCGCACTGTCATCAGAACAAGAAATAGGACGCTATCCCTATGTGTTTTATGGACGTACTTTTTTTGATACAACGCGTCCTTCTCATTGGAACCATATGGGAAATGAATTAATTGCGTTTACCTATTATTATGTAGTTGATGGCAATGAATCTTATTGTTTATATGCGGATACGTTACCGATTATTGATGATAAGACAAGTGAATTAGTGCATCATGACGTTTATGAAAGCAGTCATGACTATGAGCAATGGGCATCTTTGTTTCACGCCATTCAAAAGGCGATTCATGAAGGAACTGTATCAAAAGTAGTAGCCTCTCGTGAAGTTGAGTTTACTTCGCCACAGGGATTTCATGTGGAAAGCATACTACATAATTTAGTAACTAGGAATTCTGGTTGCTTTATTTTTGCGTATCAGAAAGAAGGTAACACATTTTTAGGTGCATCTCCAGAAGTGTTAGTGGAAAAGAAACAATCTCATGTTATGAGCTATGCCTTAGCTGGCACTTGTGCAAGAGAGGGCTGTGATGACCAGGAAAAAGAAGCCTTACTACAAGATCCTAAGAATGTGTATGAACATTCCTTAGTACGAGATATGATTATTCATACCATGCAAGGCATTACTTCGCAGGTGACAGTGGCACCTATGGATATTATGACATTACCTAATTTATATCACTTGCGAACAATCATAGACGCCCATGATGCGTCAACGTCTATTGTTGATTGGTGTCATGCGTTGCATCCTACGCCAGCCATGGGAGGAACACCTTCAGCTGTGGCACTAGATATGATTAAACGGTATGAATCCCATGAAAGAGGTATGTATGCATCGCCATTAGGAATAATTGAGGGCAATGGTGATGGACTTTGTGTAGTAGGCATTCGATCTGCCCTTATTGTAGATACTCATTTATATGCCTACGTAGGATGCGGGATTGTAGCAGATTCAGATTGCGTAGAAGAATATAAAGAGTCTAATAGTAAATTGCGTACCATATTAGAAAGTTTATAAGAGATGATAGGCCCATAGTCAAAATAAAGGAGGACAATTTATGAATGAATACTTAGCTCCTTTAGTGGACGAATTATATAGATTAGGTGTACGACATGTTGTATGTAGTCCAGGATCTCGTTCTACTGCATTAGCACTATTATTCAAGTATTATGGATCCTTTACAACCTATATGAATATTGATGAACGAAGTGCCGCCTTTTTTGCCTTAGGAATTGCTAAGAAAACCGGTGAAGCAGTCGTATTGGTGTGCACCTCTGGATCTGCGATAGGTCATTATATGCCAGCTGTTATGGAAGCGTATTATACAGGTGTCCCCCTACTTATTCTTTCCGCGGATCGACCAGCAAAATTACAGAAAGTGGGAGCCCCACAAACGGTAGATCAAGAAAAAATATTGGGCTCTATGGTTCGTTATTATGAAGAATTATCAAAACCTGATGGGGTAGACTTGTACCAATATCCAAGAACTATAGCACAAAAAGCGTATATGAATGCTATGCATGGCCTGACGGGTCCAGTTCATATTAATGTGCCTTTATGCGATCCATTAATACCAGAATTGGAGAAAAAACATTTTGAAATGGGTAGAAGTAAGAAACCATTTTGCTTTTTAAAAGGTGATGTTCATGTATCATCTCAGTTGAACGGAATAGAAGAATGGCAGAATCGGCGTATAGTGATAGTGGTGGGACCAAACCACAGATTAGAAGATATGGCACCTATTACTACTTTGGCAGAGCGACTATACGCCCCTATTTTAGCAGATCCTTTGTCGAATATGCGAAGGAGCGATAGCCCGTTCATAATCGATGCGTACGACGTGTTTTTAAAATCTTCTACTATGATAGAGCGGTTGCAGCCAGATTATATTATTCAATTTGGGCAAATGAGTATATCGAAACGGTTGCAACAGTATATTGCCTTTCATAGAGAGGCAATTTATATACAGGTGGATGCCACAGGATTGTATCGCAATTCAGCGGCTACGACCAGTACATATATTGAGGCTGATATAGAAGAATTTTGTAAAGCCATCGATGTTCAATCCTATGATGATACGTATGTATGTGAGTGGATTGAGGCGAATCGGAAGGGGCGAGCACAGTTAGAACAGGTAAGAGAAGAAACATCTCTGTTTGAAGGGCGCTGTGTGCAAATTTTAGAAGATGTTATATCTGATGAGGCTCAGTTGGTAGTGGCTAATAGTATGTCAATTCGCAATATAGATTATTTTTGGAAAGCAGGAAAATCACAGGCGTGTATATATGGTAATCGCGGAACAAATGGCATTGATGGCACTATTTCTACGGCCTTTGGATTGGCCAGTACAGGGACGCCTACGGTGCTAGTGACGGGGGACTTGTCTATGTTCCACGATAGCAATGGCTTGTTACTAGGAAAATTATATGATATACCGCTCACGATTATTTTATTTAATAATGATGGGGGTGGTATTTTCCATTGCTTGCCACAGAAAGATGTTCCCTATTTTGATGAACTATTTTCTACACCACATGGCATTGATTTTTCTGGATTACAAATTTTGTATGGCCTTTCTTATAGTCGTGCCACATCCTATGAAGAGTACCAACGGTTGTTAGAAGACGCAATGGCGACAAAGAAAGTTCATATTATTGAAGTGCCAACAGATAAAGAGACAAGTGCTACCTTATATGGAAAGTATACGGTGATATCATGAGAATCGTAGTGGATGATGTTTCTTACTATATACATGTCACAGGACAGGGAAAACCGCTTGTGTGTTTTCATGGCTTTTCAGAGTCGGGAAATACCTGGGACGGGATAGAGATTCCTGGCTATGCTATGTATCGATTAGATTTTATTGGCCATGGGCAATCAGATAAGCCACTAGACACACAGATATATCAATTGCCACAGTTGTTACGTCAATTACATATTGTGATTCAAGCGGCAGTAGGTGCATCGTATAGTTTGATGGGCTATTCGATGGGGGCTCGCATTGCTTTGTTATATGCTTTGCAATATCAACATGATATTGAAGCATTAATCTTAGAAAGTGGATCGGTGGGTATTCAAGACCCATCGGCACGAAAACTTAGGTTTTTACAAGATGAAGCATTAGCTAAAAAAATAGTTCGTAATGGGCGTGCATGGTTTAGAGATACATGGTCGGCACTACCTATTTTTAAGACGCAACAAACATTACCCCTATCCGTACAAGATAGTATTCGACGGCGGCGCTTTCATAATGAACCGTATGCCTTACATCATACATTGATGGGATCAGGGCAAGGGTGTATGCCTTACGTGGGCCATCGCCTTGATGAAATTATGTGCCCTAGTTTATATATTAGTGGTGCATTAGATAAAAAATATAGTTTGTTAGGTGAAGAAGTGTTTAAAAAGGCGCGCTCGTTTTCGACGGCCTTAATTCAAGGTGTAGGTCACAATACGCATTTGGAGCGACCAAGAGAGTTTGAACGTATAGTTGCTCAATTTTTGCATACTACGACAGGTCCATCTAATGGCTCATAGAGACATGATGAGTTAGAAGATGATTGAGTATACATGATATACTATAATCGATTAGTGTTTGATGTACACAATTGAGTATGGTTAGTACGAGATTATTTAGATATTATGAGTAAGATAAGGAGAAGATTATGGCTACTACATTTAATTGGCAAGTATTGGATCGTAATTATGAAGATGTTATTTATGAAACCTATGAAGGGATTGCTAAAATTACCATTAATCGTCCAGAAGTGCGTAATGCGTTCCGTCCCAAAACGGTTATGGAATTGATTGACGCTTTTTCCGTGGCTCGTGATGATGCAGAAATTGGTGTTATTATATTGACTGGTGCCAATCATGGACAAGGTGAAGACAAAGAAGCATTTTGCTCTGGTGGAGATCAACGTGTTCGTGGTAATGGTGGTTATGTAGGTGATGATAATATACCTCGTCTTAACGTATTAGACTTACAACATTTGATTCGTATTACACCAAAGCCAGTCATTGCTATGGTTAATGGCTATGCTATTGGTGGTGGTCATGTGTTACATGTGGTTTGTGATTTAACAATTGCTTCTGAAAATGCTAAATTCGGTCAAACAGGTCCTCGCGTAGGTTCTTTTGATGCTGGTTACGGGGCTGGATTTTTAGCACGTATGATTGGCCATAAGAGGGCTCGCGAAGTTTGGTTCTTATGCCGTCAATATACGGCACAACAAGCTTATGAAATGGGCATGGTAAACACGGTAGTTCCTTTTGATCAATTGGAAGCGGAAACTGTTTCTTGGTGTAAGGAAATTCTTCAATTATCTCCTATGGCGCTTCGCATGTTGAAAGCATCATTTAATGCAGATACAGATGGATTGGCCGGATTACAACAATTTGCTGGGGATGCAACATTAATGTATTATACAACCGATGAAGCAAAAGAAGGCCGTGATGCTTTTAAGGAAAAACGTAAACCGGATTTTAAACAATTTCCTAAATTTCCTTAATGAAAGGGTAACAGCGTAGTTATGAAGTGGCTAGAAGAGCAATACAAAAAGAATCCAAATCAGTTATATATGAATGAATTAACATTTGGTGATGTATATGAGAAGGTAGAAAATGTAGCAAGGCGATTATCGAATGTGTTGCAACAAGAAACCAGAGTCGCTCTAGTATCCGATAACTCGACCGATATGGTTATCGTCTTGTTTAGCCTATTGTTGCTACGTAAAGAAGTATTGCTACTCAATGTGCGCTTAACGCAGAAAGAAATGATGGAACAAATAAGAGGGCTGGATATTTCCTATGTGTTGACTTCTGACAGACGAAGCAAGAATATATTAGAATCTCTGGAGTCGGATTTGGAAGGGAACGCAACAGTTGTAGCTGCAACTAAGAAGCACCATAGTGCGCCAACGGCCCATGCAATGTTACAGTATCCCACAATGGGGACTACCCACTATAGACCTAGAGTGGATGGAGCAACACCATGGTCATACCAAGTATTGTCATTCTCAGCCATTTCAGCATTACCTAGTAACCCATCAATCTTATTTGATTGGTCTATGGATCCAAAACAAATTGCTGTTATCATGAATACCAGTGCCACTACGGGAAAATTTAAGTCGGTGCCTATTCGCTGGCGACAGATAGAGGCACATGTTAAGGCGTCTATGCAGCGGTTAGGTGTATGCGAAGATGATAATTGGCTCATTGTATTGCCAATTTTTCATGTTAGCGGTTTATCCATTGTTATGAGAAGTTTGTATAATGGGACGCGCATCACTATTCTCCCTAAATATGACAGAGATGAAGTTGTACGATTGATTACTAACAATACAATCACGATGGTTTCTCTTGTGCCAACCATATTGAAAGAATTAGTGCCTTTTATTGAACGGCATCGGTTACGTATGATTTTATTAGGTGGTGAGTTTATTCCCCAGCCATTGATACGTAGTTGTGTTCAAAAAAGGTTACCTATTTTTAAGACCTACGGTATGACAGAAACTTTTAGTCAAAATGTGACATTTTCTGTATTGGAACATTTAGATAAGGCGGATTCTGTAGGACAACCATTACCTTTTATGAAGGTGCACATTGTCAATCCTGATGAAGAGGGCATAGGAGAAATTCATGTATCTGGCCCTATGCTGATGGATGGGTATCTTGGGAAAGAGCCTATTGGTGAGAGCTTTAATACGGATGATATTGGTTATGTAGATGAAGATGGATATTTGTATATTCTAAATCGACGGAAAGATATCATTATTTCCGGAGGAGAAAATATTTATCCGAAAGAGATAGAAGATGTATTGTATCGGTTAGAGGATGTTGTTGAATGTGCGGTTGTACCTGTACTCAATGAGGTATGGGGGCAAGTACCCGCTCTGTTTATTGTTACATCTTTAGACGAAGAACAGCTTCGTACATATATGGAGGGGCGACTAGCTAAGTATAAAGTGCCTACGTATATTGTAAAGCGAAATCGCCTACCAAGAAATGCATCAGGTAAGATTTTGCGCAATCAGCTTCATGTATAGGTGCATCTTACTAGTTAGTCATGAATAGGTGTTTATGATTTGTAGTGCCCTTGACATATAAGCGTATCATAGCAAACATGATATGGCTTGTGCGGATCATAAAGAAAAGCGTTGTAGAGAAAGAGGTCGTATATGTTTATACAATCGATTACATTATATCAAGTGGGAATGCCGATGAAATTTCCTTTTAAAACAGCACAAGGTCTTGTAGACTATCGTCATACCATTGTGATTTGCGCTGAAGATGAACAGGGAAATCGTGGATATGGTGAATCAGTTGCTTTTCCGACACCTTTTTATACAAATGAAACATTTGATGTGTCATGGGAAAAGCTAACAAAAGAGTATGCACCAGCAGTGGTGGGACAGGAACTTGATAGTGGCTTTGAAGTGCATTTAATTATCAGTCGCTTGTCTGATGGACATGTAGAGGCACCTATGGCTGTAGCAGGACTAGAAAATGCATTGCTTAATTTGGCAGCTGAACGTAATGGTTATAATACGGTATCACATGTTATGGGACAACCATTGGCAGATATAATTCCTATGGGCGTTGTTGCTGGCGATATGCCTTTAGATGAATTGATGGAATTTGTGAACACCCAAGTGGAACAGCAATGTAGACGAATTAAAATTAAGATTAATCCACGTGATGGGTATGAAAAAGTGGCTGCTGTACGTGATGCATATCCTGCACTAGCTTTATCAGTCGATGCGAATCGCAGCTTTTCGCCTACTGATGTAGATGAAGTGGCACGTTTTGATGAATTGGGATTATTGTGTATGGAAGAACCATTTCAGGTAACTTCTATTGAAGACTATTTCGATCTGAAATACAATCATTACTGGCCGATTACTACGCCGCTTTGTTTTGATGAAACGGTGTCAACCTTGGCAGAGTTGGAGTTTGGCGTAGAACATGACATTATTGAAGTGATGAATATTAAAATTGGTCGTTTAGGTGGGTTATACCCTGCTAAGCAAATGATTGACTATTGTCGGCGCCATAATGTGTACTACTGGATTGGCAGCATGGTAGAGAGCAGTATTTCTAAAATGCTTCATGTACAGTTGGCTGCATTAGGCGATTCGTATATGCCTGGAGATTTATCAGATTCTAGTAGATATTTTTATGATGATCTTACAACGCCAGCACTGGTATTTAATGATGGTATAATGAAAGTCCCCAATGGTGTAGGATTGGGTGTGTCGATTCATCAATCTATATTGATGGAGCAAGCACAAGCTATAGTGACGATTGAAGCATAGTCATGTAGTGGCAAATATAATGTATATGAGGAATGGATCATGAATTTATTAGAAGGATTAGATATTCAATATGCTCGTCTAGAAGATGATGCGTTTGAAAGTTGTATGAAATTAGGAAGCTTTCATGCACAACCATTTGGCTATTTAAACGGTGGTGCTACCTTAGCATTTGCTGAAATTGTAGGTGGCATGATGTCGACTGCTTATTTAGAGCAGCATAGACCTGATGAAAAATTAATGGCTGTAGGACAAACAGTAACGGCACAGCATGTAAATTCTAAACAATCAACTGGCTATCTCTATGCTTATGGTGAATTGATTAAACACGGTAAACGGACACATGTTTGGTCTATTCGTATGGTGGATGAGAACGATCAATTAATTTCCTATATTACTGCGGTTAATGCTATTATTCCTCGTAAGGGATAGTACTATAGCACGCGATAACCTATAGTAGAAAGTATACAGTTAATAGTGTTATAGGGACTAGATAAAATAAATATCGATGTGTTTTACTAACCGTAGCATAGGATACTGATTATTAGAAAGGGTGATGATCATGGCAGTAGAATCTGAGTTGCAAGACGTGGCTAAAGTAAGTTTACGAGAATATTTAATTAATAGTTGTATACCTCAAGAATTATGGGATACAATTGAAGGCTGGTTAGCAGATACAGGCCTTCATAGTGTATATTTAGACCCAGAAGAAGCAATCGGTGCGTGGTGGGGAAGTCATGAAGCGGATACTATGGGATTTGTTATTAACTTTCCTAAGTGTGGCATCTTACCTTCTGAATGGTGTCCTAAAGGGACGGATTGGGATGTGGCCAAAGTAGAAGCTAAATATCGATTCGTTGCATCCTGTCAACAACTACTTGACAACCAGGCTTTGGAATCTGCACATAAAGAAGATATGTAATGCCTTTATAAACGGGTGGAATGGACCATCATTTACTTTTATGAGATATGGTGAAGTACATAAGTAGGATGACTAGTGCTTGATGATTAGATTCATTTCTCTGTAGTATTAGGATGCTTTTTTATTAATAAAAGAGGATAGGTTTATAGAGAAATCATTTTTATTGAAGCGGTTATGAATAGAAGGAACACTATTATATAGTGGAATCTATAGCCGTGTTATGTTCCGTATGCCTTAGATGTAAGAAAACTCACTGATGATATAACCTAGTTATGGAACATGTAATTTACATTGGCCCATTAAAATATAGGTACAATTAGTAATTATGTGATTTAGTACATGATTTTTATTGCGTGATATGCAAATATGACAGTATATAGTTGGTAGTAAATTAGATAGATGACTGTATTGAAAGTATAAAGATCACTTAACTTGTATCGTGATTGGTATATAACGTATGACATATGTGCTGAAGAAATGAGCTATACTATAAAATGTATGTTTATACTACATAGTTTCAGCTAGTAGTATCAATTGTAAGTTAGTAGTGAATGCCATGATTATGTTACTATTTCGTATCATACATATATGAGCGGGTGTATGACGTAGCATGGCTCTATAGAAACGGTATAGTCTATTATTTGTGAGGTTATTTTATTTCGATATTAGAAATAATAGTTCTAATAGTTTCTATAAGGAAAGGATATGGATGCAATGATTAGGAGCTAGTATGATAACAGACTGCGCAAGAGATATAGGAAAACCATTTATGACTAGATGATTAGTGCGTTGCATGAATTTATAATTTTTTTGTAAAAAAATGTAAAAGGCACTTGCAATTATCTCTGACCTTTGGTATACTAGCAAAGTAGTCAACGAGAGTTGTTATGCGGCCCCGTGGTGTAGCGGTTAACATGTCGCCCTGTCACGGCGAAGATCGTCAGTTCAAATCTGATCGGGGTCGCCAAGTTGCCTCGGTAGCTCAGTCGGTAGAGCAACGGACTGAAAATCCGTGTGTCGACAGTTCGATTCTGTCCTGAGGCACCATTTACTTGAGACACTCGTCTTGGCGACTTTAATCATATAAACATGCGGTCATGGTGGAATGGCAGACACGCCATCTTGAGGGGGTGGTGAGCTAACGCTCGTGCGGGTTCAAGTCCCGCTGACCGCACCAGCTAATTAAATAAGGGTTTACAGATAATTCTGTAAACCCTCATTTTTGTTTGATACCATACAGTCTTGCGTAGCTATAAAGTATTTTGACATCAAAATACTTTATAGATATAAGCTGCCATATCAGCTTCCGTTTTATGTATTACATATGAGTAGATATCCATTATTCTAAAATGAAGCATGTCTATAGCAACGCTCGATAAGCGAACATCGTCGACTTGCCGTCAACATGATAACAATATATATTCTGTTGCAGATGCCGAAGTTGGAACGAATGTTCCGCCTCTGCATCCGCGATGTAGATCCACAATAGCAGGTACGCTAGATAAAAAAGCGACTAGCGGTTATCGTATTGGTAAAATTGAAAAAGCTAATAAGAGCGAACCTATGCGATATGAGAAAGTGCCTCGCAATATGGACTATGACGATTGGAAAGCGGTGTATGTAGATACATCTAAAACGTTTGATGAGTGGAAACAAGGCGCAAGAATAGAAAAAATATTAAAACATGATGCAAGATATTATGATGGCATCAATATAGTAGATAATCATAAATCATTAAGTAAAATAGAATTAATGAGATTAAATTATATTCCGCCATCGGCTGATTTTATAAAAATATTGGCAAAAGAAAGGGGTATGGGGTATATTATACCTAGAGACTCTTATCATTCTGATGATGGAAAACCTATTTGGACACCTAATGATGGCGGTGTTGGAACACCTAAAATCATCAACTTGCCAGTGGGAACAAAAATTGATAGAATTGGGAAAGAATCTGGTCGATATACTTTCCCTGTTGGAATTTCGTATACAAAAAGATCTATGGATGATTTGTACACTAAATTACCTATAGAATATCATGTATATAAAGTTATTAAACCTATCAAGGTGAGTAAGTCATTAATCTCGCCGTGGTTTTCTAAAAGAGGTAAAGGAGTTCAATATAAGTTAGAGATGTCTATTTGGGAGTTAATCAAGGAAAGTTATATAGAGGAGATGTATGTAGATGAAGATTGGCGACCTACGAAAGGTTTTAGATAACCTTAACATAGATAAGTATGAATATTTTATTTTGGACCATGGAAAAGGACCTTGGGCAGAAGTATATGTGTCTATAGCTTTTAATGGGAAACAATTTGAAGTTTCTGTAATAGAGCGTGGTATTCCTGTTAAATTTGATGTGTTTACCCACGAAGAGGATGCTTGTGATAAATTCTTGGAGTTTATGCAGTATAATAAAAAAATAAATCAATATTTAATGAATAATAAAATTATTAATTAAGCACTCTGCATAGGGTGCTTTTTTAATACCCAAAAGGAGGTGGAATATGGCAAATGTGAAGTATATAAGTTATGAAGAGGAGGTACAGTGTATTGCAGATACAGCTAAACGAATATTGTTTATGCTTGATACGACCATGGACAAAAAGAACCTAGAGCTTATTTCTTTCTTTGCTGAAAAGTTTATATTGGATTGCATGGACTATTGCCATAGAACAGACTTCCCTCGTTCGTTGGTGTATACTGGTGCTGAACTAGCTGTAAAGTATAGCAAGGACACATTAAACCAATTACAAGGACCGTTAAAGTCATTAAAAGAAAGTCATAAAAAGCTATTGAAGAGTTAGAAGAGCTTGGGTATACTTTAGGTAAAGATAAGGAAAAAAGATGGTTTTCCGACCCGGATTCAAACGGGAAAGAGTTTCCTCTCTATCCTACTAATGGCGGTGCAATTGGTAAAATTTGGACTGAAGTTTTGTTGGCAGGAACTAAAATAACTCGATATGGTAGAACTAGAGAAAAATATACTGCACCGGCAGGAACACCGTTTGTAAATAGAGCTATGCCTTATACTGAAGCAGAATATACTGATAATGAACATCAGTATATAGTTGTTAAGCCACTACCAGTACAAACTAGCGTTATTACACCAGCATTTAATAAAGTTGGTGGAGGAATTCAGTATAAAACCAAAGAAAGTATTCAGTATTATTTAGATGAAGGCTATTTAAAGGAGATTGATTATTATGACAATTAAAGAAATTAAAGCATTATTGCCTAAAATCAGCGTACCTAAAAGCTCATATAATATTGATAACAGTCCTACGCCTATTGTGCCAGGTACAATCATTTTTGAAAGAATTCCTAAAGGGTTTTCGGTATATTGGACTGAAAAAAATGAAGTGTTTGAACGGCGAGATATAGCAGATGAACAAGAAGCGGTTAATTATTTCTTGCATTTGCTAGAGGGTAGTTCTAAAGCTTACAGAAAATATACTGCGGATCATGTTGCATAAGCACCCAAATCAAAAGGGTGCTTTTTTAGTACCTAAAAGGAGGTGGGGTATGGCAAATGTGAAGTATATAAGTTATGAAGAGACGGTACAGTGTATTGCAGATACAGCTAATCAAATGTTGTTTATGCTTGATACGACCATGGACAAAAAGAACCTAGAGCCTATTTCTTTCTTTGCTGAAAAGTTTGTACTGGACTGCATTGACTATTGCCATAGAACAGACTTCCCTCGTTCGTTGGTGTATACTGGTGCTGAACTAGCTGTAAAGTATAGCAAGGACACATTAAACCAATTACAAGGACCGTTAAAGTCATTAAAAGAAAGTCATAAAAAGCTATTGAAGAGTTTAAACCGCTAGAGTATATTATAGGTAAAAGTGAAGTTAATCGATGGTTTACAGATAAGGGGATGCCTTTGTATCCACCAAATAATCGAGCTGTAGGCGAGTTATGGGATAGTAAGTTACCCATCGGATGTTGTGTATCTCGATATGGAGGGGTAGCAGGAAGTTATGCGGCTCCATTAGAAACAGAATTCTCATATCGAGGAATGCCTCATGATGAGAAAACACATGTTAAGAATAAGCATATATATCGTGTAATAAAGCTTTTCTCGGTCAAGGTAGGCGTTGTTGCACCCGCATTTAATCAAGTAGGCGGTGGAATACAGTATAAAGTTGATAAACCAATTTTACACTATCTAAACACTGGATATTTAGAAGAGGTATTTTGATATGAATATCAAGGAATTACAAAAGTTGTTACCAAGAATTGGCATTTTTAAAACTTCATATAATATAGAGCATGATGGGTCAGAAGTTACTTCTGGCGGAGTTGTATTAGAAAGTACTCCTAAAGGGATTTGTGTATATTATACAGAACGATATGTAGATTATGAAATAAAATATTTTAAAGAAGAAGAGACAGCTGTCAAATATTTTCTTTATTTATTAGAAGGACTTAGTACCGATTACAAAAATTATTTAAAAAACAAGCACTTTGCATAGGGTGCTTTTTTAATACCCAAAAGGAGGTGGAATATGGCAAATGTGAAGTATATAAGTTATGAAGAGGAGGTACAGTGTATTGCAGATACAGCTAAACGAATATTGTTTATGCTTGATACGACCATGGACAAAAAGAACCTAGAGTTTATTTCTTTCTTTGCTGAAAAGTTCGTACTAGATTGTATAGATTATTGCCATAAAACGAACTTCCCCCGTTCGTTGGTCTATGCTGGTGCTGAATTAGCTGTAAAGTATAGCAAGGACACATTAAACCCGTCACAAGGATCGTTAAAGTCATTAAAAGAAAGTCATAAAAAGCTATTGAAGAGTTAGAAGAGCTTGGTTATACTTTAGGTAAAGATAAGGGAAAAAGATGGTTTTCCTACCCGGATTCAAACGGGAAAGAGTTTCTTCTCTAGTCTACTAATGGCGGTGCAATTGGTAAAACTTGGACTGAAGTTTTGTTGGTAGGAACTAAAATAACTCGATATGGTAGAACTAGAGAAAAATATACTGCACCAGCAGGAACACCGTTTGTAAATAGAACTGTGCCTTATACTGAAGCAGAATATACTGATAATGAACATCAGTGTATAGTTGTTAAGCCACTACCAGTACAAACTAGCGTTATTACACCAGCATTTAATAAAATTGGCGGAGAAATTCAGCATAAAACCAAAGAAAGTATTCAATATTATTTAGATAATAAGTATTTAAAGGAGATATAGTAAGATGAATGTTAAAGAGCTCAAACAATTACTTGTGGAGAACCATATTCCTAAGAATACTTATAATATAGATGATGATGGAACACCGCTTACACCAGTGACAATAGCATTAGATTATACGCCTAGAGGCATATCCGTGTACTGGACTGAACGTAATGAGATTTATGAAAATCGCTACTTTGATAATGAAAGCCAAGCGGTGGAATATTTTGCATACCTATTAAGAGATACATCGATGGAATTTAAACAATTTTACAATGCACATCATGATATGTTTAAGCACTCTGCATAGGTTGCTTTTTTAATATCCAAAAGGAGGTGGGGTATGGCAAATGTGAAGTATATAAGTTATGAAGAGACGGTACAGTGTATTGCAGATACAGCTAATCAAATGTTGTTTATGCTTGATACGACCATGGATAAAAAGAGCCTAGAGCTTATTTCTTCCTTTGCTGAAAAGTTTGTACTGGATTGCATGGACTATTGCCATAGAACAGACTTTCCTCGTTCGTTGGCCTATACTGGTGCGGAACTAGCTGTAAAGTATAGCAAGGACACATTGAACCAATCACAAGGACCGCTAAAGTCATTAAAAGAAAATGATGTTGAGTTTACATGGGCAGTCTCGGATATGTCGCCAATTGGATGCATTAGTGAACAAGATTTTGATTCTATCAAGTCTAAACTAAATTTATATCGTAAGGTGGTATGGTCTAATGGTAATACATACGAAGCGTATAATAAACGAATAGAATAGGAAATTAGAACTAGTAAATTAGAACTTTAAAAGCAACAAGAATCGTCAGCGATAACACAAAACGGATTCATAAAAGCAGAAACATACTTAAATGAGAAAAAAAGAATTATACGAGTGAATAGAGAATGTAGAAATAGTAAACTACTTACTATTTTATTAAGTGAACGGGCATATATTTGGTTGTAAAGAATTAGTTCTAATAAAAGAGCCTACTAGCATAGAGTGAAAACTATGTTAGTAGGCTTATTTTTTTGCAAATATAATAAAAAACACATATATTATACCGCATATACGATATAATATATGTGTAAGAAGGTGATGATGATAGACATAATAAAAGAGCTAACAAGCTTAATAAATGAGTTAACGCTACTGACACTAGCAATCATCATTTTAAAACTTGTTAGCAAAGACTAAAAAGCGGGCGGGTGAAAGCCCCTCCGCTTTTCTAATAATATTTTAAAATATAAGGAGGCAATATGCAAGGCTTACTTGTTTTATCAATTGTAACAGGTGTATTAGCGACTACATTAGTATTAATGGCAGTTATAAAGGTTATGAAAAAATGAAAATAGAAGATATTATGACAACACAAGAAGCAGGAGAACAGTGGAATCTATCAGCTAGTACACTAAAGGGACTATGTACGGGCGTTCAAGGACGCCCACCACGATTAGAAATAGATGTAGAATGTAGAAAATCAGGTAAAATGTGGTTAGTAACACGCCAAGGCATGGAACGGTTATATGGGAAACTAGAAAAATAATAATTACAAAAGGATTATCGAATATGATAGTCCTTTTTGTAAGGAAATTTTACATTGTGTTCGATAAATTATAAATAATAGTTTGTCCCTTATCTGCCCCTTTTCTTATGTAGAGGTTAAATGATATAGCAATAGTGCTAAATTTATAGTGTAAACACTCAATTCGCACCAAGTTGATTAAATAGGGGTTACAGATAATTCTGTAACCCCTTATTTTTGTTGATACCATACAGTCTTGCGTGGCTATAAAGTATTTTGACATCAAAATACTTTATAGCTACGCACTGCGATGTTATTTTCCGTCTTATGTGTCACAAATGTTTGATTACTACAGAGACGACTACCAAAAATAATTAAAAATCCTCTTGCAATTTATAGTCCAATAGGATACAATACTAATACAGTTCAGGCATGAGCTGTTTTAATTTGCTTGTC
>NZ_CAMUMS010000007.1:0-132304 GCF_947090115.1 Veillonella montpellierensis
CGCCGAAAGTACTTGGCTGGCGACGGCCTGGGAGGATAGGAAGTTGCTGATTAAGTGATAAGCACTTACCTTTGGGTAAGTGCTTTTTTGTGTGCCGACGATGCGTATTTCTATGTAGTTTCATGCTGGTGAATGTAGTTCATGGTGATAATTGGTCAGATACTACATCACAATATAGTGTATAGTAGGAATTTTATGATCCATTCTTATGCGTTGTTTTTACTTTATAAGTAAGTTTTTATATAGTGTATCCAATTTATAATTAAATTTTACTATAGTATTATTTATTGGTGTATATAAGATATAGCATTATTATCTAGTAGTAAGATATTATGTGATATATTTTTTGTGATTCTTATGATAGACAAATTGAAAATTGACCGTCATATTTCTTTCATTCTCATAGTTTTTATCATAGCTTGAAGCATAGGTATTACATTATGCATAGTAGATTCTCCACTATCGTGCCACGTCTTATGTAGTAGGTTGATAGGTATTTGCTATATATTCTAATGCGTGTAGATAGCCCTCTAATCCTTCCCCTAGGATAGTCTTTTCTGCATAGATACCTACGTAGGAAGTATGACGAAATGATTCTCTCTGGCGGGGGTTAGAAATGTGCACCTCTACGGTGGGTAGTTGTACGCCTTGTAAGGCATCTAAAATGGCTACCGACGTGTGGGTATACGCGGCAGGATTGATAATGATTGCATCAAAAGGTGCTTTTATACCAATTGAAGTAATATCTGGATTTGATGATACGACTACTCTCGGGTAGCGAGCCGCTTGAATTGCATCCACTATATCTCCTTCATTGTTACTTTGAAAGCATGTGACTGTTATACCTAGGGTGCGTGCTTTTTCTTCTATCATTTTAATCAATGTATGATAGGTAGTATGGCCATATATATGAGGCTCTCGTAATCCTAGTAAATTGATGTTAGGTCCATTAATGACTAATACTTTCATAGAAATCCTCCTTAATTAAGGCAACGGTTTCAGATACAACTCGATTAGAGATGGTGCGTTGTGCAAAGCTTTCATACATAGGCGTACGGATAGTCGCCAGTCGATGTAAGGCAGGAAGGCCACCTTTTGAGAGTGGTCGATCTGTCATGTCTAATTCCTCTAGGGGGCGTGTAATCTGGTATATACGTCCATTTTGACGCAGATACATATAGTTTTCAGGCACTGTAACACAACCACCGCCAGTGGCAATGACTACGCCCGTTTTTGTACCAAGTTCTCGTAGAATAGCGGATTCTTTCTCCCTAAAAGCCGCCTCTCCATACATGTTGATATAGGCACTACTACTTTGGCCCGTTTCTTTAAGAAATACGTCGTCACTGTCATAAAAAGGCCGATGGAGCACGTTTGCCAATTGGCGACCGACAGTTGTCTTTCCCACACCAGGCATACCCACTAGAACAATATTTTCTAATTCTTGGCGAAGGGATTGCAAGATGCTTTCAATTGTATGGTCATCATAGTCTTGCCCCTGAAAGAGTTTGGCTGCATAGACGGCTTGGGCAACTAACATGGGTAATCCATCTGTAGAGGGGATGCCGATCGAGTCTGCTTGGATGAGTAGGCCCGTACGATGGGGATTGTAGATAACATCACTAACGCCTACTAGATGATGAAATGCTCCTACATCGATGAGCGTATCAGGATTATGAGGATACATACCGACGGGGGTTGTATTAATAATAACTTGCGTCGTTTCATAGAATTGTTCGATAGCATCGTAGGTAGGCGGCGTATGACGTGACATATGTGTGATTGAGCGGGCCCCTAAATCTGTGAGTGCTACGTGTGCTGTTTTTGAAGTGGCTCCATCTCCTAACACTAAACAGTGATTGCCTTTGATAGGAATATGTGCACGTCGTAACATGTAGATAAAACCGTCATAATCAGTGTTATGACCATACCATTGACCGTTCTCTTGGCGTACCATTGTATTGACACAGCCAATGCGATTGGCGATGGCAGACACGGTATGACACGCTTTCAAGGCTTTCACCTTGTAGGGAATGGTAATGTTAAGACCTTGTAAGGCGGGATCTTTAAAAAATGTAGATAATTGTGATGGATCGCATTCAAATAATTCGTAGCCTGTATCGCCAAGATCGTGATGAATGCGTGGCGAATAACTATGACCTAAGGTCATGCCGAGTAGTCCAAACTTCATAAGATACCTAACTTTCTGGGTAGTTTCCTAGTAATCTAAATTTATCCTGTGTTGCATCGAGATCAGATAGTAATGCACGTACATTAGGGTCAATGAGGGACGCTTCTAAATCTAAGTAGAATAGAAATTCAAAATTATGACCTTCAATAGGGCGACTTTCTAGCTTCGTCAAGTTCATACCTAGATCGGCAAATTTACTCAATAAGGAAACTAGACCACCCGGTGTATGCTGGGCCGTACTGACCAAGCTAATTTTATTGGCCCCTGGATATACGGTTAATGTTTTCGCGATACAAATGAAACGAGTATAATTGTTGTCATTGTTTTGAATATGTCTAGCTAGTGGCGTTAGATTAAAGATATCTGCACAAATAGGAGCAGCAATCGCGGCTATAGTGGGATCCTTCGATTCTGCTACAAATTGTGCGGCCATCGCCGTATTGGCATATTCTTTTAGTTCTACGTGTTCTAACCCTTTTAAAAAAGTGCTGCACTGACCAAGTGCTTGCGGATGGGAATAGATGGTGCGAATCGTATCAAGGGATGCCTGTGGCACTGCTAACAAATCGTGAGAAATCCACTGTTTCGTAGCGCGAACGATGTAGCAGTTTTTTTTCTCTAACAAGTCGTACACTTCTTTGACAGAACCGTTAGAGCTATTTTCAATGGGCAATACGCCGAATTCACAGACACCTGATTCGACGGCTTCAAACACAGAGGCAAAGGAATTTACATAGAGAATTTGACTTAAGGGCAATAATTTATCACAAGCTAGTTGGGCATTACTACCAAATATGCCTGCACAGGCTACCGCTCCACGTTGAGGTGGTAACTTAGGAGAGGCTTTTACGGCACGTTCAATGCGTTTAGAAAATTCTGTATCTTTGAACAATTGCTCCGCTTGATAGGTGCGACTTAGACTGAAAATGTTTTGAAAAAAGCGACGTGCATATAAATCCATATCATGGCCAGCTTTGGCGGTGACCATATCTAGTATGTCCCGCTCGCGTTTGGCATCATAGACGGCTTTTCCAATGTGTGCTTTTTCTTCTGCCACCTTTTTAGATACGGCCATACGTCGCTTGAATAAGGTGAGTAGCTCTTCGTTGAGAGCGTTAATTTCTTTTCGTAAATCGTCTAGGCTCATGAGATCTCCTTTGGTAATGGTTACAGTACGTAGAAAGTATAACATTCGCTTGGCAAATTGTATCTATCTAGGGTTCGTTGTTGTATTCATGAACGGGGGCTAAAAAATCTAATAAGACTAAGGCCGTGATGGCTTCCATGACGGGGACTGCACGGAGTACGATACAAGGGTCATGACGCCCTTTAATGATGAGCGTTTTCTCGGTTTTTTCTCCTAACGATACGCTTTGTTGTGGTTTAAAAATAGAGGCCGTTGGCTTGATACCCACTTGCATGATGAGAGGCATGCCATTAGAAATGCCACCTTGAATGCCACCACTATTGTTTTTTGTAGTTCGAATGGTTCCATCGACTATGGTGAAAGGATCATTTTGTTCGCTACCTCGCTCTAAACAACCAGCAAAACCACTGCCAAAGGAAATGCCTTTTACGGCAGGTACGCCAAAGACCGTTTTGGCTAATCGATTTTCAAGACCATCATAATTGGGATTGCCGATGCCTTTAGGAAATCCAGTAACCACAACTTGAATAATACCACCAATAGAATCACAGTCTTGACGCAGGCGAGTTATGAGCATTTCTGCATCAGCACGAGCTTTAGGAGAGACCATGGGAATCGTTTCTCCCGATATAGCCACCAAGGCGTCTATATCGGGCGTAACCAAATTGATCGATGTATCTACAATCGGTCCTAGTTGTTTGATGTGGCCAGCCACGGTAATCCCTTTCGCTTTTAAAATTTGTAGTGCAATACCTCCAGCCACGCAGATGGGTGCCGTTAAGCGACCAGAGAAATGACCGCCTCCACGCATGTCGACGTGATCACCATAGCGGAGACGAGCTGTATAATCTGCATGAGAAGGGCGGGGTATATCTTGTAGATCTTGATAATCCTGAGAATGGTGGGATGTATTTAGAATTTGAAAGGCTAAGGGGGATCCACTCAATGTGTTATCGACTATACCCGATAAAAATTGAGGTGTATCAGCCTCTTTGCGTTGGGTGTGTAATTGACTTTTTCCTGGTGCACGACGAGCTATAAATGCTTCTAGTGCTTTCATATCGACGGTGAAACCACAAGGAAGCCCATCAACGATGGCACCAATTGCATGACCATGTGAGGTACCAAAGGTAGATACGGTAATTGTTGTTCCAAAACTAGATGACATACGCCTTACCTCCTAAATAGTTCCAATCGTTAAAAAATTCTGGGTAGGACTTATGAATTGCCTCTGCATCGTTAAATTGTACAGGATTTTTGGCAATGAGTGCCGCTAAGGTGGCAGCCATAACGATGCGGTGATCGTGACAACAATTCACTGTGCCGCCTGTGAGATGCCCCGTACCCTGTATATATAAGTTGTCGCCTTCCATGCGAACACTACCACCCAGTGCTCGTACCATGTGGTAGATAGCATCTAGGCGATCGCATTCTTTAAAGCGCAATCGTTGACCATTGATAAAGGCACTTTCTCCAGGAATACCACACGCTAAGGCAGCTAATACGGGTAATAAATCTGGTATTTGACCTAAGTCGACTCGTAATGGTTTCTTTGCGTTACCATGACACGTCACTTGACGCCCGTTCCATACAAGGTGACATCCTGCACTTTCTAAAATGCGAGTAATTTGACAATCGGCTTGGATAGAATCTCGATCGAGACCGGTAACCGTAATTGGTTGGCCCGTTAAGGCGGATCCTACTAGCCAAATGGCAGCATTGGACCAATCGCCTTCAATGGCATAATTCTGCTGTCCTATGAACGTAGATGTACTAGGTATGATGAATTTAGTGCGCCCTTCTTCTACTACGGACACACCAAAATCATGCATTACTTGGATAGTTAATGCTACATAGTTATAAGATTCTAGGGGCGTACTACTTATAATGGTTGTATGGCCCAGTTGTGGGGCAGCCAATAATAAACCAGAGAAAAATTGACTGCTCACATTGCCTACCATGGTATAGGTACCTTTTTCTAAACGACCAGTCATGGTGAAAGGCGGTGCAGCCTGTGAAAAGGTAACGCCGTGAGAGGCCATTTCTTGAAGTAAAGGCTCTAAGGGGCGCTGGGGTAAATGACCTTTTGCATCCACATCGACTCTATCACATAGAGAAGCGGCTACGGGTAATAACAATCGCAAGGTAGTGCCGGATTCATTGGGAACAATGGCACCGTGTAGGGGTGGTTTCCCTGGTACTACTTGAACAGCTCCATTCTCATAGGAAATATGGGCCCCTAAGGCGCATAGTGAATCCATTGTAGCATCAATATCTTGGGAACTGCGCGCTAATAGAATCGTAGACGGTTCATTGGCTAAAGCGGCCGCAATTAACGCACGATGGGCATGGGCTTTAGCAGGAATAGCTGCAATGGTACCTGTAGGAATAGCGTTAGTAATAGACTGCATAATATCTCCCTTATAGGAAGGAAACCTTCCTATTTTGTATCGTATAGGTATGTATGAATTGACAAAATCATTACGTATATAGGATGTGGCGACTCATGAGTCATACATCCTATCACTATGGATGCGCATTCAAATCTGGTGATAGGAATATACGTAGCGTTACAGTATATATGTATTGTATCACACTATACATGAGTCGGTTTAGTAGGCTCTAGATAGTGACGTAACTCCTCATGGGTTACTTGTTTTATCCTACTATGGCCCCAATCAGTAGGGATAATAATATTGATAGTTTGTCCACGACTTTTTTTATCATTTTTAGCTAGCTCGAGTAATGTAGACGCATCTATCGTTGTCGTAGTAGGCAATTGATGAGATTCAATCAATCGATGGAGTCGATCGGCGACGGCTTTATCTAGACCATCTACGGCAACTGCTCCGTGGGTCATGAGCATCATTCCTATGGCTACCGCATAGCCATGAGACACCGTATAGTGACTCGCTAGTTCAATGCCATGCGCAAAAGTGTGGCCAAAATTTAACAATTGGCGCACGCCACTTTCCCGCTCATCTTGCTGTACAATGAGTGCCTTGGCCTCGACACATTGGGCGATGATATCATTTAGCATCGTAGATGACGGAGTGAGCGGTTCTTTTTCAAGGGCATTTAGTAATTGAGGATAGCCGAGCATGCCATATTTTATAATTTCTCCACAACCATTGATAAATTCTTTCTCAGGCAAGGTACGTAGTGTGGTAGGATCACAGAATACGGCAATGGGCTGCTTGAATGCACCCCATAAATTTTTGCCGTGCCGTAAATTGACGGCCGTTTTACCACCTACCGATGAGTCAACAGCTGCTAATAGACTGGTAGGAATCTGTATATAGTCGATACCACGTAAATAGGTGGCTGCTGCAAACCCCGCCATGTCGCCAACAACGCCACCACCGAGGGCAACGATTAAATCAGAGCGAGTAAAGCGCTTTTCTGCAAGAAATTCCACCATATTGATGAGTTCTTCCACATTTTTGGAAGATTCTCCATGAGGGAATAGATAGTGGCACACCGTATAGCCGGCGATAGTTAGTTGAGAGCTGACTGTATGTAGATAATACTCGCTCACTCGATCATCGGTGATAATGGCTACTTGGCAAGGGGCTTTTACAGTGGGCACATAGTTTTTTAGTTGTTGTAATAAACCATTTTCTATATAGACCGTATAGGGTTGTGATGCGTGGACAGGAATGGTATTCATAGTAAACTCCTCAACCTAGCTAATTACATAGAGATGGTTTCTTTCACGGATTGACGAATGGCAAAAATTTCTTTTGTTAATCGATCAAAATCATCAGGTTTTACTGCTTGAGGACCATCGCATAAGGCGTGAGCTGGATCGTTGTGGACTTCGATCATAAGACCATCAGCACCACCAGCGGTGGAAGCTAGGGAGAGTGGTCGAACGAAGCGACTCATACCAGCCGCATGGCTAGGATCCATGATAATAGGCAAATGGCTTAATTCATGAATCATAGGAATGGCGGATATGTCTAATGTGTTGCGCGTTTTAGTTTCAAAGGTGCGAATACCACGTTCGCACAATACGATATTGTGGTTACCACCTGCGAATATGTATTCGGCAGCCATTAACCATTCTTCATAGGTGGCGGATAATCCACGTTTTAATAAAACGGGAATGTTAGTTTTGCCTACTGCTTTCAATAGGGAGAAGTTTTGCATATTTCTAGCACCAATTTGTAACATATCGACACCAGCGTCAATGAAATATGGTAAATCAGTGGCATCCATGATTTCCGATACGATAGGCATACCTGTTTTTTCTTTAGCAGCAGCTAACAGAGTTAGTCCTTTAGGCCCCATTCCTTGGAAGGAGTAAGGGGATGTGCGTGGTTTGAAAGCCCCACCACGTAATATTTGAGCACCAGCCGCTTTACAACGACGTGCGATTTCTGTAACTTGTTCAGCGGATTCTACAGAACAAGGGCCAGCCATAATAGCAAAATGACCGCCACCGATTGGCACGTTGCCGACTGTTACGATAGTATCTTCAGGATGGAATTTTCTGTTTACTCCTTTAAAAGGTTCTTGAATACGTGTCACTTTATCTACAATCTCCAATGATTCAATAAGACTAGCATCTAAGGCACTAGTATCACCGATTAAACCGATAATATTATAATTAGCACCTTTTACAGGATGAATGACTAAGCCTAAATTTTCTAGTAATACTTTTAATTCTTCTACTTGTTCTGGATTTGCGTTAGCGTGTAATGTAATAATCATAATTTTCTCCTCCCATATGTGTGATGGCTGCTTCGACGATTTTACGTTTCATCACGGACACTGTTACCTATGAGATAGGTAGGCCACGAATAGGCGTAGTGTATGTGAAGAATGCGTACTAATCGACATAGATTCTCATGACTCTCTCTTATTAACAGGGGACGCTAGCAAGGCTTGCTAGGGATAATAAAAAAAGAGCTACCCAATTACGGGTAGCTCTTTACTATATTAAGCTATCACTGTCAGAACTGAATCAGTGCAACTCAAATAGCCTTTACCCGTAGACTGAGTAAAGTACCAAAAGTATGCGTATGCACTATTGTATTGTATTGCATTAGACACGATTCTGTTCATCATGATAACTCCCTTCTTAATATGATATGTTTATTATATAACTCTTGGTAAAAAAATAGCAAGTATTTTTCATAAAATATAACAATAAATATCATTTTCACAAACATAACCTATGTACAAACCTAGAAAATTACATATTCCTATGCGGTAGTTAACAAACGCCGTATATAATTTCTTTGCAGACATGTTTTCTAAGTTACCTATGCGGTAGTTAACGTAGGAAGTCGAGTAAGTACAGAGTCACACGTTTTCTAAGCTACCTATGCGTATGGGCACACGACATAGGAATGAGGTACGTTGTATCTTATATACAGTCGAATGAATTAGACAAGGTTAGCTTGATTTTGTAGATCATCATGCTGACAGTATTTTTACTATTAATAATCGTAAGATGCTCCATTGTTTAGGCTGATGGTGTGACCGTACGACTGGTAACGATAGATTTTTGAAGATTAGCAATTAGAAATCATAGATAAGTAGGAAAAAGGAATAAAAAATACTGCCCATACTAGATAGGGTAGGCAGTATTTTTAAATGATTTTCTTGGTGATAGCCGTTTAAGCCTGTGATAAAGTATTACACTAAATCATCAAAATCAAAGGCCGCCGCTTTCGTATAATTGGTAACACGGGCTTCAAAGAAATCAGTTTTCGTATTATTTAGATTGGAAAAACCTTCAATCCATTCCATAGGATGAGTGGTAATATCAGGATATAAGTGAGGAAGACCGATAGCCTCTAACCGAATATTGGCAAGATATTTAATATATCGTTCAATGAGTACATTATTTAAACCTAGTATTTTGTCATCGGTTACATATTGACCCCAGGCAATTTCATTTTCAGCCCCTTGGCGAATCATGTCGGTAATTTCCTGATTAAAGGCATCGGTAAATAAATCTGGTCGTTCTACACGAAGCTCACGAATTATATTTTGGAATAATACTAAGTGAGTCACTTCATCACGGTTAATATATTTGAAAATGGTGCTAGTAGCAGTCATTTTGCCTTGACGAGCTAAGGTGTAGAAGAAACTAAATCCAGAGTAGAAATAAATGCCTTCTAGGATATAGTTGGCAATGATGGAACGGAGAAAGTTTTGTTCACACGGATCATCGCTAAAACGTTGGTACGCGTCGGCAATGAAACGGTTTCGATCGAGCAATATTTCATCACTACGCCATTCATCATAAATTCTGTCCCGCGTAATCGGATTGGTAACCGTATCTAAAATATAGGAGTAACTTTGGGCGTGAATTTCCTCTTGAAAGGCTTGGATGTTAAGCAGGGAAGATACTTCGGCCGCCGTAATATAGCGACTTAAATTCGGCAAGTTTTCAGTCTGTATAGAATCTAAGAAATTCAAAAAGGAAATAATTTTATCAAAGGCCCGTCGTTCACTGTCCGTTAAATAGGGGAACTGTTTAACATCTTCATTTAGGGAAATCTCTTCGGGAATCCAAAAATTATTTAACATGGTGCGATACATGGTATGGGCCCAATCATATTTTATGCGATTCCACTCGCGTAGATTGGTGGTATTACCACCAATCATACCCTGCGTACCGCGATCACCATGTTCGTTAAAGATTAATTTCTGTTTCATAGCTACCTCGTATTCGTTCATAGATTATAAGTTTGTTTTTCGTCCTCTCGATTAGCTGGAGCAACTCGTGCATTCATCCATTTCCAATGACTGATTGCGAATGTAGTAGATCGTTTTCACGCCTTGCTTATACGCCTCCATATACAAATCTAAAATTTCTTTCGCTTTCATCGTAGGGGTAATGTATAAGTTAAAAGATTGTGCTTGATCGATATGGCGTTGGCGAGTGGCACAGGCCTTAATGCTCCATTGCTGATTAATCGTATGCGCTTCTTTATAGAGCCAAAATGTAGTGTTATCTAAATCAGGGGCTGTCTTAGGTGTAATGCTCCCTTTCTTTTCTTCTACGAAGAATTTTTTAAAGATTGGATCAATACCGGCCGTCGTATTGGCAATATTAGATGTACTGCCCGTTGGGGCAATGGCTAATAAATAGCCGTTTCGAATACCATACTGTTTCACATCGGCTGCTAATTGCTGCCAACGAGGTGACGTATAGCCACGACGGATAAAGTAGGCGCCTGTTTCCCATTCGGATCCTTTAAAAGCAGGATAAGCCCCTTTTTCTTTGGCTAATTCCATGGAAGCTTTAATGGCGGCATAGGCGATATTTTCAAACAAGCGATCGGCGGTGGCAATATGTTCATCTGTTTCCCATTGAATCGCATGTTTAACGAGATAATGGTGATATCCAGATGTACCTAGACCAATAGCACGATATTTATCGGATGTCATTCGCGATTCTGGTACAGGTGCTTGGTTGATAGTAATGACATTATCCAGCATTCGAATTTGAAGAGCAATGTTTTCCTCTAGTTCCTCATCGGTGATTTTACCCAAGTTGATAGAGTTTAGATTACACGTTACCATATCACCAGTAGCTGTGCGCGTTATTAATTCACCAGTTTCTTCATTGACCGTCTCGTCAAGTAATTTTGTAAAGCCTACATTTTGTGCGATTTCATGACATAGATTCGAGGCGTAAATCATACCTGCATGCTTATTTGGATTTGCCGCATTGACCGTATCGCGGAAGAAGATGAACGGGGTCCCCGTTTCTACGGCACTGCGCATAATCTTTTTCATCATGTCTAATGCCATGACCTCCGTACCATGAATATTAGGATCCTTTTCACATTCTATATAGCGCTTAGTAAATTCTTTCTGGTCCCCATCATCATAGAAATCCTCTAAGGCCCATCCTTTCACCATTAGAATTTCGTGGGGATCAAAGAGCGTGAACGGTTGCCGTCTTTCTAAGCGTTCCATAAAAATGTTGGGAATCGATAGAGCGGGGAAGATGTCATGCGCTTTGCGACGATCATCGCCATTGTTAGTTCGTAGTTCAACGAATTCATAGAAATCCTTGTGCCACACATCGAGGGTAACAGTAGCGCCCCCTTTGCGTTTACCAAGCTGATCAACGGCAACCGCCGTATCGTTATATAATCGAGTCCAAGGAATCACGCCACCAGAAGAATTTTTAAAGCCGCGAATATCGCTGTGTAAGGCCCGTACTTTTCCTAGATAAATGCCGAGGGCGCCTCCGTGTTTGGATACGCGAGAGAATTTCGCATTCACATCATAAATGGACCACAAGTTATCATCTACGCCAGAAATAAAGCAACTCGATAATTGATGGAACGGAGTTCCCGCATTGGCTAATGTAGGCGTAGCGGTAGTCATCTTTAATTGACTCATCAAATCGTAGAATTTTTTGGCAAATGTTACTTTCTTATCCCCTTCCACTAAGGCTAAATGCATGGCAATCGCCATGAATCGTTCTTGTGGTAATTCGAAGATCTCTTTATCATAGCCTTTTACTAAATAGCGGTCGGCTAATAATTTAATCCCTTCATAATTGAATAGATAATCTCGTTTCGGCTGAATGTAATTGCCCAATTCTTGCAACTCTTCCGGTGTGTACGCATCGACAAAGAAGCGGGCATATTTTTCTTTCTCCACCAAGGTATGTACCAGATTAGGAAAATTTCCATAGCCAAACGCTTTATATTGGCGATTAATAGCGGCTTCTTTGTACAAATCAAATAGGAATAAGCGAGCTGCCACAAACTGCCAATCTTGGTTCATACGATTGACTTGATTACCAAATCCATCATCCGTTTTTTGAATCACCTTTTCAATGGCTGTTTGGACAAGAATTTTTTGAATCTGCTTTGTAGTCATACCGTCTACAAATTGCAATTTTGAATCCATTTCTAATTCCAATGGATCACACGCATCTAAGCCTAAACAGGCAAAGGCGATCATTCGCTTTGTTTTTTCCACTGAAAGTGGCTCTACACGACCATCTCGTTTGGTAATCATTATTTCCATGATACGCTTCTACTCCTCCAATACATACTACCTATAAAATAGTTGTAGTACCAGGTTACTACAACCTCCATTGATTACGGTAACAACTCCATGAACATCAAAGTTGTTACGAGGGATGCTCTGTATGATATATACGTAGAGCACAAGTTGCTATACTAGCTATATACTAGATATAGTATAATGCATACTCGTTTGGTACATTATATATTTGTATTATACTTGTTTGGGATAGTTTTTACAATCATAAAATGAAAATATTCGATGTAATGGAGAAAGGAAATACCAAGGATACATTTCTAAAAAATCCTATGAAATGTTATGTAACATAATCGATGCAATCATAATTATCTTGAAAATTAAATTTAACACTTGGGAAAAGGCGGAGATACTTGAAATTTTTATCTATAATTGATTGGTTTACCAATGTATAGTACAATAAACTCGACATAAAAAAGTGTAAATAGATAATGTATTATAAAGATTGTTATTGTAAGGAAATGTAGTATTTCTAAGCATGATAATGGTAATATTTTATACATTAGAGTAGAGGATTTTTTCTTAATGAATCAATCATAGATTTATAATACTAGTTTGTGTCACTCACTTGACATGCGTCGAATCTAATATGTGGCGATGTAACTAAATAAGATAGGAAAATCGCAGATACATGATATGGACGAATAATGAAAAGAGCCTAGCATTCTCTTTTGGGCATCGGATATTTTATTGTCCTCCGAACAGGAGCAACTGTTACAAGACAAACGTTGTAAAGTAGAGGTCATACCGGAGTACTATTACAAGAATGAACTTATTGAAGTGGGCGAGATATAAAGGGAGCCTATGTAGATGTGATATAGGCCGCTTTCATGTGGCCGTATGTGATGCAACATGATGGATATATGGAGGTTGTTATGGAATTTAGTTATTATTTACCAGTGAATCTAAAATTTGGATGGCAGATGGTCGATAGAATTGGAGAATTGACCAAGCCCTATGGCAAGAAAGCATTGATTGTAACGGGGCGCTCTAGTGCGAAACGATCAGGCTTGTATGACCGTGTGGTAGATGCATTGCACCAGGTGGGCGTTGAAAGCGTTTTATTTGACAAAGTGCAAGCGAATCCGTTGACGACTACCGCTGAAGAGGGGGCACGCCTTGCTACAGAAGAAGAGTGCGACGTGGTGATTGCTCTAGGTGGTGGTAGCATTATGGACTGTGCGAAGGGTATTGCCTTTTTAGCGGTGAATGAGGGGAATATTAACGACTACATTTATAATCGGTTACGAAGTGATAAGGCCTTACCGTTGGTAGTAGTACCAACTACGTGTGGTACAGGATCCGAGGGGAATGGTTTCGGTGTACTTACGAATCCAGAAAATGGGGATAAGAAGTCCTTGCGTTGTAGTGCCATTGTGCCGAAAGTATCCATCGTTGACCCTGCATGTATGCAAACGATGCCACGGTCTGTGTTGGCATCCGTAGGATTTGATGCCCTATGTCATTTGATAGAAGCCTATACGGCAAAGAGTGCCTCTCCCATTACAGATGCCTTCGCCTACCAAGGCCTATCGTTATGGGCGAACCATTTCGTTTCCGTTTACCAAGGTGAGGACATAAAAGAGGGATGGGAAGCCATCACTCTCGCCAGTACGTTTGGCGGCATGGTCATTAACAATGCGGGCGTTACATTGGCCCATGGTATGGAACATCCAGCAAGTGGATTAAAAGATATTACGCATGGAAAAGGTTTGGCCGCCATTGAACCAGTCTGTGTCGATGCATCGTGGCAGGGAAATCCTGAAAAATTTGCTCATATTGCCAAGTTGTTTGGCGCTACTCACGGCGGCGATGTGGGCGACGTGTTGCGTCAGGTACTAGAGAAAATCGACTTACGCCTATCCCTTTCCGACCTAGGCATTGCCTTTGAGGACATTCCATGGATGGTAGAGAACTGTTTAAAAGTTGGCGCTGGCAATATTGCTAATAATCCGGTGATGGTTACAGGTGATGACATCAGAAAATTATACCAACAAGCGTTGTAAAAGCGTCTACAAGAAAACTGTGACCTTTACTACATGCACATAGGGTATACAACAAGACTAGACACCTAAATCATAACACAAGGTTCACTATGGATTTTTTATGTGTTCAATTTCATTTTATAATTAAGCAAAAGGAACAATTGATGAATTGTCAGAACATGCGAAGGAAATGTTTTATAAATATGAAAAACATGGGTGGAAAGGCCAATTGCCAAATACTAAAAACATGAAAGCTGGTAAATTATGGGAAAATGATATTAGAGAGGATATAAAATTACCTGAAAAAGATAAATATGGGGAAAAGATTACTTATAGAGAATTTGATGTTAATAGCACTGAGCCGGGTAAAAAACGAGATACTGAGCGATTCGTAGTAGGTGGTGATGGGAGTATATATTATACTGATTCTCATTATAAAAATTTTATAAAAATAAAGTGAGGAAAATTATAGTATGAAAAAAGAATTTGAATTCCGTGCAATTACTTATAACGAATATCTTGATTTAAAAAACAATATTAATAATTCCACAGATATGATTATAGAAATTGAGGGGAAAAAAACAAAAAAATGGAGTGATTTCACTCAGTTTATGGGAAAAATTTTTAATTTTCCATTGAATTGTAATTCTCGTGCGTTTGCGAGTTATATAGAGGATTGGTTTGACTTCGAAAATGTAAACATAAAAAATCTATATTTTTATTTTTAATATAGATAAATGCATGAGACGAAAAGGTTTAGAAAAAATACTGTATGTAACATCTACGCAGTTTGAAAAAAATTATTGGTTTTATACATTATTTCCTGTAGAAATTTTACCAAGAACATTAGTTAGTCTAGATGTTATTAATACAAAAACTTGTTTGGAAGAATTTAAGGTTTTTTATGTAAATGATAAGGAAAATAAATCACTGCCCTATCCCCAAAATAGAATTATTTATTTATCAGACAATAAATATGATAGTCTTCGAAGAAAGCTTTCGAAAAACTCAAATCAACTAGTAATAGATTTAACAGATAAAAATACGAAAGGCTCTTTTTTACAAGCCCTACATCCATATATTGGTGTATGTGAATCTTTACAATCATTAGAAAATAAACTGATACATGCTTTATACAATCCAAGTACGCCTTCGAATATAGCTTTTTTTCTTAAGAATTTTAGTAGATATGATTTTGAAAGTAACGATCGAATTATTGTTTACTTTTTAATTAAGTATTGTATGTGTTATTGGTTTTATTATGATGATTATATAAAAAAAGAAATTACCTTCTATGTAACAGAAAACTGGTAAATTAAAGTTATTAGAAATACGATAAAGAAGACTAGATACCTATTATTATTACGCTGTACATAGAGAAGATAAAAAATACACATAGTACTTTCATAATCTGTACGTAGCGACATGACGTAGGCACATAAAAAACCTATATAACTACTTTCATCAAGGAATGAGCGTAGTTATATAGGTTTTTATAATGGAGATTGTATGACTTTCGGGTGCACGACGTGTGTCGCGATTTGTACTCGAAAGACTATAACATAACGATTTTATCGTGCGTAGGCGGTACTAGCCAAGTGCCATCTGGCTTGATAATTCCCCATTTTTTCCCTTGTCGAGCAGGACTGTAGCCATTTTTAAATAGATTGGTACCAGAAATGGTATTGTGACTCGTGTATAACGTATTTCCGTCTACATCGATAATACTGCGTTCCTTACCATCGATGGACCATGTGTACGGTGTATTATCGAATGGTCTGATGATGGCCGTATCACTCCATTTTTTTAAAAGTTTGCCCGTACTAGCTTCCGCTAAATAGTGGGATTCGCCTAGTCGTACCGACATGCGATCGTGCCCTAAAAATAGGAGACTGGTAAAGTTAAAGTCTGTTAAGGCCTTTCCTGTATGTAAATCAAACACCGCATAGCCGTCTTTTGTAGTTTTTTGTAACGCCAATAATCCTTCTCGTGGTTCTAAGCGACCTACCATATATTGATCAGGTTGAATGAGAACGTTGCCAGTCGGTGATACAAATTTGGTCAGCCCTTGGTTAACCACAATGGTACCATATTGCGTCATCGGATACACTTTATCATTATGGGCATCGATGATGACATTGCCATGATCGTCTTTGTAGCCTCGTTTTGTGCCGTGAAAGATGGCCCCATAGCGCGTTGTTGTGTCAAAGGATTCATCGTTTAACACACTGGTTAATAGGGCGTCGGCAACGGTGGTTCCCTTCCACGTACTTACTTGACGTGTATATTCAACAAGGTTAGTCGGTGGATGTAACAAATTCTCTTTCGATGTAGGTTGTAACCAATCGGAAGGGATAGATGTCATATCACCTAGCTTTTTATTATGTTTGTCAATATGGTCTAGTTGTTTTTTATCCTTCCCTGCTAGGAAGGTACCATCGGGTAGTTCTTTCAATTCCTTATAGTGCGCAGGAATTGTCACCGTACCCGTTGTATCAATAATGCCCCAACGATTACCATCTTTAAATTTTGCTAATACGCCCATAGGATATAAATTTTGTTCCTTGATAGGGAAATAACTGTATTCTGCTAATCGATTTGATTCACGTAAGTCAATGTATCCTAGTGCTTCGCGGGCTTCTTTTAATTGACTTTTACTAATCCGTGGCAAGTTTAAATCCACATGAGGCTTGATGATGTCTGTCGTCGATGTACTGGTGTGTTCTACATAGGAAGTTTCCGTTTTCGTCACAGTTTCTTCCGATGTACTGCGGTGGATATGTGTATATAGCTCTTCGCCGTATGCCGCTTGTGCAGTAGGTACATGATACAATGCACCAGCTATCATAACCGTTAGGGTAGCATACACTACTTTTGATGCGTATCGATGCCTGTTTCGCTCCATGCCTGTTCCGATAGGTTTAGGTTGCACTTGGGAGCGATGTTCTCTTTCACTAGTAACGTGAGTTGATAGTAGATTCATCTTAGAAAAATTCATATATACCTCGTGGATTACAAATACAATAATAGTAGTATAATTTATAAAATATAATAATAATATATAATAAAAAAATGAATAAATCGTGAGGACGGGAAAGTAGCAACGACGTTTCCGAAGCCTACATAGATAGAAGTGCCAATGTATCTATGCGTATTATGACAATATGCACATCTCCATCGATAGTATCTTGATAAATTACTCTCTACGTATCGACAGTATCTTCTTGGAGTATACTCTACATATGTATCATGTATGTACGGACAGTATTCTAGGAGCAGCATATCGTGATAGGCTTAGGCACTATGTGCTCTGGTATGTATGCATGAATAATTCCCATCGATAGTATCTTGATAAATTACTCTCTACGTATCGACAGTATCTTCTTGGAGTATACTCTACATATGTATCATGTATGTACGGACAGTATTCTAGGAGCAGCATATCGTGATAGGCTTAGGCACTATGTGCTCTGGTATGTATGCATGAATAATTCCCATCGATAGTGCTTTGAAAGATTCTATGCGGTTTATACATCTACTCCATTATATACAGCGTCAAGTTTTGACTAGGAGGGGATACGAATAGGCGTATTTTTTACCATGTTGAGATGCAATATACATATAGCAAGCATGTTCGCATTGAAAGTTCGTATATATTTCAGAAAAAGCCTATGAAAGCGTAGATATCTATTCTTTCATAGGCTATTCTTAGTATACAATGACGCTAATAATATAGATGACGTCCATCATCATGAAAGGCTTCATAAAATGGAACTTGAAAGACCTCTTCTAGAAGGGCTGGTGTCATCACTTCCGTAGCATTGCCATGGGCAACTACTTCACCATGTTTCATCATAATGATGTTATCACAGTATTGAGCCGCTAGGTTCAAGTCATGTAAGATGATGATCGATGTGCCAGTAAATTTCTTTAATTCTTCCATTAAATTAATTTTATGGTGAATATCTAGATGATTCGTTGGCTCATCCAATAGTAATAGATTCGGTTCCTGTGTAAAGGCTTTCGCAATCAATACACGTTGTCGTTCGCCACCCGATAATTGATATAATGGCGTGTTTTCATATTGCACAGCACCATATTTTTCCATCATCTCATGGGCAATGTTTAAATCATGTTCTGTATAGTCCATGAATTGTTTTTTATAAGGGTAGCGTCCCATCAATACAATATCCTTGGCGAGCATCGTATCACCAGTTGGATTGTGCTGCTGAATCATGACAGCAATCTCACGAGCAAACTGCTTGCGTGGAATCGTTTCAATAGCTTGTCCTTTATAAAAAACAGTATTTTCTGAATGGTGTAGCCCCGTTATATGATTTAGTAATGTTGATTTGCCACAACCGTTAGGACCAATAATGGCGGTCATCGTATGTTCTTCTATTTGTAAAGAAATATCTTTTAAAATCGATTTGTCGTGAATCGAGTACGATAAATGTTCTACTGTTAACATGAAGAGCCTCCTCGTTGATGTCTGCATACAATCCAGATAAATAGAGGTGTCCCTACAATCGATGTTAATACGCCAATCGGTAATTCTTCAGGTCGGAATGCACTACGCGCTACTACATCTGCCCAAATCATAAGTAGGGCACTAATCAAGCTAGTGAATACTAATAATGATTTGTGCTTAGGACCGATTAAGAAACGTGCCAAATGAGGGGTAATTAAACCGATAAAACCAATAATCCCTGCATGGGCTACGAGCACGGAAATGCATATAGAAGTAACAAGAATAATGGTTAATTGAATTCGTTTGATCGGTAATCCTAAGTATTGTGCCTCTGTATGACCTAACAATAGAATATCTAAATCGTGGTGCAAGGAGAAGAGTATGAGGAAGGTACCAATTACAGTTATAGAGGTAATTGGTATAGCAGACCATTGAATACCAGAAAAACTGCCTAATAGCCAGAACATGGCACTGCGTACTTGGTTTTCATGAGGTGCGGCATAAATCATGACCATCGTTAACGCAGAAAATAGGGCGGAAATTCCGATACCCACAAGGACTAATCGCGTGATGTTATTCTGCTTTCCTGAAAGCAGAACAACGGCTAACATACTTAAGGCAGCTCCAACAAAGGCACCAACAGATTGATCGTAGGGTGTCATAAATGCTAACCAGCCATAGATGAGTGTGCCTACGGCGCCAAATCCAGCCCCAGATGAAACACCTAGAATGTAAGGATCGGCGAGATCATTACGTGTTACCGTTTGTAGTACAAGACCGCATAAGGAGAGGCCAATACCACATAACATGGCAAATAGTGTGCGTGGTACGCGAACTTCCCATAAAATGGTAGATACAATATCCTGTGGTAAGGTACCTGTTTGTAGAAACGTCATGATATTGGCTAATACATCATGAAGCGGAATTGATACAGATCCAAGGCCAATGGATAGGATAAAGCTGGCACAAATAGCGACGATGAGTCCCAATGCTTTTGTATAGATGTTCAACATTAGTTAGCACCGTGAATTGTAGCAGCAAGACGTTCAAGAGCATCTACAGTTCGTACACCTGGAGTGATTTCGGATAATTTCACTTTAATGAAATGGTTTTCCTTAACGGCTGTAATCGATTGTAATTGAGGGTTGTTTTTGATTTTTTGAACACGTACTTCGAAGGAATCGCTGTTAAGTTCTGTTGTGTCATAGTCAACAACGATGATGTAGTCAGGGTTAGCAGCAATAACAGATTCCCAGCTTGCTTTGCCCCAAGTTTTACCTTTCACTTGACCAGACATAACGTTTTCAGCACCGATTAATTTAAGAATGTTTTCTGTGTAACCACCGAATACAGTGAAAGGTTCGTCATTAGAAGAGTCAAATACTAGTACGCGTTTAGTAGGTTGTTGGCCGATTTTCTTTTGAATCGCTGCTAATTTTTCTTTCTGTCCATCTACCCATTTTTGAGCTACTTCTTCTTTACCGAAGATTTCACCTAGTTTTAACATATCGTTAAATAAAGTATCTAAATTAGCGTCAGTATCTTGCATGGAATCTGGCACAAAGATAGGAATATGTTGTGATAAGATTTTGTCAGCTGGAATCCAACGTTTACTGAATGTGTCGCCCCAGCCTGTAACAAAGTCAGGTTTAACAGCCATGAATTGTTCATAGGATGGCCATTTATCGGATAAAACAGGCACTTTTTTATATTGTTCAACTAATGGTGCATACATTGGTTCTTCTAAGAACGCAGTACCAGCCATTTGATTTTCTAATCCCAATGTTAACATCATTTCTGTAGTTGCTTGGGATAGAGATACGGCCTTTTTAGGAGCTGTTGTTACAGAACCTTGCACATCTTTACCATCTAAATTGTCGTTCCAAGTAACGGCTGCTTGTTTAGTTGGTTGTTCTGTAGAGGAACCGCAACCAGTGAATAAAGCGCCACACATACCTAAGCAAACAGTGGCTAAGGCAATACGTTTTTGAAGTTGTTTGTTAAACATAATGAACCTGCTTTCTTTTTAATTAGTAACGTTTTCATAATCATCAAAGGGAGATATGGATTGTAGCATTCGTTTTATTACGGTAACGATAGTGATGATGAGGTAGAGTGGTAATTTATTGGTGTAAAAAAGACTCGATATAGAGATATTATATGCATTATGTCCACATAGTAATTAATACGCATATAGAGTTAGTTCTCTTACGCTAATTTCATGAGTAATAAATAAAAAAGAGTACTATAGTGTTATGTGAACTAATAAAAAATGTAACAACATATGAACATATCTGTATATAAAGAAAAACCGCATATAAGCACTGACTTAAGTATTTATAGTACGGTAATAATTATTACAAGTCAGTACCCTGGCTCAAGATCATCATGGCCACCATCCCATTGCAAGAGGTTATGATAGTGGCATTCACTATTACAGTTAGCACTTACTACCGAATTGATTGCGTAAAAAAGCATATCAATTCGTACATAGAATACATACTGTTTCATCACTGACGTGTGAGAACAAGCATTGTAATAAGACTAGCGCTGACATTCCATCAGCTTCCCTGACAATATGAAGTTATAAAAGTGTAAAATACAATTTTTGATACTGTATTTCATATATACCATTATATCATATAAATAAATTTTTTTGAAAAAAGTTTGTAAAAAATTTTTTATTTCCCTTGCAAGGATGATATGAAGATGGTGATATAAAAATATGGCGGTACAACATTACTAATCCTAGTAAGTTGATAGACTGTGAGGACCTATCGTCGATACATTTGTTTGATTTTAATTGGTTAACATATTATTAAATGAGAAACAATTGTTTAATGCACATTTATTAGATAATGTGATAATAATATGTATCATTCTGACGAAACGAGTAATCGCATACATAGTACGTGTCATAGGACTATGTATGTTATGTAGGGGATACAATATGAGGGACTAGAAAAAGAGTTGTTTTCATACAGTGAATATAGGTTTGATATGGTATCATCAATTAGTATGCATTGATGTAGGAATAGGGAATAGGACAAAACGTGCTATACATCTAACACTATGAATTGTAAAAAGAATATATGGATACCTAGTGCAATAAAGAAAAAAACAACGGCATATAGCCGTTGTTGTATGTGGTGGACGATGACAGGATCGAACTGCCGACATCCTGCTTGTAAGGCAGGCGCTCTCCCAGCTGAGCTAATCGTCCATATATAATTGGTGACCCGTGGGGGAATCGAACCCCCGATACCGCCGTGAAAGGGCGGTGTCTTAACCGCTTGACCAACGGGCCGCATATGGCTCCCCGAGTAGGACTCGAACCTACGACCGATCGGTTAACAGCCGATTGCTCTACCAACTGAGCTATCGAGGAATAGTACATTTGTTATTATAGGTGATATGTTGAAATAATGCAAGTCTTTTTTTTAAAAGATTTTGCTCGTCTTTTATAGTCGTTGACTATGTGTGACATAGACGGCTAATAGTACCTGTAAAAAGTACGTTTCTATCTATTTATTAGGGGATTAAAAATCAATACTATTTGCGCTATGTTGATATATCTATGTCTTAGTTTTCACACATATGTTACACATTGAGAACTATTCTGATACAACTTAGTTTGGGCGTTTGAAGTCAAGCGTCGTATTTGCTGTACTGTTATATCTTGCTCCATGTTTTTCTACTTGTTTGATGAATTCTTTTTCGCTTGTAAAAACTTTTCTGCCATATAAAATTTTTCCATCTTCTCTATGACCTCTCTTAACTTTACCATTCTGCCACGGTGAGTAAGGATATTTCTTGCCTGAAAGTTGCACAAGAATGGCCTGATGTGCAGTATCGTTTAGTGCTATATTCATTATATAAGCACAGTAAGAATGACTCGATGGACAATCGAGTAAAATTTAGCAAATATAGCCTATTAATTATAATATATACATATATATTGTAATTTTAAAATGGAGAAAGTGAGTAATATATATCATAAATGCATAATTATAGGTATGCTATGATTGAAATGCTTATGATAAAAATTCATAATACGATTATTTTTAGTAAGGTCTGATACCATGTTTATTAATAACCTCTATAGACAGGCATGACAGTAAAACGTCAAAAAATAGATGGTTACTTATGTTGTGATAGAAATGATCAAAAATTTTTCTTTCTAAGTAGCAGATTCTGAGAATAGCTATATGTGTGTATACGATCTAAAAATTTATAAAAATATGATAATTACTATCAATAAGAAGAGATACAGGACCCTTGTATGAGGTAATAAATATAAATTAAACTGTTGTGGTTACAAAAAAATAATCTCGATGGTTTACTTGTCATAGAGAAGATGCTAGAAATTTTGAGTTTTTAAATGAATGAAGGAATGTTGATTAATACAGTTATTTACAATCATTGTGATAAATCCTATTAAAAATACAGACTATTAAAGTTTGACATGTAAAATACCGTGGCTAGACGAAAGAAATGTATTACATCAAAAATGTTCGTATTGGATAGATAAATGTCTATGAATAGTGGATATGATAAAGTTTCTCATAAATGAAAATGGCTTGATAAAACGGCATAGTATGTGCCTTGAATGACCCTATTTAGCATGTTATGATAATTTCATAGAGTTGATTTATGTTCAGTGTTTTGACTAAATCATGTTAATTGAGGAGGGATTATTTTGCGTACAATTAATGTTGCAGAAATTACAAAAGCGGTTAGACAATTATGTATGGATGCTGCTTACTACTTACCACAAGATATTTATGAAGGATTAAAAAAAGGTCGTGAAACAGAAGAATCTCCAGTAGGTTGCGTTGTATTAGACCAAATCATTAAAAACGCAGAAATTGCTCGAGAAGAAGATCGCCCATACTGCCAAGATACAGGCATGACATTAGTATTCCTTTCAATTGGTCAAGATGTACATCTTGAAGGTGGAGATCTTACTGAAGCCGTTAACGCTGGTGTAGCAGCAGGCTATGTTGAAGGATATCTTCGTAAATCCGTTGTAGCTGAACCATTGTTCAATCGTAAAAATACTGGTAACAACACACCAGCTATTATTTACACTGAAATCGTACCTGGCGACAAGATTGATATTCAAGTAGAACTTAAAGGTTTCGGTTCTGAAAATAAATCTGATGTAGCTATGTTAGTTCCTGCAGATGGTGTAGAAGGCGTAAAAAAAGCCGTACTTGATATTGTAAAACATGCGGGCCCAAATCCTTGCCCTCCAATCGTACTTGGTATCGGTATTGGCGGTACTATGGATAAAGCGGCAGTTATGTCTAAAAAAGCGTTACTTCGTCCTATCGATGTACCTCATAAAGACCCTGAATACGCTAAACTTGAAGAAGAAATTCTTGGCATGGTAAATAAAACTGGTATTGGACCACAATTAGGTGGTACTACTACTTGTATTGGTGTAAATATTGAATGGGGTCCTACTCATATTGCAGGTCTTCCTGTAGCTGTTACCATCATGTGTCATGCAGCGCGTCATGCACACGTAGAACTTTAATTGATAGGAGGAACTCAGAATGGCTGAAACAATTCGCATTAACACTGAAGATTATAATGAAGAAGTATCTCGTAAATTAAAAGTAGGAGATAGCATATTATTCACTGGTAAAATTTATTCAGCTCGTGATGCAGCTCATAAAGTTATGACAGAAGCATTGGCACGTGGTGAAAAATTGCCAATTGATTGGACTAATAAAATTGTGTACTATTTAGGACCAACACCTGCAAAACCTGGTGATCCAATTGGTTCTGCTGGCCCTACTACATCTGGTCGTATGGATGCGTACACACCAACAATGCTTGATCAAGGTATTAAAGGTATGATCGGTAAAGGATCTCGTAAACCAGAAGTTGTAGAGTCTATGAAGAAAAATGGTACAACTTATTTTGCTGCTGTTGGCGGTGCCGCTGCATTGATTGCTAAATCTATTAAAAAATATGAAGTATTGGCATATGAAGACTTAGGCCCAGAAGCATTGGCAGAATTGACTGTTGAAGATTTCCCATGCATCGTTGTAGGCGATACTGAAGGTAACAACTTCTATGAAATCGGTCAAAAACCATATAAAAGAGACTAATTGTATTACTTATTAATACGTAGTTTACATTATTAAGTGCTATCAAACTGTTAATCGGCATGAAGGTATTAACCTTTGTGCCGATTTTTTGTGTTGTTTGTGAAGCATTAGGCAGCACTAATAAGAAGTGCCATACATATAATTTGCTATAGAAAAGGAAACGTGTTGTGAGATAGAAATACTCATTTATATAGAATGGCATTTAAACCATAGTAGTTAAAGTACGCTGTATCACTCACATAAGAAAGATGCTGCGTATCATTGTTAGTAGTATCATCATGAGACTAGTAAGATAAGAGTTTTTACAGTAATGCTAGACATATGGGGCTGAGTAGTATCTTATCGATTTAGGGGGAAGTATTTTAAATTTTTAATACTATTTTTCTAAAAAATACGGCGTCACATAATTATAAAAATAAACTATTTTTACCTTTAATGGATACGTAAAGTATGATAGGATATAACGTAGTGGATATATAATTCCATATAAACATTTAGAGATGAGATGAAAAGAGGGGTTGGTGTGGGACCTAATAAGAGAGTCTGTCACGCTCAGGCAGAAGAAAATAGGGATGACTACCCATTGCAAATGACTTGTATGAAACAAGAAACGAGTTCCGATGATGAAAAACGTCGTTGGTTAGATACGATTACGGGTACTACAAAGCAGGCGGTCAGAGAGTTAATCGAAGTGGCCAAGTTAAGAGAAGGAAGTCGATTGGTTATCGGCTGTTCAACTAGTGAAATTGTAGGATATCATATTGGTAAAGCATCTAATTTACATGTGGCTGAAGCGGTATATACTGGTTTATATGATGTGACACAAAAGCAGGGTATTCAATTGGCCATTCAATGTTGCGAGCATTTGAACCGTGCATTGGTCATTGAAAAACAGACGGTTATTACCGAAGAAATTGTCAATGTGATACCGCAACCCAAAGCGGGAGGGTCGCTAGCTACGGTGGCCTATGAACGATTTAAAGACCCTTGCGTAGTTGAGTTTATTCGTGCTGATGCGGGTATTGATATAGGCGATACTTTAATCGGCATGCATCTTACACATGTGGCAGTGCCAGTTCGATTATCTGTTACAACGATTGGACACGCCCATGTAACAGCAGCGCGCACACGCCCTAAAAGCATTGGCGGTAGTCGTGCCATATATAATGAAGAATTAGGATAGCCAAATCTATGGGATTGTCGTTGTCAATGATGAACGATGATTAGCGGATGGATTGAGCTACTTTTTATGAATATAAATTGTAGATTGTATAGATGATTAGACTCTAGATACTAGATATACTAGAAATATATAGTGAGATGTATGTGTAGGAGGAATTATGGAAGAATTCATACCATATCTGGTCATTGCAGTTGTGGTGATTATCTTTTTTTTAATTTGTTATTGGCTATTTAAATCGCCACAATCGAAAGATGCTAGATTGCGTCAAACTAATGGAAAAAGAGCAGGCGAGAAACGATATAAGGCACAATCGAATCGTCAAGAACGGGCGAACAGTATGCCGTATAGACGTGATGATACACGTACATCGATGAATACATATAGTGAAACTACGACTGATGATGAAAACACATCGCTATCTAACCGAAAATATGCTATCGAAGAGGCAGATCGCATGGTGGGAAATCGATTAACGGGGAGCCATACAACCGTAGTGCCTAAGCAGTTAGTAGAAGAAATGCCCGCAACCGATAGGGTGGAAGACGATGTAGAACGCGACTTTTATAGCCCTATTGATGAACCGTATGATGATATAGACATAGATAGTAATGATACAGAAACATCCGCCACATTAGTCATGCCTGCAGTAGATACGCAACATAGAAATGTACCAATGGATGAAACACGTGTGATTTCTACAAGTGCTATGTGGGATACGCATTCTATGGGAGAAACCTGTGGCGTAGCAAATGCAAGTAGAATGGGTATGGATCATAACAAAGACGCCACTGAGTCGATGGTGCCTAAATCTCATGTTGATATCGCCATGGCTCCGTTTCTCCATTATTTTGGAGGCGTTAGTGAAGCTACGCGTAAGGCTGTTACAGAGATTACAACGGATGCATTGTATCACTTAGATGTGACACATCCTGAAGAGGCACAAGCTTTATTAGAAAGTATTGTTGTACAAGAAGCTATGCTATGTATGCAGAAAGCCTATGCGGCAACACCAACGTTTTGGATGAAATCGGCAGCACTAGAAGCGTTTTTAGATGTAGTGCAAGAACCAAAATCTAGTACGCCTTATTTAGTAGCCTTTGATGCATTACGTATCTTACCACATTTGACACTAGGTCACTTTCAAATTATGGCCATCATTTTGCTGTTGCAATATTCTCGTAATTCTAATAATTACACCTTAGATTATTTTCAACATTATGTAGAAAAATATATTGAACCATTTATTTCGGATATTCCACGAGATAATTCTGTATTCCGTCAATTAGAATATTTGCGTTGTAGTATGCCGGAACGGGAACAAATTACCTTTGCCCACTTAATGAGTAATTCCTATCCATTCGTATTCAACTTTAGAGGATTTACCATTGAGGAATTGGAACGTGCTATGGGTGGAGAAACCTTACCAACATCGTTTGTTGTTAAAAGTATGAATTCTTCATTATACAAACTTGCTATCGTAGATGAATCAATGGCACAAGCCTTATTCCGTCAAGCACATATTAACGATATAGATATACAACAACGATTAATCGGATTAATGAAATCGAAACCTACCTCGTTCTCTGGGGCAGAGGCTCGCAATATTTTAGAAAAAATTTCTCCTGTGTTGCTCGATTTGGCAGATATATTTGATAGCGGCGAATTATCGAATATGTCCTTAACCTTGTTAGGGTTATATTTAGGACGAGCTCATGTGAAAGCTACCATCGGTGAGGAATTTGACATTAGCCGTTGGTTCTAATTAGTAGAACTTGTATCAATCTATGATGCCACATTTTACTGATAGTGTAGGTATTGAGAAATATAGTGACAGAAAAAGCGATACAACGTATAACTTGCTGATAGTATAGTTATGGTGAAACTAACATGGGCAAGGTAAAGAGTAGATGATGATAGGCTATTTATAAATGATACCATCTTATAGATATCAACGTGGCTATAGAAATGTTGGTTTATCTGGTGTGGAGAGCGTTATATAATAAAAACCATATAAAAGCACTGAGTCTAGTACTCTTACTAGGCTCAGTGCTTTTTGTTTGTACGCCGAATAGGCATGATTACCCCCCCAGTTAAACTGGGGGTCAGTAAAATTTCTTAGAGAAAAGGAAAGAACCTCCTAGTGATAAAATGAAGTTGGTCTGGCAACCACAACATTTCAACATAGGAGGTTCAATGTCAATGAATGACGTAAAAAGCTTATCACATAGTAAATGGAGATGTAAATATCATATTGTTTTTGCTCCAAAGTATAGAAGGCAAATAATTTATGGTCGGATAAAAGTTGATGTAGGTAAAATTCTAAGAGATTTAAGTAAGAGAAAAAATGTAGAAATTATCGAGGCGGAATGCTGTCCGGATCATATACATATGCTAGTAACAATTCCACCACATTTAAGTGTATCGAGCTTTATGGGGTATTTAAAAAGCAAAAGTAGCCTCATGATATTCGATACACACGCAAATTTAAAATATAAGTATGGAAATAGACATTTCTGGTGTAGAGGATATTATGTGGATACGGTAGGACGATATGAAGGAGCAATAAAAGAGTATATTCGCAATCAACTACAAGAAGATATAGCACAAGATACATTAAACTTTAAAGAGTATACCGACCCGTTTACGGGTGAGCCAGTAAAATAGGCAAAAGAAAAGCCCCCGAGTAGGGGGCAGCCAGTGGTAATAGAGTGGTTGTCAGATTATTCAATGCCCTCTTTAGAGGGCTACCACTAGAGAAAGACCCTTATAGGGTCAGAGCAAACCACCCGTTCTACGGGTGGTTATGATTTGGTGGATATTTTAGGCTTATAGGACAAAAAGAGTTGGTAAAAATACTCGAAACCCTTGAAATCTTAAGGAAAATTAGTGTTATATCTTCTTTAGAAAATGAATTTTCGGAGGTAGATATAATGAAGAGGGGTATCTGTCCTATTTGCAATAGTATTTGTATGAAATATGGCAAGAATAAATCAGGCTCTCAGAGATGGTTTTGTAAAGAATGTTCATCTATAACAACTCAGTTAGGTAGAGCTTGTATGCTTATATAGAAATGGTAAATGAGTTGTATGTCTTAGAAACATGGTAAGCCTAGGTATAGGTGTTAGAAATGATTTACGTACATGCATACGTACTAGAAACGGTATTCTAAAATAGTATCTAATTCTTGTAGATGTACTGTTTTACCATGAATGGCAATGATATGTTCATCTCGTAGACGACCTAGCTCACGGCTTAAGGCAGTGCGGCATACATTGAGGGCGTCTGCCATTTCTTGGCGTGAATGTGGTAGTTCCAATGTCGTGGATTGTTGCATCGTGTACAGATCGGTTAAATAGGCAAAAATTTTTTCTCGCATACCTTTCAACGTTAAATAATGAACTTTTTTAGTCAGTGTTAATGCTTTTTCTGACAGATCATGGAGCAAATTAGTTAACATCTTAGTTTGACAATATTGACAATTTGGCAACGTTTGGATAAAACTGTCTAGCGGTATAAAGAGTACAGTAGTAGGTTTTGTTGTTTTAATCGTAGCCGGCCATAAGGGGCGAGCAGTAAATAGTAAGGCTTCTCCGAACATAGATGATTGTGTTAATTCTGTCATAATCACTCGCTGGCCAAGTACATTTTCACGAGTTAATAGGGCACTACCTTCTACTACGATGCCGATACCTTCCATGGGATCTCCAGAAATAGCGATAAAGTCATGTTTTTGATAGTTTTTTAGTAAAATAGGAACAGATTGCAAATAGGATAATAACTCATCGCGCTGTAAACCGCGAAATAGAGGACAAGCAGCAATGGCTTCATAATGACTCTCTAGTAATGAAATCGTTGAATTTTTTACCATATATATCTCCTTTTATGCGTGCTAGATATTTTATACGATTACATATGTTGAAAGCTAGTTATAGTAGAACACGAAAGGTGGATACCACAGGACATGAATCGTATGACACGGGTAGCGATTAGATAATACGTGTATAATAGGTCAATTATACATTGGTACTATTGTATGAAAATCGTATACAGATCTCTGATTGGTCATAGCCATGATGGTAGTATGAAACTTTCAGCATATAAAATAATAGATGTAGCTGAAGCTACAGATTTTGTTCTATGATTATAGTACACTATATTCGTAGTTATGACAAAGGTCATAGAGTACAAGATATGAATAAGAATGAATAGTATATAAAACGAGAAAGTCTCGTGAAGGAGGATCATTATGAGTATGTTTTGCTTTCAATGTGAACAATCAGCAGCACCAGGTGGTTGTACAGTACAAGGTGTTTGCGGTAAGAGTGAATCAGTTGCCACATTACAAGATCAAGTAACGGCGGCATTGATAGGATTAGCACGTGCTTGTAATGCGCATCGGGCTACAAGAGAAGCGATTAATATATTAAAAAAAGGTCTATTTATTTGTGTAACGAATGTAAATTTTGATGATACATCGATCAAAGCCTTTTTGGAAGAGGTACATGCGTGCCGAGATAGTATCGATGCATCAATAGCAGATTTTGACTGGGCAGCACTTTGGACGGGAGACGAAGATATTGTATCCTTGCGCTCTACCTTATTGTTAGGATTGCGTGGTATGGGTGCCTATGCTTGGCATGCGGCGATATTAGGGTATAATGATGAACAGGTAGATGCTTGGTTCGTTAAGGGATTAGTGGAAGTGGCTACTGATCATTCTCCTGAAGAATGGTTAGACTTATTGATGGAATTTGGTAATGTTAATTTAGCGTGCATGGGTTTGTTGGATGCTGCTAATACAGAAACCTATGGTACACCAGAACCAACAACAGTGCCTTTGACGGTAGAACCAGGACCATTTATCGTGGTTACAGGTCATGATTTACATGACTTGAAAATGTTATTGGAACAAACGAAGGGGACAGGCGTTAATGTGTATACCCATGGGGAAATGTTACCATGTCATGCATATCCAGAATTAAAAAAATATCCACAATTAAAAGGAAATTTTGGCACAGCATGGCAAAATCAGCAACAAGAATTTGATAACGTGCCAGGGTGTTTCTTGTTTACTACCAACTGTATTATGCCGCCAAAAGAAAGTTATCGATCCCATATTTATACTACCGATATGGTGGCTTTCCCAGGGTGCTCTTATATTCCTACGAAAGAAGATGGAACGAAGGATTTCTCGCCTATCATTGCACATGCTAAACGATTGGGTGGCTATCAAGAAGCACAAGAATTCACAGGTATTAATGGAGGCCACGAAGTGACTACTGGTTTTGGCCGTGGTACAGTTCTTAGCGTGGCTGACACAGTCATTGACGCAGTAAAAGCAGGACAGATTAAACACTTCTTTTTAGTGGGCGGTTGTGATGGTGCTAAAGTAGGTCGTAATTACTATACTGAATTTGTTAAACAAACACCAGCAGATACCGTTGTGTTAACGCTTGCTTGTGGTAAATATCGATTTAATGACCTTGATATGGGGACTATTGGGGGACTACCACGTATTATGGATATGGGTCAATGTAATGATGCATATTCAGCCATTCAAGTGGCATTAGCGTTAGCAAATGCTTTTGATTGCGATGTGAATGAGTTACCGTTGACACTCGTTTTATCTTGGTACGAACAAAAAGCGGTTTGCATTTTATTGACTTTATTAGCATTAGGTATTCGAAATATCTATATTGGGCCATCGGTTCCTAAATTTTTCTCATCCAATGTGTTGCAAATACTAGTGGACAAATTCCAATTACATCCGATTACTACACCTGAAGCGGATATGAAAGAAATACTAGGCTCTCATCAATCATAAGATATAGAGTACTCTTATTTTCAATATATCGATATTGTAATAGATTCATCATAAAATATATAGCATGTTACAGTGCATCGCGTATGGTAGGATACGTTGCAAGTATCATAAGTTATCTACTATGTTTCAGTGTATAAAGGTTTATATGACGATACACTACGATATAAGAGAGAACTACTACGCATAAAGAATTGAAAGGCACCTCATACACTTGTTATGTGTGAGGTGCTTTTTTATGGAGTGATTTATATAATTATCATCGTTGTTTAACATTCATGGATTAGAAGTATAATACATTGTTCGATACCACTGAACATAGTAACATAAAAGAATCCACCATAGAAGGATTTGATGATACACCAGATAGTGTACCTAGGTGGTAAGATAGTCAAAATGAATGGATAAAAAAGATTGAAAATTTTCATTGACCTATGTGGTTAGAAAAGCCTCATTATGCATGCATTCCTCATGTCACATTAAAGAAACATCGCTAATGCGTGTGCGGCGGAAACTATAGCATTTTAACTAGCGAAATAGGTATTATTATGGATACGATGGATTGTCAATTCTATTGATGTGGTGCAGTATAGATATCATTTGCGTGAGAGGGCGATGGTAATTTGTGGTAAAACATATAATGGCGAGCTAGTTATAGACTTTTACTACGGTTATTTATATAATGAAAGCGATAGGAGGTGCTGTATGAATAGTATTTTTGATATCATTGGTCCCGTTATGATTGGACCGTCTAGTTCTCATACTGCAGGAGCCTCTCGGTTGGCTAACATGGCACGATATATTTTTCAAGAGCAACCTGCGAGAGTGGATATGACCCTATATGGATCATTTGCTAAAACCTATAAAGGACATGGTACGGATAAAGCGTTATTAGCAGGTTTGTTAGGACTTGGCGCCGATGATGAACGCATTCGAGAAGCGTACACATTAGCGAGTAAGAGTCATTTGTCATATCGCTTTATTGAATCGCCGATTGATGTAGGTCATCCTAATGTAGTGCGATTTGATATGTATAATGCGGATGATTCGCATCATGCTTCTGTGGTAGGCAGATCCTTAGGAGGCGGACGCATTTTAGTTACTGAAATTGACGGTATGACAGTGGACATTACAGGTGATGAAGAAACATTAATTATTTTGCATAATGATAAACCGGGTGTTATTTTTGGCGTGTCTGGTGTATTAGGTCAGAAACAAATTAATATTTCCGGCATGCGTGTATTTAGAAAAAATAAACATGAAGAAGCTGTTATGGTGATTACGACAGACTCGCCTGTGGATAAAGCATCGTTAGGAGAAATTCGTAATCTGCCAAATGTGACTGATGTATTAATGTTTGCTAAACTTTAGTGATGAGTAGATGGCTATCTAGCGCAATCTATTTGGGCCTACATTGCGGTGATACGAGGCAGCGATTGCATAGAATATGTAGTTTATATGATATAGGGCTTACTAGATAGGTGCACACTTGATGCATTTACTTTTAAGTTGTTAGTCATTGTATAGATGTACATGATAATAGAACGTGTGTTGTTAGGCATAGTGAAAGATAGATGGGCACTCATTGCGCCCATAGTATAGTTGGCGAGGAATAGGCCAGCATGAGAGAAAAGTAGTTATTAGAGAGATAGGGGTTGTACTAATTAGATATGACGATGGGGGATACTATGAGATATCAGTATGAAACAATAGCAGATATTATTGAATTAGCACAAACGGAATCCATTTCTTTTAGTGAAGTCGTTTTACGGCAAGAAATGGCACAATATGAGAAATCTCGTGAAGATGTTATCAGAGAAATTCAACGACGGTTACAGATTTTTGAAGAGTCCGTTCAATCGGGGTTAGATAATATTGATCGTACGCAAAGTGGCATGTCGGGTGGTCAAGCGGCTAGGTTATTAGGCAATACGCCACGGTTTATGAGTGAACTCGCCTATCGTGCAATGACCTATGCCATTGCGGTCAATGAGGCGAATGCAAAAATGTATCGTATTGTAGCATGCCCGACGGCCGGATCGTGTGGTGTGTTGCCAGCCTGTTTAAAAGCAGTGGGAGAAGCGTATACATTGCCAGAATCTGCCTATATAGATGGTTTTCTAGCAGCTGCGGGCATTGGCAATGTGATTACGGAACGAGCTTGTGTGGCAGGTGCTGTTGGCGGTTGTCAAGCTGAAGTGGGATCGGCGGCGGCTATGGCGGCAGGAGCAGTAGTAGCTATGATGGGGGGGAAACCTTCGACCGTAGGTCATGCATTGGCATTATGCTTGAAAAATGTATTAGGCTTGGTGTGTGACCCCGTAGCAGGGCTAGTGGAAGTACCTTGTGTTAAACGAAACGGTGTGTATGCCGTGCATGCCTTGACGGCGGCAGAATTATCCATGATGGGGATTGCCTCTCAAATTCCTCCCGATGAAGTGATTGAAGCAATGAATGAGATTGGGCGGGCCTTGCCAAGCACGTTGCGAGAAACGAGTGAAGGCGGTTTGGCGAAAACTATGCATGGCGAATTAATTGCAGAACGAATTAGAAATTTATAAGTCCATAGAGTTTATATACTAGTGACAAGGTGTTTCTTTTAACACTCGTTTTCGTAAAAAATAATTTTTATGGATACCTATTTTACATGTCCTATGCGTATTGTCTATAATGAATTATGTAATCTTGTTGAAGAAAGATACATAGTATCACGATAGGCATACGCATTTTTAATGCATAAAACATATTCCTGTAGTACAATAAAATAATAGTTACTAGTTGTATCGATGTGAGTCTTATTCTTGGTAGGAGGTGACGTATGAATATATCAATTATGTGGAAAGGGGCTAATCGTATTTTAGCGGCCCTTACTGCAGCTGGTTATGAAGCATTTATTATTGGTGGTGCAGTCCGTGATATTGTGATGAAGCGAGAACCGCATGATTTTGATATTGTTACCTCTGCTAGACCAGATACGGTTGTACAGGTTATGGAACGCAACGGCTATAAAACGACTGGACTCGTAGGAAAATCATTCGGTGTTGTAGTAGTTATCACGCCAGAAGGTCACTATGAAGTGGCTACGTATCGTCGAGAACAATATGGAAAAGATAGTCATCGCCCTACTTCTGTGGCATACGCAGATTCCTTGGAAGAAGATGTTAAGCGACGGGACTTTACTGTCAATGGGATGGCCATGAATGAAACAGGGCATATTATCGATTTAGTAGGCGGCGTACATGCGATTTCTCACAAGCGGTTGGAAACAATTGGTGATCCTCATAGACGCTTTCAAGAAGATGCATTGCGTTTATTTAGAGCGTGCCGTTTTGCGGCCAAATTAGACTTTTCGCCTAGTGAAAGTTTGGTAAACGCTATGCCATCTGCTTTTTCACGCGTAGAAGGACTTTCATTAGAACGGGTGAAAGCCGAGATAGAGACATTATTGTTGGAACCGTTTGCTGAAAAAGGCTTAGATTTACTAGTGCAATCAAGATTGGGAAACTGCGCTTGTAAAGTTGTGCGCCATGGACAAATAGAAATGGTTCCTATTTTGCCAGAGTTATATCATTTGGTGAATTTACCGCAAGAAAAACGGTATCATGAATTTGATGGATGGCATCATACCTTGGCGGTGGTGCATGCTACACAACCAGATTTAATTTTGCGATGGGCCGCATTATTGCATGATGTGGGTAAAGGGTTACCAGAGGTGCGAGGCATTCGTAATGGAAAAATTACGGATTGGGGCCATGATGAAGCTGGTGCCGTGTTAGCACAGCAGATACTATTACGGTTTGGATACGATAAAAAATTCGTCAGTCGAGTTGTATGGTTAGTGCAAAATCATATGCGCTTTCATTATTTTGTCAGTCATCCAGAGGCGAATGCGGAAAAGTGGATGCGAAAAGAAGCCAATAGTGGATCTTTTCGATATAGCCGCGAATTACAAGAGGCATGCGAGCAACAATCGAAAGTGTGTGTAGCTGATATTATCGGTACGGGCAAGTCGGAGCAGATAGTGGATGATACGGTGACATTTGGGAAAAAACTAGCGTGTATCGCAAAGAGTATACCTATTCATACGCGGGATTTACAGTATGATAGAGAGCTATTGACAGTGATGGGGGATCGCGTAGGAGAATTATTACCCCATGTATTACATCAAGTGCAGTCTAAGCAGGTAAAAAACACACCAGAAGCACTGATGCATGCAGTGAAACGTAAATTGATGAGGGATACGATTAAACAAGAGGAGATAGAAAATGGAGAATAAAGACGTTAATCGCATACAAAAACGGTTACACATTTTATATCTATGCATTCTATGCTTTATTTTCTTATTAGTAGGCCGCTTGTTTCAATTGCAAATTTTTGATGCCCGTGAATTGATTGGTAAAAACAATGCACAAGTAGAAGTGGATCGCAAGTTGCAATCGCCTAGAGGGACTATTTATGATCGCAATGGCAATCCATTAGCCATGAGCATGATGACGAAATCCCTCTATGCTGATCCGGCGATGATTAAAAAAACACCAGAGGAAATCGCTGAACTGTTAGCACCGTATGTAACGATTCCTAAAGATGAAATCGCAGCTCGTCTTAGACAGGACACAGCTTTTGTGTGGTTAGATCGCATGATGGATCCAGATAAATCAAAAGCGGTACAGGAGATTATGGCACAAGAGGGCTTGGAAGGACTTAATTTTGTGGAAGAAAGTCGGCGCTTTTATCCAAATAGTGAATTGGCAGCACAAGTATTAGGCTTTGTTGGTACAGATGATAAGGGATTAGATGGCCTTGAAATGGTGCTAGATGACACGATTAGAGGAACGATTGCAGAGGAATTAATTGCTACTGATGCTAAAGGAAATGCTATATTTGGTTCTGTCATGTCTAAGTTTTTGCCCAATAAAGGGGAAAGTGTGACCTTGACCTTAGATTCTACGGTACAATTTATAGCGGAACGGGCGTTAGATACTGCTATGGCGACTACAAAACCAGCCCATGCGAGTGTTATCATTATGGACCCTAAGACGGGGGAAATTTTGGCCTTAGCTAATCGACCTACCTACGACCCTAATCATTACGAAAAAGGGTCAAAAGAATCTTTTAAAAATATTGCAGTTACTAACTTGTACGAACCGGGATCTACGTTCAAGCCAATCATTGCATCGGCGGCACTAGCTTCTAATAAGTGGAGCCTTGACACAGTGTATCACGATGTAGGCTGTATTAAGACGAATGACCATGTTATGAAAAACTGGAATGGTGAAGGTTATGGGGATGTGCGATTGTTGGATATCCTTAAATTTTCTATCAATACAGGGATGGCGAAAATCGGCATTACGACAGGTCCTAAGATTTTAGTGGACTATGTGAAAAAATTCGGGTTCGGACAACCTACGGGGATTGAATTGCCTGGCGAAGGGGAAGGCATTTTATTTGAAGCGGATCAGATGGCAGATGTCGATACGGCCTCTATGTCAATCGGTCAAAGTATTGCAGTTACGCCACTTCAAATGGTGCGTGCTTTTGGGGCGATTGCTAATGGTGGTAAAATGATGAAACCACATATTATCAAGTCCTATAATAATTCAGATGGTTCTGTTGTGAGTACTACAGAACCAGAAGAAGTAGGACAACCAATTCCGTCATCAGTAGCTCAGACAATCGTAGATATTCTAGAAAAAGAAGTATCCGAAGGGGGCGGTCACAATGCCATGGTAGAAGGATATCATTTTGCTGGCAAAACGGGGACTGCTCAAAAATTAAATACTGAGTATGGCGGATATTTAGATGGTCGCTATATAGCATCATTCATAGGGTTTGGTCCCGTAGAAGACCCTCGGTTTGTGGCGTTAGTGGTAATTGATGATCCTAGTCAAGGCTCTATTTATGGCGGACAAATTGCGGCACCGGTATTTAAGGATATTATGTCCCAATTAGTACGATACTATCAAATATCTCCATCTGTGCGCGAACAAGAAAAGACGACAAAAGTAGAAAAACGGTCTTTGCCAACCGTCACTAAACAGGGGAATGAACGTATCGTGATTCCTGATTTTACGGGCTATTCTTTCGGTGAAGTTAGACAGTGGTTACATGAGGCGGGTCTTGCCTTTATACCTGATGGTACGGGATATGCCGTATCACAAGATATACCGGCTGGCACAGAAGTAAGCGACGATGAAACAGTTCGAGTTGTCTTTTCCCATTAACATATATGTTTAGCTAGATTTCATCAAGAAATCATTCGTAGTTGGGTATAATGAAATCATGTTTTTTAGCGTGTATTGCTTGGTCAATACACATATAGTAAATGGTTAGTTAGTTGAGAGATGGAGAGATAGTTATGTTGGAATTAAGAGGTAAAGCTGTTGCAGAGGCACATAAGAAAATATTATTAGAAAAGTTAGGGGCATTGAAAGAAAATAATACGATTCTTTCTATGGCGATTATATTGGTAGGCGATGATAAAGCGGCTGCTATGTATGCTAAATTTATGGAAAAAACTGCGTTACAAATAGGATTCGGTTGTCGACGTATTACATTGCCTACAACAGCTACACAAGAAGAGGTAATTGGCGTCGTGCAATCATTGAATGAGGATCCTAGTATTCATGGCATTTTACCATTAATGCCTATGCCAAGTCATATTCATACAGATGCTATTATCGATACATTGGCACCCAAAAAAGATATTGATGGACTCACCACTTACAATATAGGGCGCATGACTTGTGGCAAACCAAGTTTAGTACCATGTACAGCTAAGGCGTGTATGGCGATATTAGCACACTATAACATCTCTGTGGCAGGTAAAAAAGTTGTTGTTGTAGGTCGCAGTCAAGTGATTGGAAAACCGGTGGCATTAATGGTATTGGCACAACATGGGACAGTGACTATTTGTCACTCCCGTACGGCTGATTTGCCTGGCACCGTGAAAGATGCAGATATTGTGATTGCTGCGGCTGGCAAGGCGCATATGATTACTTCGGATATGGTAAAAACAGGCGCTGTTATTATTGATGTGGGCATTAATGATTTAGATGGCACCACTGTAGGCGATGTAGATTATACAAATGTAAGCAAAGTAGCTAGTGCGATTACGCCTGTACCAGGTGGAGTAGGATCAGTGACTACGACTATGATGCTAGAGTCTGTATATGAAGCGTACCAACTACAAAAGGCAGGGGATATACATGCATGAAATGTCGATAGCAGAGGGAATTGTTGATATTGCACTCGACACATTACAGAAAAATAATGGGACGGTGGTTCATAGTATTCAATTGAATTTAGGTCGTATGAGTGGTGTTGAAAAAGAGGCACTCTTGTTTTGCTTTGATGCCGTTACTAAGGGAACACCTGCGGAAGGGGCAACACTTGCCATCACAACCTTGCCAATCGTGGGTCATTGTGTGGATTGCGATAAGGAATTTCCCGTTGAAAACTATCGGTTTGTATGTCCCTATTGTAAAAGTCATATGATTGCTACCGTAAGTGGCCGTGAATTACAAGTGACATCCATTGATATGGATTAATATTTTATTAGATTTGTCATGCAAAAAAAGATAAAATAATATATGATATAGATAAGGTAAAAGTTACTAGTCCATGACCTCGGGTCTAACTAGTAACTTTGTTAGTATAGTAATTTAATAGATACATAGAATACTAAGAGGCAAATACGTATGGAAGTACCAGTAATGACAAATGTGCTAGCTAAGAATGATGCCATAGCACATAGTTTAAAAGAAGTATTTAAGGATAAACATATTTTTGTATTTAATTTATTAGGTTCTCCAGGGGCGGGGAAAACGTCTTTACTAGAGGCTACATTAAAAGATTTAGTGAAAGACTATCGATTGGCTGTCATTGAAGGTGATTTATTTACATCAAAAGATGCAGAACGAATTCATGCATTGGGTATACCTGTATTGCAAATCAATACAGTAGGAGGGTGTCACTTAGATGCACAGATGATAGAAAATGCATTGCAAGAGTTAGATTTAGATGCATTAGATATGATTATTATTGAAAATGTAGGTAATTTAGTATGCCCTGCAGAATTTGATATTGGGGAACATATGAAAGTGACTGTATTATCCGTTACAGAAGGAGAAGATAAACCGCTAAAATATCCTCTTATTTTCAAAGAGGCTGCTGCGGTTTTAGTCAATAAAATTGATTTACTTCCGTATATTCCTTTTAATAAAGAAGTGGCGTTACGAGATATTCATAATTTAAATCCCCATGCAAAGATTTTCGAGATTAGTTGTACAACAAAGACTGGTCTCGATGCGTGGACATCATGGTTGCGGCAGCAGTTAGATAAACGGTAGAGGTATAATATGCATAAAAGACAATGGTTAGTAGCAGTTATTTTGAGTAGTATGGTAGGTGCATGTAGTAGTTTGTCTATGGCTACATCGGAAGGCAATCAACAGGGATTAGTAGAACTAGCACCAAAAGAAGCGGCCCATCATCAGGTACAACTTGACAATACGAAGCCCCATACAAGTGACACATCTCATAAAAGTATGGATACCACATCATCTCTACAAGAGTATCACAAACATGGGGTTATGCACGATGATTTTGATTTAGCAAAAGTGGGTACCGATATTACGGCTAATAATTTATTTCCCATTGAAGGCTCTGACTTTTCCATGAATGGCTATTCCCTAGGTGATGTATATAGAGGGGCTAAAATCGTCAATCAACATGCAGCATTCTTACTTTCAGAGAAAGAAAGAAAGGATGAGGAAACAAAGAAAAAGGACACGATGAATACGAATCAGTCCTTAGCGGAGCGATTGGCGGCAAAGCGAGATAAACATGAAGGTTGTAAGGATGGGCATGACAAAGTTACATCTGATACGAATGAACATACTGATTCTGTTACGTCAAAGCAGAAAGAGTTGAAGAATAGTCAAGAAGATAAGGATGGGCATGCAACGGAGGCATCTCGGGTAAATCAGGATGAAAAGTCTTGCAATAAGGATAAAAAACAGTCACTTGCTAAGACAGCACCGACAAAGATAAAAAGCACTACAGAAGAGAAGACTGTTGATAGGAACGATAGTAGTGAAGGTCAAGACATAGGCTCTTGCGAGAAAGAGTTGGATCATGATCGCATGCAGCCTAAAGGTAAGGTGGAACCAAGCGTAGATGACAATAAGACGGCTAAGAAAAAGGAAACATCCCTATCAGGACATCTTGTGTGTGCCGTACCCGCTATGGAAATGATGGAAGAATCGTCTTCAACGATGCATAGTGAAATGAAGAAAGGTGTAAAGAATATTAGTTCTGATGAAGATGAGCATGTCCAGCATACAACGGTAAAGGATAAGAAAGTGGCGGATCTCAAGACAGATTCTTCTAAGAAACATACACAGTCTACTAATGCAAAGCAAGCTACTAAGCATAGTCATAGTGAAAAACAACAGCCTACGGCAAAGGATGAAGAGAAGGTAAAAGATAGTTTTACCTTGCCAGAAGGTATTGGGTGGCATGATGTGTTACAGGTTAAGAGTAATGATAATTTTACGACCTATACAATGATAGGCTCTACTATTACTACCTATACAGGGGTTGAATCAAAGCGGTTTGCTCATCAACGCTTGCGTGGGCAAGGAGCACATTATTTTTATTCAAAGGATGGTACAATTACTAATATCCATGTAGAGCATGGAGAGGGAACTACTGTACGGGATATCGGTATTGGTAATACACGAGGCGAAACATTATTTGCCTATGGAGCACCTAATGTGATTTGGCGCGATGCGAATACATCGGATTTGCTATTTCTCTATGAAGGGCATAGTCAGTTTTATGATATACGAAATGATCGTGTCACTCGCGCACCGCGTATGACACAAGATGCGGCTTCGCAAATGAAAAATAAGAGATATTTGTTATTCACATTCCATGATGATAAAATTAAGGCCATTGATATGATTGATGGGCAAGTGTGGCCACGATTAGGTGCGCCTAATCTAAGAATGAACCATTTTCAGGCGGGACAATTAACCTCAGAGGATTTTATATTGCGTGGATTACAGTTAAATGATACTTTCCATGGTAGTGTAGATGGAGAATGGAAAACGAGAGGCACTGTATTTAATTCAGATTTTATTTCCTATCGAGATTACGCAGTAGGCCTTGACAAGAAACAATGTATTAATCGCATATTTTTAAATGGTAATTCGTCGACCACACGACGTGGAGTAACTATTGGTGACACTAAGTATTTACTATTATATATGTATGGGGAACCAACACATATTGAAACGGTAGATGGTGAACATATATATGAATATAAAAATCCATTTGCAAATAATAGTTACTTGTTGTTTACTATAGATAAGAAGGATAAATTTATTAATATGGTTATGGTATCGGATCGTCCTGCCAGTCGGCTACGATAAGATGATACACTTCATTATTAAGGAGGTACCTATGATTTCAGCACAAGATGTAAAAGCAAGATGGGAATCGATTCAAAATGATGATGAACGTATTTTGTTTGTTGTAGGTGGGCCAGGCAGTGGCAAAAGTAGAATTATTCGCGAGTTAGCAGAACAACGTGGATGGAAGTACATGGAAGCAAAACATTTGATTGATGCAGATTTTTTAGAAGTGCCTAGGGAAGAACGGCCTGCATTAGCCGAAGAAAGCATACGTCGTGCTCTAAATATGAATATTGTAGAAGTGGCGTTAGTGGATGGCATTAATGTTCTTTTTGCACCAATTTTAAATTTAGAACCTATTGAATTGCTCCGTAAACTTAGTACGACCATTCCTATTGTAGTGGGGTGGCGCGGTCACTTAGAAGGTAATACATTATACTTAGAACATAATGGAAATACGAAATATGCCTCCTTTGAAGTACAAAACTTAAATCATATTATTACTATTGATGAATAAAGATAGTATATAAAATTTGCATAGACATTGTAACTAAATGTAATAAAAACATTTTTTAGTGGTGCACAACTACTATTGTTGTATGTTTATAAGGTAATACATATATGATATATATATCATGAAAATGAGTTATGTATCATAGAAAAATACTATATAATATGCAGTATACAATATAGCTGCCTAGTTATAAATCATTATAACTAGGCAGTTTTTTCTATTCTTTTATGAAAGGTGGATACACTGAAAAAATGATATATGAAAATAAATCATAATATAATACCGAAATATGAAATAATGGTTGACATATTACAAAATAAGATTAATATTATAACTGTATTAGATTTCAAGAGCATTGGCGTTTGAAATTCTATAGTACTTGTATGTTGGAGGTGTTATTTGTGGTAATGAATGGTATTTATTTAGTCATTGCATCAGCCTGTATCTTGATGTTAGCATATAGGTTTTATGGTGCATTCTTAGCTGCTAAAGTATTGACATTGGATCAGTATCGTCTGACTCCATCGGTAGTACATAATGATGGACATGATTATGTACCAACGAATAAGTGGGTTACCTTTGGTCATCACTTTGCAGCGATTGCTGGAGCAGGGCCATTAGTAGGTCCTGTTATTGCCGCACAATTTGGTTATTTGCCAGGTGCTTTATGGATTCTTATTGGATCTGTTATGGCTGGCGCGGTGCATGATATGGTTATTTTATTTGCATCAATTCGTTATGATGGTAAATCAATTGCGGACATCGCTAAAGAAGAAATTAGTAAGCTAGCAGGCTTAGGTGCTATGTTGGCAACGTTGTTCTTGCTTATTATTACCTTAGCAGGGATGGCTGTTGTAGTAGCGAATGCATTGCATAATTCTCCATGGGGATTCTTTTCCGTTAGTATGACGATTCCTATTGCTATTTTTATTGGTATTTATTTACGTTGGATTAGACCTGGTAAAATTCAAGAAGCTACTATTATTGGCGTGTTACTTATTTTTGCAGCGATTATTTATGGTCCTGTTGTTGCAGAATCTTCCTATGCTTCCTGGTTTACTTATGATTTACAAACGATTGAAATTATGTTAGCTGTGTATGGTTTCTTCGCAGCAGCTTTGCCAGTATGGTTATTATTAGCGCCCCGTGATTATCTATCTACGTACCTCAAAATTGGTACTATTGGGGCATTAGCATTAGGCATTATCATTGTTATGCCAGTTATACAAATGCCAGCTGTCACTCCGTATATTTATGGTGGCGGCCCTGTATTGAAAGGCTCTGTATTCCCATTTATCTTTATTACCATTGCGTGTGGTGCTTTATCTGGATTCCATACAGTTATTGCGACAGGTACTACACCTAAGATGATTACGAATGAAAAAGAAATCTTGCCAATCGGTTATGGTGCTATGTTGACAGAAGGGTTTATTGCTATGATGGCATTAATTGCGGCCACTGCATTACATCCGGATGATTATTTTGCGATTAATAGTACAGCAGAATCTTTCAAAGCCTTAGGCTTGCAAGTGCATGAATTGCCGGTATTGTCTCATATGGTAGGCGAAGATTTGATGCATCGTCCTGGTGGAGCCGTATCATTAGCTGTAGGGATGGCTCACATATTCTCTAAACTTCCTAATATGGAACAATTGATGGGATATTGGTATCATTTCTGTATCATGTTTGAAGCGTTGTTTATTATGACCTTAATTGATGCAGGGACTCGTGTAGGGCGTTATTTATTACAAGAATTATTGGGGCGTTTTTATAAACCGCTTGGCAATGTTAATTGGAAACCTGGTGTGTATGGATGTGCCGCTTTAATTTGTCTTACATGGGGATACTTAGTATTACAAGGTAACATTGGTATTATTTGGCCACTATTTGGTGTGTCGAATCAATTACTAGGTACTATGACATTAGCCGTTGGCACTACTGTTATTATGCGACTTGGACATAAACGTTATGCATGGGTTACTGGTGTGCCATGCGTATTAATGGCAATTGTAGCTATTACTGCAGACTATGAAAATGTATTTAATAGTTATATTCCAGCAGGTAAGTGGACATTAGTAGCATTTAGTGTCATTATGTTTATTATGATATTAATCGTTTTAGTAGAAGCTGTTCGTAGTTGGATTCGTTTATCGCGTATACCACAAGACTACAGAACACAAGAAGAAATTGAAGCTGAAACATTAAAACAATTACATGCACAACAAAATGCATAATACATTATGAACATCTATACCAACTATACGTATAAGTAGTCATGTAGTATAGGATGAAAGTAAAAGATTAGCAAGTAGCAACTATATAGTTGCTACTTGCTTTTTATCCTTGTATGAAAATAGATACACCCTAGTTAAACTAGGGTGGGAGTAAAAACTTTAGAGAATAAGACATAGATCGTGATAGGCTTGGATGCTATAGGCTCCAAGCCTATAGTATTTCTTCTTGTTATAGTGATCGTAATGATACTATACATAAAAGTATCATAGGAGTGTAATTAATTACGTAACATAGCAGACTTATGATACTAGGAAATAGGTTAGCTAGTCATGATAGTTAATGTAACATAAGATGGTGTACATGATACAATACATGATCACCATGTAGGTATAGAGCGCAAAAAAGTAGCAGACAGCTGATGATAGTATCAACTATCTGCTACCGTTAGCAGTTATGAATCATTTAGTATAGTTTATCTATTCTTTATGTATTACTTATAGAAGAATGTCATAAAGATGGAATACTACTTGTTGACCAAAGTAGGAAATTAATCCATCAGCAATTAAGAATAGTAAGAAGTATCCTACTACAGCTTGCATGATAGAACTTGCTTCGATGGATTTGTTTAGTTTGTCGGCTTCACTGGCATTTATGTTATTTTCTTTAACAAATGCGGCAAGTGCAGGTCCTACAGCGCCGATTGCGATAGCAATGGATTGAGGAGAGAACATTTTGCCGATGCCAGCAGCACCAGAGTTAATAGCTGCTAACCAAAGTGCTAAATGTGGATGTGATGGATCTAATTGAGCAGCAGCGGCTATTTGTAGTGGTCCAAATAGTACATTGGCATTTGTACCAGAACCTGTTAAGAACGCACCTAAGGCACCAACTACAGGAGCAAATGCTGGATACAAGGAGCCTGTAGCAGCAACTAAGGCATTCGCAATATCGATAGTCATACCGCTATATGTCATTAATTTTGCAGTAATAACAACGGCGATAATAGTAATATATGTGAATTTTAATCCTTTGAAAGTATTTCCTAATACATTAAATATTTCACTTGCTTTTGCTTTTTGTACGAAACCACCGATGAAAGCGGAAATAAAAATCATAATACCAGGAGTGGCAATCCAAACGAATGTGTAAGGTTTAGCTCCTTCACCTTGATAGATTGGCACAGATGTTTTAATGGAAGCTAAAGGTCCATTGATAGCTGGAATTAATTTTGATGTACATAATAACAATAAGAAAATTAAAATAAATGGGCAAGTAGCAATTAACCCTTCTTTGAAGGAAATTTTTGTTGTAGGTGCTTCTACTTGGTATTCAGGTTCATTGTTAGGCATAATTTTGGCCATAATAATGATGATAGCCATGATTATGATGGAAGAACCGATAACAGATAATTCAGGGCCCATGAATTTATTAATAAGTAATTGAGGAATAGCTAATGCAAAACCACATAGTAAAGTGATAGTAAATACGCCTTTAATAGCGCGGATACCACCAGCGATAATAGCTACAATAAAGAATGGGGTAATTACATTTAGAATAAATAATTGAGCGGAAATGAATGTACCTAAATGTAATGGATCAAGTGTTGTCAAAGCAGCTAATGTAGTTGTTGGAATACCGATAGAACCATATGTTGTTGGCACAGAGTTAGCAACTAAGCAAGCTACAATAGATTTTAATGGATTGAAGCCAACAGCGACCATCATAGCCGCAGGAATAGCTACAGCGGTACCAAAACCAGCCATACCTTCCATAAAGTTACCGAAACCCCACACTAATAACAATGCGAGAACACGTTTGTCGGAAGTTACAGAAGAAAGCATAGTTTTTATAGTTTCCATAGCTTTCGTATGCACTACTAGGTTATAGGCAAAAATAGCAGCAGTAATAACTAGTAGAATAGGCCAAATGGCAAGCGCGGCACCTTCAGCTGCACCTGATAGCATGATAGCAGGACTTTTGTCATAAAATGAAGGTATTATAGCAATAATGAATGATACGATAGCAGCGATAGAACAAGCTTTCCATGCAGGAATTTTTAATATAGCCAGTGCTAACACTAACCAGATGATAGGTATAAGTGCAATTAATACCATAAGTGACATGATAATTCACCCTTTCCATAATAAATATAAACTTTTATATATACGATATATTAGATTCGCTTTGTGAATTACTTTAAGGCTATAGGCATATTTGTATAGGCACATAATAATAGCAGTAGGTATAATACGCATGATACATACTATACCTCTAAATAATTGATGGACTATAGCAAAAAAAGTTATCACTGTGAGTAAAAAAATTTAACTATAGATACAGTTTATAATTAAATAAACGTTATTATATTATTGATTCCTATAGTTAGTAATATTTTACACGATACTAACATAACATAAATGAGAATAATAAGGGGAAATAAACTTGAGTTTATTTCCCCTGTTTGGTATATAATACTCGTTTATTAGAAGTATACTCAGATAATAGCTGAATTTATGACTTCTGCTATCGTATAGTATTAGTAGTTACCTTTAAACATTGTTTGAGGTGCTTTTGGTACATAATCACCAAAGTATGATTTGAAGTCTAAGCCTAATTCATTGCAAAGATCTTGAACTTCTACCATTGTACCTTCGATAATTGGCACACCTTCTTTAAGAACGCGAGCTACAGATTCATGTTCTTTTTCACCATGAGTGTAGATACGAGGTTGACCGTCAGCTTTAGGAGCATCACGAAGTTCTTGTAAGAATGTGCTGAAATGAGCTTTGATTTCAGCAGGGTCACCAAAGAATGCAGGGTTAATAGCCATGAAACCATGGCAAATGTTGGAACGACCATCTTTCATACATTTATTGGATGTACCACCTTGAGAAAGAATGGAAGCGAATAATTCGGCAATCATACCGTTACCATAACCTTTATGGGAACCAGAGATTTCAGTAGCTCCGCCTAAAGGTAAGATACCGCCACCTTCATGACGAGAAATGTTGCCTAATACTTCAGCTGCATTAGTAGAAGGAACACCATCTTTGTTTACAGCCCAACCATCTGGAGTAGCTTTACCCATTTTGTTGTACATTTCTAATTTACCGCGAGTTACTACAGTTGTAGAGCAGTCAAAGAAGAAATCTACTGGATCAGCAGGTACAGTCCAAGCAAGTGGATTAGAACCTAACATAGCTTTACGTGCATAAGTTGGAACCATGATTGCTTCGGAGTTAGTACAAGAGAAACCAATTAAGCCTTGGTCACTTGCCATTTTAGCGTAGTAACCAGCGATACCATAGTGGTTGGAATTACGAACAGAAACGATACCAACACCGGATTTTTTAGCTTTTTCGATAGCCATTTCCATAGCTTTGTGACCGATAAGTTGACCCATGCCATCTTCACCGTCGATAACTGCAGAAATTGGAGTTTCGAAAACTACTTTGCCTTTGGAGGCGATTTTAATCAAGCCAGAAGTAATACCTTTGTGGTAACGAACCATACGTTGCATACCATGGGATTGAATACCAAATAAGTCGGAAGTTAGAAGTACATCTTGAATGATGTCAGCTTCTTTTTCAGTGAAACCGAATTTTTGGAATGCATCCATGGAAAGTTTTTTTAGAGTTTCATAAGGAAAATAAACGATATTTCCAGCCATTGTCAAAACCTCTTTTCAAAATATAATAATGTACCTAGAATGCTACGGCAAGAAATGTAAATATCAACTAATCGTTTATAATTAAACGCTCCACATTAGATGATAGCCTCTTGCGTGCTTCCTTCAATTGACAATGTCAGTATAGCATAGAACACAACATTATTGAATAGTGTTTGACAGTGAATTCCCTTACTAAATATGCATAGAACTAGCAGTTTTGACGAAAAAAAGACGGTACTATTCAAGAGAAAGTAAGAATTAATCAATGTTAATTCAATGATGAATTTTAGTTATAAGTAATCTAACTATTTGTATTGTCAACGTGCATTTTTATGAAAAACATGAGTTTTTTGCATAGATTATACCTAAAATAGATGACAAATATAAAAATACATTCTTATAGAGTTGATACAGAATATAGAAATATTTAAAAATATAAATCAAGTTATTTTTATTCTTATTAATGAATAAAAACTCTGTATTGCCGTACAGGCATTACTTTCTTAAATATATCGACATGTAATTCATTTCAAGAAAAACTATTAATTTAGTGTATAGTAAATATATTTATCAATAAGTTAAATAGTGAATGGCGAAATTGAGCTATATATATATTACATAGAGATACTAGTTAGATGATGTGATGGAGTATAAAACTTAGAGGCTGGTGATAGAGTATATAAACCACATACATCAGCTTATTTTATGATTTTAGATCCTTGAAGGTTGAGTATAGAGGTAAGTGATCATTATGCCACCGTAAGTTCTGCTATTATATTAACTGTTTTACGTGCTAGGAATAGTTGTAAAGCATTATATAAAAGTAAGAAGAGATACTTAATAGCGTGTAATGGTTGGTGTAGGTATGAGCCCATGCATCATATTTAATTGTTAGTGCGTAATTACAGTTAAGTTGTAGCATGTATAATAATGAAATTATATTGATTATCTATGACTAACCATAGAGAATATCTACTATACGCTGTGGTTGAACGTATACTATGATGAAGAAGCTAATATAGTGTTAATGATACACAACAATCGTTGGGTCTATCATTCATACATTGAATCTTGATGGATTCTATTAGTGATAGAATTCCATAGTTTAATAGGCAACTGTACTCTATACGTTAGCATATAGTATTCATATATTTATTAGTATTTGGTGAAGATATAGAATGCAATGCTACTATAAAGTTTGATTATGATATACATTATAGATTGTCATATGTGAAACTTTAGTTTATACTATATAAAATAACTACTGTTGATAGAATAGATGATTCGTACTCCATATGTTCTTACATGTGTTGTTATAGACATTATTTTCTAAGTAAGTAGGGATTATGTGGTAAATCATATATGTGTTATTGTAGAGGAGCATTGTTATGAAAAGTTCTCAAAATTTATCTGGCCGTGCGTATGTGGCGATTGGACTTATGCTGTTCGCCTTGTTTTTCGGCGCCGGCAATTTGATTTTCCCTGCCGCCTTAGGGCAACAGGCAGGTGTTAATGTGTGGTGGGCAATTATAGGTTTTATACTTACTGGTGTAGGACTTCCACTATTAGGTGTATTGGCAATGGGCCATTCTGGCTGTAAAAATACTGATGAATTAGCAGGGCGAGTTCATCCCTGGTATGGTCGAATTTACACAGTGCTATTATATTTAGCCATTGGACCTATGTTCGCCATTCCTCGTACAGGGACTGTATCTTATGAAATTTCAGTTAAACCCTTTTTAGATGCCAGCATGTATTCATTTGAAACATGGTTTCTATTATTGTTTTTCTTGATTTCTTTATGGCTGTCGATTAATCCTGCTAAATTAGTAAATCGCATTGGTAAAGTGTTAACACCTTTATTGCTATGTGCCATTTTATTACTCATTGTAAAATCTTTAATAAGCCCTATGGGAAGCTATGATGTAGCACAAGAGGCCTATGCCACACCAATGATTGCTACAGTACAAGGCTTTTTAGATGGTTATAACACGATGGATGCATTGGCATCACTGGTATTTGCTATTTTAGTGATTGATTTTGTTAAGTTGAGTGGCGCTACAAGTCGCGAAGAAATTACAGCATCTACAATGAAAGCTGGTATGATTGCCGTAGGACTACTTGGCTTTGTATATATATTTATTGGTAATATCGGTGCTACTAGCGTGGGGCAATTGGGTCTTTTAGAAACGGGAGCTCCTGTTTTGGCTGAAAGTGCGAAGTACTTTTTCGGTAACTTAGGGGCCGTAATCTTAGCCGTTATTGTTCTATTGGCTTGTTTGACTACTAGCATTGGACTTATTACATCATGTGCTAGTTACTTCCATCAAATTTATGGTCGTATTGGATATAAAACATATGCCGTTATTTTTACAATTGCATCTTTTGTAGTTAGTATGTATGGATTGAAAACTATTATTTCTGCGGCAATTCCAATTTTAATGCTCTTATATCCATTGACGATTGTGCTTATTTTCTTGGCACTAGCACATAATATATTTGGTGGACGCCGCTGTGTGTATACCGTAACTATGGCATTTACTTTGATTTCAGGTGTTGTAAGTGGTTTGGAAACAGCAGGTTTTGCACCAGCAACAGTAGAATTTTTATTTAAAGAATATGTGCCACTACATAGTGTTGGCATGGATTGGTTACCACTTGCCATTGTAGGCTTTATTATTGGATTAATTGTAAAAGCAATGACAAATGGAACAGATTGTGGAAATGAGAGAAGGGCTAATTAATGAATACTAATTTTTTACCTAATTATACGATTGGTGGTCATGAGGCATATGAAGCAGTACCACATATTGTAAGACCTGTGGGAAAACGTGTTTGTATTATTGGGGGAAAAACAGCATTATCTAAGGCGATGCCTATTTTGCGACCTATTTTAGTGAACAGTGATTTGGAAATCACTGGTGAAATTGTATATGGTAAAGAATGTTGCTATGAACGAGCTGATGAAATTGCATCTATGCTAGAAGTGCAAGGCGCGGATGTACTTTTTGCTATCGGTGGGGGACGCGCAATCGATACTGTGAAAATTGTATCGGGGCGACTTGGAAATAAACCATTTTTTACATTCCCTACGGTAGCGTCAACCTGTGCAGCCACTTCGAAGGTAGCTGCTACATATACACCAGATCATATCTTTCGCGATGCTTATTATTTGGAGCGCCAAGCAATTCATTGCTTTATTGATGCACAAATATTAGTAGAGGCGCCTGTTAAATTTGTTTGGGCCGGCATGGGAGATACGATTGCTAAGCATTATGAACCAGAATTTTCTTCTAGAGGGCAAGCATTAACCTATGAGTCTGAATTAGGTGTTACTGTATCGCGCCTATGTTCAGAACCTATTAAGCGAGATGGGGTTGCTGCCTTACAATCGGCTAAACGAGAAGAACGATCCGAGGCATTTGATCAGATTTGTTTAGCCATTATTGTAACCACTGGAATTGCCTCAACGTGTTTGATAGAAGGATATAATAGTAATTTGGCACATGCTATTTGCTATGGTGCGTCTACCTTTGAAACGGTGGAGACAAGACATTTACACGGGGAGATCGTTTCTTATGGCGTACTTGTGCTTTTAACGTTGGATAAACAAATTGAAGAACGAGATACGTGGCTTGCTATTTATAAAGAAATGGGATGGCCTACGTGTTTGGGAGATTTGGAGCTAGACGTAGCCGCAATCCCAGCTATATTAGATAAAGCTATGGCTGTACCAGATACGAATGTGAGTGCTTACCCCGTCACACGCGATGCTGTGGAAAAAGCAATATATGAATTGGAAAGAGTATAATTTATATGATTTATGCCATCTAATGGAGATTCTATTAGATGGCATATTTTTAGAGTTATAGGACAAAACGCGTTGTTTTAAATGCTGATAGAGCTAGAAAATACCTAGCTTCATCGGCATTTTATCTTTTTTTGTGAACTTTAAAGGGTGTACACAATGTGTTGCAAAAAAGCTGAAAACACTTTCATTTACTGACCTAAATAGGGTTTTATCTTTCTGGGAATATATTTTTTTATGTAGTTTTAGAAAAAAGAGGGTATTTGAACTATGTATCTAGTATGTGGCGCCACGTTGTTAGATATAGAATACTTTATTCATATAAGAATCTTTCACTACATAAAGGAAATATCTAATTAGAATATACAAATAAGCTAAGTGATGTGTCATTTTGCATAGATAGGAGTTATGAAAAGAATTCATTGTATAACACATTATGCGGAGCTGCTATAGAATTAGTGAATAATTACTAGTAAGAGTATCAAGGAGGAGTAGAAAAAATTAGGAAAATTTGTTAGTATAATGAATAGAAATTATTGGAACTTAAAATATTATATATGCAGAGAACTATCTATTGGTGTAGTTGTGCATAGTGATAATTCAGTGATGATAGAGAGGTTTATATGCATGAAATTGTAGTAGGAGGATTATACCGTCATTTTAAAGGAATGCTATATTATGTTTCTAATATTGCTATTCATTCTGAAACGGGTGAACCCTTTGTAGTATATCAACAATTGTATGGGGAACGAAAAACCTATATACGTCCGTTAGTTATGTTTGCTAGTGAAGTGGATCATGAAAAATATCCAGAAGTAACTCAAAAAGAAAGGTTTAAACTGCTGTCTGGAAGAGATGAGAGATAACGATTAGGAGGTACTGTGGAACAAAAACTTTTCTTTTTTGACGTGGATAATACATTGGCTGTTTGGCCAGATTGCCATATTCCTGATAGCACTATATATGCATTGGCACAATTGCAACAAGCGGGGCATCGTGTGGCATTAGCTACAGGCCGTATTCAAAAGGATGCAGCTAGATTTGCGGCACGCTTGGGGCTGACAGATTTTGTGGCAGATGGGGGCTATAGTGTTACGATTGATAATACAATACATTGCATGCAAGGCTTACCCCATGATACATGTCTTAACTACTTGTCCATGTTGGAAGAAAAAAATGTGTACTGGGCGGTTACTGACAGTAATGAGTTGCGTCGCATTACGCCTTATAAGGAAATTTTGAAATGGCATCCTGAATGGGATGTATTTCACACTGTTGTTGATCCGTCATATGATTATCGACAATCAAAGCAGTTTTACAAAATTTATGTATTTTTTAAACCAGGAGAAGAAGAGGCTAAACAAATTACGCATATGACAGAAAAATTAATCCGTTATGGTGAAGGCTGCCTTTTGTTTGAACCTATGGATAAATCACGGGGCATTTATAAAATGCTTAATTATTTTGGTATGCGTGAGGATCAAGTCGTTGTGTTTGGTGATGGTTATAATGATTTATCTATGTTTAATTCGGCATGGACTAATATTGCCATGGGCAATGGTAGAGAACCGTTAAAAAAGGCCGCAGATTATGTAACGGCTTCTTGTGATGATGATGGTATTTTGAAAGCTTGCCAACATTTTGGATGGGTCGATACATAGATATTTGATGATATAGATAGTGATAATGTACAAGTGGTCCTTCGTGGCTACTAGTAAAGGATAATGATGAATAGTAAACAAATTTTATGTGTTATGATGTTAGTAATTATGGCCGTGATAAGTTCTGCTTGTAGTCTAAATACAACGCAGATGAGCGTTCAGTCAAAAGGCACTGTAGAAAGCACGGGCATGCCTAACTTTACACCAGAACCAATAGCAGATAGTTATGCTACATTTAATACAAACATGGGAACATTCAAAGTTCGCTTATATGGGTCCAAAGCACCAATTACGGTGAAAAATTTTGAATATTTAGTGAAGCAAGGCTTTTATAAGGGACTTACATTTCATCGTGTTATTGATGGATTTATGATTCAAGGTGGTGATCCGGCTGGCAATGGTACAGGCGGACCTGGCTATGAAATACCCGATGAGTTTTCTAATGATTTGCACTTTAACCAAATGGGTGTGTTAGCGATGGCTAATCGAGGCCCTAACACAGGGGGATCGCAATTTTTTATTACCTTAGCACCTACGGATTGGTTAGAGAATAAACATACTATTTTTGGTGTCGTTGTACAAGGTATGGACGTGGTTATTAACATTGGAAAAGTACCGACTAATGAGCAAAATAAACCGACAAAGCCAGTTATTATTAACTCTATTGTTTTAGAACCAATTTCAGAGACTAAAACAAGTAAGTAATAAGCAACATGAGTAGGTATGACCTGTAAGAATAATTATGTAATAGAGTACTGATATATACTTATATAGGAGTAACGTGAATTATACATATATAGTGGAATGTAGTGATCATACATATTATACAGGATGGACAACAAACTTAAAGCACCGCATGAAAGCACATAATGGTGTAATCGCAGGTGGTGCCAAATATACGAGAATACGTCGACCTGTGCAGCTTGTATGGTATGCAGTATTTTCTACAAAGCGTGAAGCACAAGCAAAAGAATATGCGATTAAACGACTTTCTCGTAAGGAGAAGGAAAAACTGATCGAAACGTTTACTGGTGATGATTTGTGATACAGTATAAATATGAGATGGTGTGGATAGGTTGGCAATCATGTATTCTGTTGATGGTGTGATAGAAAGTATAAAAGAAACTAAGATATAGAAGTCAAATCATCTATTATATGATATACTATAAAAGATTAAGTAAAAAAAGTAGGTTTCCATAGGTCAAGGGAGGAATCGGATGAAACAGGTGTTAGTGTCTGTTAAAAGTATTCAGCGAGACCGTGATGGCGAAGACACCGTTGTAGAACTAATTTCATCGGGTCGTTACTATGAGCGACAAGGTGTAAAATACATTATATATAATGAAAGTGAAGTTACGGGATTAGAGGGCGTTAAGACAACTATTAAAGTCTATCCTAATTCCGTTGTTTTATTGCGTACCGGTGATGTCAATATGCGTCATCAATATGTGCTCAATGAAAAGCATGAATCTGTATATCAAACACCATATGGACAACTTCATATGGCAGTATATACACATGAGTTTAATGTATCTATTCAAGATGGCATAGGAAGTGTTCACTTAGGATATGATATTTCAGTAGATGGAGAATGGCAATTTTATAATCAATTAACAATTACATTGCGGGAGGATACAGAAAATGGATATGAAAGAAATTCTAAAGGAAGGGATTAATACAGCCTTACAACAAGCAATTCAAAAAGGTCATTTACCAGAAGGTGTGTATCCAGAAGTAGTACTAGAAGTGCCACCGCAAAAAGAGTTTGGAGATTTTTCGTCGAATATTGCCATGCAGTCAGCACGTGTGGCCCGTAAAAATCCAAAAATGATTGCAGAAGCGATTATGGAAGAAATGAAGTTTGACTGGTTAGACCATACAGAAGTGGCTGGCGCAGGGTTTATTAACTTTTACTTGCAATCTGATGTAGTATATGACACATTAAAACATATATTAACTACAGGTAAGGAATATGGTAATCAACCGCTTCGTGAAACTGATACAATTCAAGTTGAATATGTAAGTGCAAACCCTACGGGACCATTGCATGTGGGACATGGCCGAGGTGCTGCCTACGGCAGTGCATTGGTAAATTTGTTGCGTGCTAGTGGATATCATGTGCAAGCAGAATATTACATCAATGACGCAGGCAATCAGATTAATAATTTAGCTAAATCAGTGGAAGCACGGTATCAAGAATTGTTGGGTAATAGCGTGGAATTTCCTGAAGATGGGTATCGTGGGGCAGATATTGTGGATACTGCTAAATCATTGTTAGCCACATATGGCAATCAATTAGCAGCCATGACGGTGGAAGAACGGCATGCATTTTTTAAAGAAGAAGCATATAAATTAAAATTAGATGCTTTAAAAGATACATTGGGAAAATTTAATGTTCATTTTGATAAGTGGTTTAGTGAACGCACATTGCATGATTCTGGAGATGTGATGGCAGCCATTAAAGAATTACAAGACAAAGGCGCTATTTATGAAAAAGAAGGTGCATTGTGGTTGAATTCTACTGCCTATGGTGACGACAAAGATCGTGTGGTTATTCGTGATAATGGGGTACCTACTTATTTGGCAGCGGATATAGCATACCATCGCAATAAATATCAACGAGGCTTTAAAGAAATGATAAATATTTGGGGGGCTGATCATCATGGGTATGTGGCTCGTGTGAAAGCGGCTATGTCCTCCTTTGGCTTTGATGCAAATCGACTAACCGTATTGTTGTTACAAATGGTGGCATTATTCCGTGATGGACAACTTGTTAAAATGTCGAAACGGACTGGTGAATCCGTTACACTCGATGAATTGATGGAAGAAGTAGGCGTTGATGCAGCGCGATACTTTTTCTTAATGCGTTCCTTAGATAGTCAATTAGATTTTGATATTAATTTAGCAACATCTCATAGTAATGATAATCCTGTGTACTATATACAATATGCCCATGCACGAATTCACAGTATTTATCGACAAGTTAGTGAAGCAGGCATTTTTTATGGCGATTGGAATCACACTGATTTTACCGTATTAACGGCGGAATCTGAATTAGAATTGATTAAAAAATTAGGCTCCTACGAAGAGGAAGTACAGGTGGCAGCTAAATTACGAGCACCACATCGAATTTCTCGTTATTTATATGATTTGGCGGGTATGTTCCACTCATTCTATCGCCAAGGCCGTATCATGGGTGTGGATAGCCAATTACAACAAGCACGCTTAGGATTGATTACGGCAATAGCTTTGGTGTTGGAGCATGGACTTAATATATTAGGCGTATCGGCACCAGAAAAAATGTAAATGGCACTTTCTACGACGTATCATAGGAATTCTAATGATTAATTGGTAATTAGAGATAACAAATTTAGAAAATTAGTATATAATAAAATGTATGAGATTTGATGTATGACAATGACATAGTATTATATTCACATAGTTTCAATTTTCGCTTTGGGAGGCATCATGGCAACTAAGTATATTTTTGTAACAGGTGGTGTTGTATCTTCTCTGGGAAAGGGAATTACAGCAGCTTCGTTAGGTCGTTTATTAAAGAATCGTGGTTATAAAGTAACAATTCAAAAATTTGATCCTTATATTAATATTGATCCTGGCACCATGAGTCCGTATCAACACGGTGAAGTCTTTGTTACTGACGATGGGGCAGAAACCGATTTGGATTTAGGCCACTATGAACGATTTATTGATATTAATTTAGGAAAGCGCTCTAATGTTACGGCAGGGAAAGTATACTGGTCTGTTATTAATAAAGAACGTCAAGGCGATTACTTAGGGAGTACGGTACAAGTTATTCCTCATATTACGAATGCGATTAAAGAAAATGTCTATAAAGTAGGAAAAGAAGAAAATGCCGATTTTGTGATTACTGAAATTGGCGGTACTGTAGGGGATATTGAAAGCTTGCCATTTATGGAAGCCATTCGTCAGGTAAAAAAAGATGTGGGCCGTAATGATGTATTATATATTCATGTTACGTTAGTACCATATATATCGGCAGCAGGAGAACTTAAAACCAAGCCTACACAACATAGTGTAAAAGAATTACGTAGCATTGGAATTCAGCCAGATATTATCGTATGCCGTGCAGAAAAACGATTAACGGAAGATATGAAAGAAAAGTTGGCTTTATTCTGCGATATTGATAAAGAAGCGGTTATTGAAAACATGACCTGTAACAGTATTTACGAAGTGCCATTAATGATGCGAGAAGAAGGACTAGATAGCATCGTAGTAAGAAAAATGGGATTAGAAGACGTACCAGCAGACATGACTGAATGGCAAGCTATGGTAGACAAAATATTGAATCCTACGCAAGAAATTCAGGTGGCCTTAGTGGGTAAATATGTAGCTCTACATGATGCGTATTTGTCCGTAGTAGAGGCATTAGGTCATGCAGGTATTGTGGCCGACACAAAAGTCAATATTAAATGGATTGACTCTGAAGAACTAGATAATGCATCACAAGATGAGTTAGCAGAAATTTATGCAGATTGTGATGGCATTGTAGTACCTGGTGGATTTGGTCATCGCGGTGTGGAAGGCAAAATACGTACGATTCAATATGCCCGTGAACACAAAGTACCATACTTAGGACTATGTTTAGGCATGCAATCGGCAGTTATGGAATTTGCGCGCAATGTATGTGGCTTAACTGGTGCGACATCTAGTGAATTTGATGAAAGTGCAAAGCACTGTGTAATAGACTTGATGCCAGATCAAGTGGACGTAGATAAAAAAGGTGGTACATTGCGATTAGGTTTATATCCTTGTAAAACCGTAGAAGGCACAAAAGTACGTGAAGTATATGGAGAAGATTTAATTTACGAACGTCATCGTCATCGCTATGAGTTTAATAATGAATATCGTCAACAATTGACTGAAGCGGGATTAATATTATCTGGTACATCTCCCGATAGTCGCTTAGTAGAATGTGTGGAAGTGAAAGATCACCCATTCTTTGTAGGCGTTCAATTTCATCCAGAATTAAAATCCAGACCAACTCATGCACATCCTTTATTTAAAGGGTTTGTAGATGCCATACTTGCTTTGAAATAATGTATTGTAAAGATAATAGGACTATTTTGATTCGTGAATAGTCCTATTTTTCATAGCTCTTTTATGGAGAAAACCATCGAATTACTACTGGTTAGATAGAAAAAGTAATTATTGACAATGTTTTTTATAGACCGTTATAATGATACAACAAGTAGTTTTTAGTTAGTAGTCATGTACTATAAAGTGAGAAAGCTGAGAACTGAATTATTGATGTATAATCTTGTGGAGGAAAGAAGTTAGCATGGCTATTGAAGTAGGCAATGTTCTAGAAGGAACAATAACAGGAATTACCAAATTTGGTGCCTTTGTAGATTTAGGAGAAAAACAAACAGGACTGATTCACATTTCTGAGGTTTCTAACGAATATGTAGAGAATATTAATGATTTTTTAAAAGTGACCGATCAAGTAAAAGTAAAAGTGTTAACGGTGGAAGGTAATAAAATCAGTTTATCCATTAAACAAACACAACCAAACACGGTTTCTGCTAAAGAAGAGGGAACGGCTAGAAACTTTGATAGTACTTCTACAAGAGGGTATGTAACGGATAAAGGCCTACGGCGAGATAGCTTTGATAAAAAACGAACAGCGAGTCGAAGCGGTCAATTGTCGTTTGAAGAAAAAATGAAACGCTTTTTGAAAGATAGTGATGAGCGTTTAACCGATATAAAACGTAATACCGAATCTAAACGAGGCGGTCGAGGTGGCCGTAGAGGTTAATAAACAAGAGGTGACAGTTAGATGTCATCTCTTTCTTGTTATAGGATGAGCAAATGAGTTATAGAGCTAGTAGATAGTAGAGAAACATAATAGATAATTCATGCATAAGGAATATGTTGAGTTAATTTAAATGTAAATGAAGCGTACTAATATGTATGACAATCGATTAAATTGTTAGGTGTAGGGTATGATGAATGTAAATGGTATAGGTAAAAAAGTCGCTATTGTTGATATGGGGTCTAATTCGATTCGTTTATTATTAGGTACATTACAAAAGGGTGTATGGCATAATGAACCAAAGCAGTTATGGACTACACGCTTAGGCGATAGACGTAGGGATGGTTCTTTGAAGAAAGAACGCATGGAGGCTAGCTTTGAAGCACTTTCAGAAATTTATACGCTAGCGCAAATGTATGGAGCTAGTGATATATATGGATTTGCCACTAGTGCTGTGCGAGAGTCGACGAATGGAAAGACATTTTTGACAATTGCGAAGAGTTATTGTCCGATGCATACGCGTATATTGACGGGAGAGGAAGAAGCGTACTATGGATTTCAAGGCGCTTTGCAAACCTATTTGCCGGATGGAAAGCAACATGCCCTTATAGATGTAGGTGGTGGTAGCACTGAAGTGGCCTTAGGATCGATACAGGGCGTTGCGTGGAGCACATCATATTTGGCTGGTGCAGTACGATTACAATCGGTTTCTGAAGAAGGACCGCAAGCGGTGTGGGAAGTAACACAAAGTATGTGGCTATCTATGCCGATGAAAGAACCGTTTGGCGTGGTTGTTGCTATTGGTGGTACTGCTACCACATTAGGGGCTATTGATGTAGGAATGGATGTCTATGATCCTTTACGTATTCAGGGACATATGATGAGTCGAGAAACGATAGAAGGCCTTGTCATGAGACTTAGATATATGTCTATGGAAGAAAGAAGACAAGTGGTAGGATTACCAGAAGGCAGAGCAGATATTATTGTGAGCGGCGGAGAGATTATTACATCATTTTTAGATTTTTACGGCATTTCAGCAATATATATTAGTGATACAGATGGTATGGAAGGCATACAAGCATCTTTGTATGAGTTATGATGAATGTATAGTGTGTCGTGCATAAAGTGATACTTTCATCGTGAACTGTCATATCCGATAGACGTGATGTATCAAGAAAAGCGTATGTACATAACATAGATACGATACTGATAGTAGCCAACGCGTGTATGAGAGTATATCGTTGCTATAGTCTGTTCTTCTATAAGGATTTGATAGATGTGATGGGCGTAGTAGATGATTAGAGAAAGTGGGGTTTTGTATATATGGTTCAGCTTTGCGTGGAAACAATTCGTCATACTTGTGAAAGAGAGCATTTATTCGATCAAGTGTCACGTATATTAGTGGCCTGTTCTGGAGGACCAGACTCAATGGGGCTCTTATATATACTACAAGAACTATATCCACAGTGTCATATAGGCGTTGTGACTCTAGATCATCAGTTGCGCTTAGAAAGTGGCGAGGAACTCTCCTTGGTAGAAAGAATAGCACAGAAAGAAGGCTGGGACTTTTATGGACAGTCCGTAGACATTACGTCGTTGGCAGAAAAAAAGGGACTTTCCATCGAAGAAATGGGACGCATTATGCGCTATAAAATCTTTCAAGACATTGCTACTCTTCATGAGTATGACTGTATTGCCGTTGCTCATCATAAGCGCGATCAAGCGGAAACGATACTGGCGCATATGATACGTGGTTGCGGACTCAATGGCTTGCAAGGTATGAAATATCGCACCGATTCAGTGAGTGGAATCCCCATCATACGACCGTTGTTAGATGTGACAAAAGAAGAACTGGTGGAATATGTAGAAGCGCATCATATTCCCTATGTAATCGATCACTCTAACTTTGATACGCAGTATACGCGTAATCGCATACGTTGGGACGTGCTCCCCCCTATGGAAACGATAAACCCAAAGGCGGTGGATGCCATACTTCGATTAGGTCACTTGGCACAACAGGCCTATATGTATATCGATAAAAGAGCGCAAGAAGCGTTAGAAGCATGTGTATTGCTATCGGATCAAGAAAAAAATGATAGACATAGGAATAGTACTACTACGGATAGCGATGCCTTACCCTTCCATGAGAAACGAGCGATAGGGCAGCAGCAACATGATGCGTATCCGCTAGAAAGTTGTTCCTACATTAGTTTATCAAAAACTGGTATGCGTCAGTTGGATAGAGCGATGTTGCCCTATGTGTGGCGGCGAGCGTTTTCCATGATTAAAACGGCCTCTATCGATGGAGAGCTGGTGGCTCGTCGTTTGGAAGAAGTGCATGAAAAGCAACTATGTACGTTACTAGGTAGTAAAGAAGTAAAAGTTTTTGCTATAGGACAGATGAAAGTTGTAGCGCAATATGATAAAATAGTAATCGGTGTTGCCTCTGTTGTTGATGAGGTTTTCAAGTCTAGCGTGCAGCAACTAGTGACCATTGAGAAGGTGTGTATACAAGATACTGCGCCTAGCATGTTAGATAATAATCAATTTTGTATACCTTATGAGTGGGTAACGGATGCGATTACAATACGGCATCGTGCACCAGGTGATCGTATTATTTTATTAAATGGACAGGGACAACGAATTGGTAGTAAAAAATTAAAGTCCTATTTAATTGATAGAAAAATACCGACCTCAAAGAGGGATGTGTTATATTTTATAGCGATTGGACATCAATTGGTATTGCCTTATAGAAACAATTGTGCACTACGCGTAGTTGATAGCACTGCGAGCGCATACTATGTAGGAACCATTAAGGAGACGGATCATAATGTTACATAACGATGTGAAAAAAGTACTATTATCAGAAGAAGAAATAAAAAAACGGGTACAAGAATTAGGGGAGGCGATTTCTCAAGACTATAAAGGAGAAGAACTTGTACTTGTCTGTGTCCTTAAAGGGGCCGTTGTATTTTATACGGATTTAATTCGCGCCATTGGTAATGATGTAGATGTATTGCTAGACTTTATTTCTTGTTCTAGCTATGGTAATGGCACTGTTAGTAGTGGAGAAGTACGGATTATGAAAGATTTAGATCGATCCGTTGAAGGCAAACATGTGTTAGTAGTAGAGGATATTGTGGATACAGGCACTACATTGCATTATCTATTAGATAACTTGAAAGCTCGTCAAGCTAAGTCTGTAAAATTAGCAACCTTATTAAATAAACCAGAACGGCGTAAAGTGGAAGTACATGTAGACTACAATGGATTTACTGTGCCAGATTATTTCGTGATTGGCTATGGTTTAGATTATGCAGAACGCTATCGTCAGTTGCCGTATATTGGTATTTTGAAAGAAGAAATATATCAATAAGTACTATCTACCAGCATAGCTTTTACTAGAGTGAACACTACTATCTTGATTGTCTAGTTCTATCAAATGTGATACAATAGCAAAAGGTATATCTGCATAATTTATGAGATAGATAGTAAAATGATATAACAAGTATAATAATGAAAGGAGTCATACATTGGGCCGATTTACAAAAAATGTCCTTTTGTATTTACTGATTATTGTAGCAGCGGTAGCAGCTATAGACATGTTTGCTAGCTCTACTTCTAATAAACCAGAGATTAGTTATTCTGGTTTTATGCAACAAGTAAAAACAAAGAATGTAGAAAGTGTTTCCATTACAGATAATCACTCGATTATTGGTAAATTAAAAAATAATGGTACGGAATTTACAACTTATGCACCGACAGATGCTACGTTGATTCAACAATTAACAGAAAATGGCGTAGAAATTACAGCAAAACCACCGGAACAACCATCTATATGGATGAGTTTATTAACATCCATTTTGCCAATCGTGTTGTTAGTAGCTGTTTGGTTTTTTATCATGCAACAGACGCAAGGTGGCGGTGGCCGTATTATGAATTTTGGTAAAAGTAAAGCCAAAATGATGGAAGGTAATACGAATGTTACGTTCAAAGATGTGGCCGGTGCTGATGAGGCAAAACAGGAATTACAAGAAGTTGTTGATTTCTTGCGTAATCCAGCAAAGTTTAATGCCATCGGAGCCAAGATTCCTAAAGGGGTGTTACTATTTGGCCCTCCAGGGACTGGTAAAACCTTATTGGCTAAAGCAGTAGCTGGTGAAGCGGGCGTTCCTTTCTTTAGCATTTCTGGATCTGATTTTGTGGAAATGTTTGTCGGCGTTGGAGCTTCTCGTGTGCGTGACTTGTTCATGCAAGCTAAAAAAAATGCACCTTGCATCATCTTTATTGATGAAATTGATGCAGTTGGTCGTCAACGTGGCGCCGGGTTAGGTGGCGGTCATGATGAACGAGAACAAACATTGAATCAATTATTGGTAGAAATGGATGGGTTTGGTGCGAATGAAGGTATTATTACTGTAGCAGCTACTAACCGTCCTGATATTTTAGATCCTGCATTATTGCGCCCGGGTCGATTCGATCGCCAAATTACTGTAGGTCGTCCCGACTTGCGTGGTCGTGAAGCCATTTTACATGTACACGCTAAAAATAAACCATTAGCCGATGATATTGATTTGAAAGTGATTGCTCGTAAGACACCTGGATTTACAGGAGCTGATTTGAGTAACTTGCTAAATGAAGCAGCTTTATTAGCAGCTCGTCACAATAAAAAAATTATTTCTATGGATGAGTTGGAAGAAGCTAGTGAAAAAGTTATGATGGGCCCTGAAAAGCGCAGTCATATTGTGAATGAAAAAGAACGTCGATTAACAGCGTATCATGAATCAGGACATGCCATTGTGGCTCATTTATTACCAGAGGCAGATCCAGTCCATAAAGTAACGATTATTCCACGCGGTGGTGCCGGTGGTTATACATTAATGTTGCCAGAGGAAGAAGTAAACTTTAAAACGCGTTCTCAATATTTGGCGGATATTCGTGTAGCTTTGGGGGGACGTTGTGCAGAAGCCCTTATTTTACATGAAATTAGTAGTGGCGCTTCTAATGATTTACAACAGGTGACCAACATTGCTCGGACAATGATTACTCGTTTGGGTATGAGTGATGAATTAGGACCAATGGTATTTGGTGAACATCAAGAGCAAGTATTCTTGGGACGTAATTTAGGCCATGAACGAAATTATGGTGAAGCAGTGGCGGAAAAAATTGATAAAGAAATGCATGCTATGGTAGCTGATGCCTATAATGATGTAATGGAATTATTAGCGAATAATATTGACTTCTTACATAATATGGCGCATGCTTTATTAGAAGAAGAAACGATTGATCATACACAGGTGGAAAATTTGTATAAGTATGGTACTGTTACATCGCCAGAGGTAGATGAATCGAAAGATGCTAAACATGCATTAGAAGAAGCGGGCATAGTAGTGCCTAAAGAAATTATTACACCTGGTGTATTAAAAGACACTACATCAGAGGTAGATAAATCATAAGCATGAGTCATTGGGCTATGAATATAAATTATTGTTCTTAAAAAGACTATCTCTATATGATACTATCATATAGAGATAGTCTTTTTTATATGTGCCATTCATAGAATGTCAATTAGATGTAGAACGTATCACTATAAATGACATAATCTACTTGTGTAGATTTAATGGATTGTATTACTAGTAGTCAATGTTATTGACAGTGATGGGACGTAAGCAATGATATAAATATAGATATAGGCAAGTGTACTAGATAGTCTGTAGGCCTATTAAGGCGTGTGTTACGATTCATTTCACATATCTATACATAGATATGTGAAACATTGTAAGGAGGTTACTATTCTAGATAGTCGTTATAGGGGAAAGGTTTATTTTTCTATTGCGCATAGATATATATTTGGGGCGATTTCTAATAGTGGTGATAACTGGTAAGGCATAGGACAGGATACAATTTATATAATTTCCTATGAATAGGAGTCTATCATTCCATAAAAACTTGATTTACATTTCTATTTTATTGTAGAATCGTATTGTAAACTTAAGTTGACAAAAAGGAGGGGTATTATGAGAGACATGGTTTTAGATCTATTAAGAGCTAAGAATGGAGAATTTGTATCTGGACAAGATATGTCGAACACGTGTCATGTATCTAGAACAGCAATTTGGAAACATATTAAAGCATTACGCGATAAGGGGTATGTAATTGAGTCTTTTACTAAAAAAGGATATCGTCTTATAGAAGAACCAGATCTACTAAGACCTAGCGATGTACAAAAAGATTTACATACAAAGTACTTTGGTCAACATTATATATACATGGATAGTACTGATTCATCGAATCGTGAAGCTAAATTATTGGCACAAGAAGGTGCACCAGAGGGGACAATTGTGGTGGCGGAAACGCAATCAGCAGGGAGAGGTCGCTTGACACGAGGTTGGTTTTCTCCTTATGGCAAAGGTATATGGATGAGTTTAATTTTGCGCCCTAAATTTTCACCCATAGAAGCGCCTAAATGTACGTTAATGGCTGCAGTAGCGTTAACAAAAGCTTTTCATGCATTAGGACTAGAAGCAGCTGGTATAAAATGGCCTAATGACATTTTAGTGAAAGGAAAAAAAATAGTTGGCATTTTAACAGAAATGAGTGGCACTATGGAAGAAATTTCCTATATCATTATGGGCATGGGGATTAATATTAGTGTGGAAAAAAGTGAACTGCCTGAAGATATTAAGGATATTGCTACGTCATTTGCGATGGAAGGTGTAACGGTTGATCGCAAGGTTGCGTTACAAACTATTTTACAAGAACTAGAAAATCAGTATAATAAAGTGGTTAGTGGTGGATTTGATACGACTCTTGAAGAGTGGAAACAGTTAAGTGTTACATTGCATCAAGATGTAGAAGTTAGAGCCCCAGGTAATACCTATGTAGGTCATGCTATCGATATCGACCGAGATGGTAATTTAATAGTTCGCTTGCCAAATGGCAAAACAGAACGTATTATAGCAGGTGATGTATCTATACGACCAGCTATGAAATAGGAGGATTATAATGTTATTAGTAATAGACGTGGGAAATACCAATATTGTATTGGGTGTGTATGATCATGAACATTTAGTAGGACATTGGCGAATTTCCACGGATCGAGTTCGTACGACAGATGAGTACGGTGTTATTATTATGAATTTATTCTTTCATGATAGAAAGGTAAATGTTAGCGATATTACATCGATTATTATTTCGTCGGTTGTACCCCCATTGATGCCAACCTTGGAGCATGTGTGCTTACGCTATTTTAACGTAAAACCATTAATTGTAGGGCCTGGCACCAAAACAGGCATGGCTATTAAGTATGATAATCCTCGCGAAGTAGGAGCTGATCGTATCGTTAATGCGGTGGCCGCTTTTGAAAAATATGGCGGTCCTAGTATCATTATCGATTTTGGTACGGCGACTACCTATTGTGCCGTTTTAGAGAATGGGGACTATATGGGTGGCGTCATTGCACCAGGTGTTAATATCTCAGCAGAAGCACTATTCCAACGGGCTGCTAAATTGCCGCGCATCGAAGTCCGTGATCCAGGTAGAGTCATTTGTCGTAATACTGTTTCCTCTATGCAATCAGGCATGTTTTATGGGTATGTGGGACAAGTAGAAGGATTGGTTAATCGTATGAAAAAAGAATTACCAGAAGGTGTGACCGTTATTGCCACTGGTGGATTGGCTAATTTAATTGGCAGTGCTACAGATTGCATCGATTATGTAGAACCTATGTTAACACTAGAAGGATTACGGTTAATCTATGAAAAAAATCAATAAAAAACGTTGGTATATTGGGAGTGTGGAAATTCAAGGACAGGCTATTTTAGCACCTATGGCAGGTGTTAGTGACATAGCCTATCGGTTACTAGCCAAAGAACATGGAGCGGCCCTTGTGTGCACAGAAATGGTTAGTGCCATGGGGCTTAAATATAACAATGACCATACGCATGAATTGCTACGGATGGAAGATGGGGAACATCCTGTATCGATGCAAATATTTGGCTCTGACCCTAGTGCGATTGCATTGGCAGCCCAAGCGGTTGAAAGAGCAGGGGCTGATATTGTAGATATTAATATGGGATGCCCCGTAAAAAAAATCGTGTCTTCCGGTGATGGATCTGCATTGATGAAAACACCAACCCTTGCGTGGCAAGTGGCTAAGGCCGCTGTTAAGGCTGTATCCATACCCGTTACGGTAAAAATGAGAATAGGATGGGATGAAGATCATAAAAATGTAGTTGACTTGGCTAAAGGTATGGCTGATGTGGGAGTCGCGGCTCTTGCTATTCATGGACGAACCAGGGAACAAATGTATAGTGGTAGTGCTGATTGGTCTTTTAGCAAGCGGGTTAAAGAAGAAGTGGATATACCGGTGATTGCCAATGGTGATATAGTTGATGCTAAAAGGGCACTTGATGTGCTGACATATACTGGGTGTGATGCGGTCATGATAGGACGCGGTGCGCAAGGTAATCCGTGGATTTTTGATCAAGTAAATCAGTATGTAGCAGATGGCACATTACTAGCAGAACCAACAGGCGTGGAAAAATTAGACATGTTGTTGCGGCACTTTCATCTATTATGTAACTATAAAGGCGACATGCTAGCCGTTCGTGAAATTAGAACGCATGCAGGATGGTATATTAAAGGCTTACCAGAAGCAGCCAGGTGGCGTAATTTGATTAATACGGTAACGACAGTGTCACAGTTTGTAGAAACGATTCATCAATATAGAAGTTTATTAGGTTAAATTGATGAGCTGTAGTATAATAGACTACAAATGGTTGACTACGCTAGATGTATTACATATGTGCTTATGGATTAGCATTGACAATAAAATTGTATCTAGCTATAATAATATAGATTAATTATATATTTATTATATGATTGTAAAGGTGTCATCATTGTGACACTTTTTCCTTTTATAGACTTTAGGAAAGTGGGATTGTAAGAATGGCTGATGTAAAAGAAACCTTATTAACAGCTGAAGGGCTAAAAAAATTAGAAGAGGAATTGGCTTATTATAAATCTGTGCGTCGTATTGAAGTGGCAGAACGTATTAAAATTGCCATTGAATATGGGGATATTAGTGAAAATTCTGAATACGATGATGCGAAAAATGAACAAGCGTTTATTGAAGGTCATATTTTTGAATTAGAAAATAAAATAAATACAGCAAAAATCATCGACGAAAGTGCAAAAGGTGATGTGGTAACTGTAGGTAGTAAAGTTAAATTATTAGACACATCGTATGATGATGAACTTGAATATGTAATTGTAGGATCCTCTGAAGCAGATCCATTTAATAATCGCATTTCTAATGAATCTCCTGTAGGCAGTGCCATTTTAGGTAAACGCAAAGGTGATAATGTAGAAGTCATTACTCCGGACGGCCCTGTTACTTTTAAAGTGTTGGCGATTAATTAAGTAATGTATCATAGTGGCGAGTAGTACAGTGTACGTACAAGGAGGTAACAAATGAGCGAGGAAAAACAAATTCCACAGACGGAATTAGAAAATTTGAATGATCAAATGATAGTGCGTCGTGATAAATTAGCTCAATATGAAGCAGATGGGGTATATCCATTTGGACAACGATTTGTAGCGAAACAGCATGCACAAGAAATTAAAGATGATTTTATTAATTTTGAAGATCAACCTGTGACCATGGCGGGCCGATTGATGACGATTCGATCACATGGAAAAACAGCGTTTGCTAATATTCGTGATTTATCTGGCGATATACAAATATATTTTCGTAAAGATGTATTAGGCGACGATAACTATAAACATGTTAAAATACTTGATATTGGTGATATCATTGGCATTGAAGGCCATGTTTTTAGAACGCATACAGGTGAAGTAACTGTTAAAGTATCGAAATTAACACTGTTATCGAAAGCGCTACGTCCATTGCCAGAAAAATGGCATGGTTTAAAAGATACAGAATTACGATACAGACAACGGTATGTGGACTTAATTGTCAATCCAGAAGTGCGTGATACGTTTGTAAAACGAACACAAATCGTTGCGAAAGTGCGCGAATACTTAAATGGACAACAGTTTATGGAAGTGGAAACACCAATGATGCATGCTGTTCCTGGTGGCGCGGCAGCACGTCCATTTATTACACATCATAATGCATTAGACATTGATATTTATATGCGCATCTCACCAGAATTATACTTAAAACGATTAATTGTTGGCGGGTTAGAACGTGTGTATGAAATTAACCGCTCATTTCGTAATGAAGGTATTGATAATCGTCATAATCCTGAGTTTACTATGATGGAATCATACCAAGCGTATGGCAATTATGAAGATGCGATTCGTTTGACTGAAAATATTGTAGCCTATTGTGCTAAAGAAGTATTAGGCACTACTAAGATTAACTATCAAGGTACTGAAATTGATTTAACCCCACCATGGAATCGAATTACTATGGCAGAAGGTGTGAAAAAATATGCTGGCGAAGATTTTGATGCAGTGGAAACGGTAGAAGAGGCTAGAGCTATTGCTGACCGTTTGCATGTTGCTTATGGACCTAATGATGGCATTGGTAAAATTATGAATCTTTGCTTTGAAGAATATGTAGAGGAAAACTTAATTCAACCAACCTTTGTATATGGTCATCCAAAGGAAATTTCTCCGTTAGCGAAATTGAATCGTGAAAAACCGCTAACAACAGAACGATTTGAAGCATTTATTTATGGTCGTGAATTGGCCAATGGTTTTTCTGAATTGAATGATCCAATCGATCAAAAAGAACGATTTGAAGCACAATTAAAAGAACGCGAAGCTGGTGATGATGAAGCGCATCGTATGGATGAAGACTATGTAGCAGCGTTGGAATATGGGTTACCTCCAACAGCTGGATTGGGTATTGGTATAGATCGTCTAGTTATGTTCTTAACTGATTCCGCTTCTATTCGCGATGTATTGTTATTCCCATTAATGAAACCAGAAGTGGCAGACCCAACTGAATAAATGTTTATTGCTTCGTATAGTAATAGTTATTGCTCTTTTAAGCTACTATAGGTATAGCGTATCTATGTGTCTTAGACAAGAGGTAATGATAGAAGCGTAGATGAAGATAGTGTAGTGTAGTCCTTATTATAAGGGCTACACTTTTTATATAGTTATGAATGTGAAAATAGGTACAAGTATCGGATCATACTAACATGTGAGTTATAATTATTTTTATAAACTTATGTATATGGAGAAAAGTTAAAAATTAACAGTAATCTGATAGCATCGGGTGGATAGTTGATAATTACTTGTGCCACTGGTGCGTATGTAGTTGATTGAAGATTGTATAGAGTAGGAGACCGTAGCGTGAAACCATTAAAAATTGCGTATTCAAAAATAGGAGCAACTTTATTTTCTCCATTAATTGAAAGAGAGTGTGTGCCCTTAGAGATAACCGACTTTTCTGACGTGGCAGCGATTGTCATGACAGATCAGGATATCACTCAGTTTGAAAGGATACATGCGTTAGACATTCCTGTTTTTTTAATACGCACATCCTCTCAAAGAACACAATCGCATCCATTGCGACATAGAGCACATATCATTGATACTGATATGGCACAAAGAGAGTTATATATGAAAGACATTGCTAGAGCCGCTACAGAGTATGAGAAGAAATTATTACCTCCTTTTTTTGGAGCATTAATGGAGTATGTAGAGTCACAACCAGTGCAATTTGACTGTCCAGGACATCAAGGTGGATGCTTTTATACGCGCCATCCTGCAGGAAAAGCGTTTGTTGATTTTTATGGAGAGACTATATTTCGCAGTGATCTATGTAATGCAGACGTAGCATTAGGTGATTTACTTATTCATGAGGGACCAGCTTGCCGAGCGCAACAAGAAGCGGCTCGTGTATTTAATGCAGATAAAACTTACTTTGTCCTCAATGGCACATCGGCGGCGAATAAGATGGTGCTCAATGCTGTCTTAACACCGGGAGATATTGTTTTATATGATCGAAACAATCATAAATCAATTAGTCATGGAGCCCTTATACAGGCTGGGGCGACACCAGTATATTTGGAAACGGCTAGGAACCCATTTGGTTCCATAGGGGGAATTTTAGAACATTGCTTTGATGAAACATACATCAGAAATGTAATAGGAAAGAGGGACCCTATTAAAGCCCAAGAAAAAAGACCAGTACGGTTGGCAGTCATTCAATTAGGTACGTATGATGGTTGTATCTATAATGCACGGCAAGTGATTGATGCCATTGGTCACTTATGTGATTATATTTTATTTGATTCTGCTTGGGTGGGGTATGAACAATTTATCCCTATGTTGAAAGAGTGCAGCCCATTGTTGTTAGAATTGGGCCCTGAGGATCCAGGCATTTTAGTAACCCAATCTGTTCATAAGCAGCAAGCTGGATTTTCACAGGCGTCACAAGTGCATAAAAAAGATGCCCATATAAAAGGACAAGCACGATATATTAATCATAAACGATTTAATAATGCGTTTATGATGCATGCGTCTACATCTCCTTTTTATCCGCTTTTTGCATCATTAGATGTGAATGCTAAGATACATGATGGTGAAATGGGACGACAATTATGGAAAGAATGCGTAGAACGTTCTATTGATGCACGCAAGGCAGTTCTCTCACAGTGCCATTATATACGCCCGTTGATTCCCCCAATGGTCCATGGTGAGCCGTGGCAAAATGGCACTACTCGTACTATGGCTGAGGATATTTCTTATTTTTCACTTACTCCAGAGGCTAAGTGGCATTCTTTTAAAGGATATGGTAGCGGCCAATATTGTATGGATCCATGCAAATTACAGCTCATTACACCGGGCATTAATGTGGCTACAGGTGACTATGAAAGCTTTGGCATACCAGCCACGATTTTAGCAAATTATCTTCGAGAACACGGGGTTATTCCAGAAAAATGTGATCTTAATACGATTTTATTTTTGATGACGCCTGCTGAAAGTGCGGATAAAATGGATCGATTATTGGCCGCTTTGGTACAGTTTGAGACAATGATTGACCAAGATGTACCCATGAAAGAGGTATTGCCATCACTGTATGAGGCCTATCACTATAGGTATCGAGACTATACAATTCGCCAATTGTGTCAGGAAATGCATGATTTTTATAAAAATCGTGGCATGAGTAGTTTACAAAAAAGATTATTCTTATATGACTATTTACCAGAGTACGTGACTACACCACAAGTGGCGAACATTGCCTTTGTACGTGGAGAAGGAGAGTTAGTGCCCCTAGCTAACATAACGAATCGCATTGCCTTAGAAGGCGCTTTACCATATCCGCCAGGTGTTATTTGCGTACAACCTGGCGAACGATGGTCTGAAACAGCTAGAGACTATTTTCTCGTGTTAGAAGCAGGTCTTAATCAATTCCCAGGATTTGCACCCGAAATGCAAGGTGTATATATAAGACGTACGGTAGAGGGAACTAGAGAGATTGAGGCATATGTATGGAAGAAAGAATCGGCTCCTTTCTTAGATAGATAGTATTAGTGATAGCATGTGTAGTAGACACATTTGAGGGCTCCTATACAGACGTAGTGCAGATGGTAAGATATGAGCTCTCTTTGGACAGGCAACCTACTTATTTAGTACAATATATAGATAGAAAGATAATTACTAGCACGAAGGTAAGGGACTATCCTATAAATAGTATATAGATGATTGATTTAGAGTTCTTAGTTTGCAGTATGTATTAGGGGCGTATCTTCTGTAGTAGGCATGATAGATTTTGTATAGATGAAATTAAAATAGAAAGTTTATGTAAGACAGTCAATACAGATAAGGGAGCATGGGACAATGAACGTTGTAGAAGCACGGCAATCAATTGAGCAAAAACTACTGATACAGTCCACAGCGTTGATGAGTTTAGTTGCCATTAGTGGTACGATTATGGGGATTGTTACGGGATCGAGTGCCGTATTACTAGATGGAGTATTTTCTTTTGTCGACGTAGTCATTAAGGTCATGATGCTGATGACATCAAAATTAATTGCTCGCGAAACGAGTAAGCGATTCCAATTTGGTTTTTGGCAATTTGAACCATTGGTGTTGGCCGTAGAAGGTTTATTTATTTTAGTCATCGTTTTATACGCTTTATCAAGTGGTGTTACCGATCTTTTGAATGGGGGCCGTGTAGTAGATTTTGGGCCAGCTATCTTTTATGCCATCTTTTTTACCATTGTTGATGCTGCGTATTACTTGTATGTACATCGCATTAATAAAAGTTTGCAATCAAATCTTATCAAGTTTGATAATATTAGTTGGTCCGTTGATGCGTGGCTAGAAGCGGCTATATTAATTAGTTTTGTTGTGGCGGCTGGATTAGAATTTACGGACTATGCAGTGTATGCTAAATATATAGACCCGATTGTATTAATCGTATTAGCGTTACAAATTTTGCCATCGGCTATCAAAATACTCATTCCATCGACAAAACAAATCTTAGGATATGCACCGCCTGCATTGCATGATGAAGTGCAAACGATTATGGATGAGTTCATGCAGCGGTATCAGTTTAAAGACTATGTGAGTAGTGTTCAAAAATATGGAAATGCTCGAATTATTGAAATCGATATTTTAATTCCTAAAGACTTTCCACAACAAAGTATTGTTGAATTGGATCGCATTCGCAATGAAATTGATGCAGAAATTGGAGGTAATCCTACTGAAAAATGGGTAACCATATCATTTACTGCTACGAAACGATGGATGGCAAAGGATTATTTGCTAGATGAAGAGGATGATTGAGGATAGCAATGATGACAGAATGTTACTGTCTATCGATTGGTATAGGTTCCTAGATGACGAAGGGGGTTAGATCGGCTACTAGTCGAAATAAGTAGTTTATGGTAAACTAAAATGTAATTGGATATTTCCATTAAGAGGCAGATAAATAAAAGAGGGTTTGTATATGTTAGATATGAAATTCGTCCGAGACAATTTGGACGTAGTGCAAGTAAATTTAGATAATCGTCACACAAAAGGTGATTTAGAAACATTTGCTACATTATATGATGAACGCAAAAAAATTATTTTAGAAGTAGAACAGTTAAAAGCAACACGCAATGCAGTTACTGCTGAAATTAGTCAATTAAAACGCAATAAAGAAAATGCAGATGATAAAATTGCAGAAATGCAAAAAGTAGGGGAAACAATTGCCCAATTAGATGATCGTTCCAGAAAGGTGGCCGCTTCATTGCGCGATGTAGCACTTCGCTTGCCTAACATGTGCGATGCTACAGTACCTGTAGGAGCAGATGAAAATGATAATCCTGAAAATCGTAAATGGGGCACACCACGGGTATTTGATTTTGAAAGTAAAGCCCATTGGGATCTAGGTGAAAGCCTTGATATTTTAGATTTTGAACGGGCAGGGAAATTAAGCGGTGCTAGATTCACCATTTATAAAGGCTTAGGTGCTAGATTAGAACGGGCATTAATTAACTTTATGCTTGATTTACATATAGAAAAACAGGGTTACACGGAAATGATGACCCCTTATATGGTAACGCGTGAAACATTAACTGGCACAGGGCAACTTCCTAAATTTGAAGAAGATATGTTTAAAATTCATAGTGATACGATGGATTACTTTTTGATTCCTACGGCAGAAGTAACTTTGACGAATTATTATAGTGGAGAAATTTTGAAAGCAACCGATTTACCAAAATATTTTACCGCTCATACAGCTTGTTTCCGTGCAGAAGCGGGTTCAGCTGGTCGTGATACAAGAGGACTCATTCGTCAACATCAATTTAATAAAGTAGAAATGGTCAAATTAGTTGATCCGAATACATCGTGGGATGAATTAGAATCGTTGACCCATGATGCAGAAAAAGTATTACAATTATTAGAATTGCCATATCGTGTGATTACTCTTTGTACAGGAGATATCGGATTTGGATCTGCTAAAACATATGATATAGAAGTATGGATGCCAGCACAAAATAAATATCGAGAAATTTCTTCTTGCTCTAATATGACAGACTTTCAGGCACGCAGAGCGAATATTAAATTCCGTCGTGGGCCAAAAGAAAAACCTGAATTTGTTCACACCTTAAATGGTTCCGGCTTGGCCGTAGGTCGTACTGTGGCGGCGATTTTAGAAAATAATCAGCAATCTGATGGATCAGTCGTGATACCGACCGCCTTAGTGCCATACATGGGTGGATGCACAGTCATCCGACCAAATAATAAGTAGTTGTAGTGTCAACTATTGTAGTTAGCAAGAAAGTATGAAAGTGTATATATATGAAATTTTTTATTGATACAGCGAATATTGAAGAAATTAAAACAGCCTATGCTATGGGATGTATTAGTGGTGTTACCACCAATCCATCGTTAATTGTGAAAGAACATCGTGATTTACAAGCGGTCATCAAAGAGATTTCTCAGTTAGTTGATGGCCCAGTCAATGCAGAAGTTATAGGAACGACAGCGCTTGAAATGATTGAAGAAGGTCGTGCAATTAGTCAATGGAATGATAATGTGGTCGTAAAAATCCCGATGACTAGAGAAGGGTTACAAGCTGTGTCCGTTCTTCATAAAGAGAACATTCAGACAAATGTAACTTTAATATTCTCTGCGAATCAAGCTTTATTGGCGGCCCGTGCTGGTGCATCTTATGTAAGCCCATTTGTAGGTCGCATTGATGATATGAGCATGGATGGCATTACATTGATTAAAGATATTGCACAGATTTTTCAGTTACATAACATTGATACTGAAATTATTGCAGCCAGTGTGAGAACACCACTTCATATAACTCAATGTGCTAAAGCGGGTGCTCATATTGCGACAGTACCTTATCAAGTCTTGATGAAAGCCTTGACACATCCATTGACAGATGCAGGAATTGCTAGATTTTTAGAAGATTGGCATACAGCAAATCAATAAGTGTATAATAGAATTAATGAGTGTGTACTAGGACTAAAATACTATAGTGATTGTACTATAGAGAATTAATGATTATATACATAAGCATATGCTTGAGGAGGCAAATTATGGATCGTTCTTTATCATTGGAATTTGTTCGTGTAGTAGAAGCTGCTGCATTAAATAGCGCTCGTTTGATAGGCCGTGGTAAGAAAGATGAAGCTGATGGGCTAGCAGTTGATGCTATGCGTCAAATGTTTGACACTGTTAACATTACGGGAACAGTGGTTATTGGTGAAGGTGAAATCGACGAAGCGCCTATGCTCTATATTGGAGAAAAAGTGGGCCGTGGCGGTGAAGTCGTTGATATTGCTGTGGATCCTATTGAAGGTACTAATTTGATTGCTAAAGGCCAAAATGGTACCATCGCAGTATTGGCCATCGCTCCGAAAGGATGTTTATTACACGCACCCGATATGTATATGCAAAAATTATGTGTAGGTCCACGTGCGAAAGGTGTTATTGATTTAGACGCATCAGTAACAGAAAACTTAACACGAGTAGCAGAAAAGATGGAACGTAGTATTGATGATATTACTGTTGTTATGTTAGATCGTGAACGCCATTATGAAATTATGAAAGAATGTCGTCAAGCTGGTGCCCGTATTCGCCTTATTACAGATGGCGATGTAAACCCTGCTATGGAATGTTGTTTTGAAGGTTCTGGTGTACATATGGTAATCGGTACAGGTGGGGCTCCAGAAGGTGTATTAGCAGCGGCCGCCTTGAAATGTGCTGGTGGCGATATGCAAGCGCGATTACTTCCAGAAAATGAAGAACAAATTGCTCGCTGTCAAGCCATGGGAATTACCGACGTCAATAAAGTGTTGACCTTGGATGACTTAGTTGGCGGCGATGATGCAATTTTTGCTGCCACAGCGATTACACCAGGTAATATTTTGAATGGTATTCGTACATTTAATGGTGGCATGAGAACACATTCTGTTGTTATGCGTTACAAAACAGGAACTACTCGATTTGTAGATACAATTCATAATTTAGATAAGAAATTAAAAAATTTGAAAGCTAAATAATTGATAATGGTATCAAGTGATATGCTAGAGTGAGTATCATGAAATGATAGTGTAACTGCATTTTATGATACTCATTTAGATAATAAGGATAATGCGGACTGTACACATAGGTGTCTACAATCCGCATTATTAGTTTGAACACGTGCACTAGTACAAACGTGTTAAGTATAGAAATATTAACGATTAAGTTGCTCAGTGGGGTACAGTATATATTCCTTATGATATGCGTTATACATTATATACTATGTATAGTACTACAATCATAGTACATATTTTTTGTTTTAATGAGATGTATAAAAAGATATAATCAAGACTCATCATTGCATGAGCAATATTACTAAATGAGGTCTATAAGCTATTAGTTTGATGTATATAGGTGAGGAACATCGTCACAAGGATTCCTTTGGAAATTAAAACGCATAATACTTGATGATACGAGTCAAATAATAGTATACTATAATGTAGTGAATTATGATGAACAAACTGAAACGTTACTATAGAAATGGGATTAAATAGGAGGAACTCTGTTGGAAAAGCTTGTTATTAAAGGTGGTAATCAATTAAAAGGTAGAGTACGCGTTAGTAGTGCAAAAAATGCCGTCTTACCAATTATTGCGGCTACTATGTTAGCCACAACTCCTAGTACGCTACTAGAAATCCCAAAATTAGATGATGTGTTTACGATTTGCGATGTCATTGCATCATTAGGTGTGCGTGTGACGTTTAATCGCGATACAGATGAAATTAACTTTGATGCTTCGCAGTTAACCGCTATTGAAGCTCCTTATGACTTGGTTCGACGCATGCGAGCTTCTTTTTTAGTAATGGGGCCACTCTTGGCACGTAAAGGAGAAGCTAGAATTTCTCTACCTGGCGGGTGTGCTATCGGTAGTCGACCTATTGACCTACATTTGAAAGCGTTTGAAGCACTAGGCGCTACCATCGAATTAACTGAAGGATATGTGTATGCCCATGCACCAAATGGATTACGAGGCAATACAATTTATCTCGATTTCCCAAGCGTTGGTGCTACGGAAAATGTTATCATGGCGGCCACATTAGCAGAGGGAAAAACCATTATTGAAAATGCAGCCGAAGAACCTGAAATTGTCGATTTGGTGACCTATTTGAATAGTATGGGGGCCAATATTAAAGGGGCTGGTACTAACATTATCCGCATCCAAGGGGTTAAAGAACTTAGCGGAGCGGTACATACGGTTATTCCAGATCGTATTGAAGCGGGTACCTATCTGATTGCGGCAGCTATGGCTAGTGGCGATGTGTATGTGGAAAACGCTTTGTCAGAACATTTAAAACCAGTGGTGGCTAAATTAAAAGAAGCTGGTGTTACCGTAGAAGAAGATGTAGATGGCATTCGCGTCATTAGTGATGGAAACCTCAAAGCGGTTGATATTAAAACATTGCCATACCCAGGATTTCCTACGGATATGCAAGCGCAATTTATGGCGCTAACAACGATTGCTACAGGTACTAGCTCTGTGACAGAAACTGTATTTGAAAATCGGTTTATGCATGTGGAAGAATTGCAAAAAATGGGAGCTCACATACGCATTGAAGACAGAAAAGCCATCATTGATGGGGTTGATCACTTGACAGGTACCCGTGTTCGCGCCACCGACTTGCGAGCTGGAGCAGCATTGGTATGTGCAGGCTTAGCGGCCAAAGGCTCTACTGAAATTGATCATTTACATCACATCGATAGAGGTTATGATGATTTGGTAGGTAAATTGAAAGGGTTAGGTGCTGACATTGTTCGGGTGGACGAATAAGAAAAAAGCGAAGACTCTAACCATAGACGATAGGCGTAAAGCACGACGAGCAAGGCAAACACAAATGATTGCTAAAACAACGCCACAAATGACCATGAAAAAAGAAACAAAAAAATACAGAAAATCTCTTTTCGATATTGTAAGTCGTGTAGCTACCTATGATGTGGGCATTGATTTGGGAACAGCCAATGTGTTGATATATGTAAAAGGAAAAGGTCTTGTCTTAGATGAACCAGGTTACGTAGCACGAGATATTCACACAAAGGAAGTCTTAGCAGTTGGTAAAGAAGCGCAACATATGTTAGGACGCACACCGCAAGGAGTGGAGGTTATTCGCCCAGTACAGGCGGGCGTTATTGCCGATTATGATACTACTGAATTTATGCTACGCTATTTTTTAAAAAGTGTAGTATCTATTTCTGCGATTATACGACCTAGAATTGTAGTATGCGTGCCATCAGGTGTTACACCGGTGGAAAAAAGAGCGGTCTTAGAAGTGTTTTTGCGAGCCGGTGCTAAGAAAACGGTACTCATTGAAGAACCTTTAGCAGCTGCGTTGGGAATAGGCTTTGATACTGTGAAAGAAGCAGGTGCTATGGTAGTAGATATTGGTGGTGGTACTACAGACATTGCCGTAGTATGTACTACGGGCATTGTTGTGAGTGAATCATTACGCTTAGGTGGCGATATGTTTAATGAGTCGATTATTCGCTATATCCGTCGAAAACGCAAATTAATTATTGGTACCTGTGCGGCGGAAGCATTGAAAATATCTATTGGTACCGTAGATCGCCATGCGAAAAGCAATGAAATGATTGTTCGTGGTCGCGATAGTGCTTCCGGATTGCCAAAGGCAATTATGGTTACGTCTAGCGAAATTCAACGAGCTGTAGAAGGACAAGTCATGACTATTATAGAAGGTATTAAGCGGATTTTAGAAAAAACACCACCAGAATTAGTGGCTGACATTGCCGATCATGGTATTGTCTTAACCGGTGGTGGTGCTCTTATGGATGGCTTAGATCGATTAATTACACGAATCGTTGGAATCGCTACGTACTTAATGGACTCACCACGCTATGCAGTGATTAAAGGAACGGCTAAGGCTTTGGAAGAAATGTCTGATTTACGAGATAGTCTAGATGAATTGCAATAAGTATAGTAGTTTATGAAATCATAGGTTAATTAGCTTACTTATTACTACCAATGGATTACAATAAATTTTTATTTGTTGTAATCCATTTATATATAAGTACTTATACTATTTCGTTTGTATTCTATGACGATTAAGCGTGGCGTATATAAAATAACTCTAGTATAGAATTATTTTTTGCTATATAATGTAATATATGGTACTAATTATAGAGTGATAAGTTTTATAAGTATAATACATATAAGTTCATCATGTTATAGCCTGTATGGGTATGACTGGAGGTATATATGAAAAAGAATATAATTATGGCGGTAGTAGCCGTATTGACTGCTATTGGGATTATGCCAGCTATGGCACAGCCAGTGCAACAATTTACAGTATTAAGTGGAACTGTAGCCACAGTATTACCAGTAGGTACTGCTGTCACAGAAGGTGATACATTACTCACCATAGAAACATTAGCAGGTCCTATGGCAGGTGCAAAAGCCACTGTAGATGGCGTTATTAGTGCTGTAGAGGCACAAATAGGATCTTCCGTAGAACGAGGTCAAGTAGTTGTTACTATTGAAAGTAAATAGAGGGGAGAAATAAGAATGAAATTACCTCATTCTTTGCGTCGGTATGGAAAAGGTGTACTGGCGCTTTTCTTCTGTTGGTCTGTAGCGGCACAGGCGCAAGCTGTTGATTTTATGCCTGTGGCTGATGTAAAAACAGGCATGGAAGGAATTGCGAAAACTGTACTTGTAGGAGATACAATCTCTACATTTAATGTCAAAGTATTAGGCATTATGAAAGATAAAGGGCCATCAGGAGATTTGATATTGGCAAAATTTTCAGGTCCTGTTATGGATAAAACAGGGGGTATTGCGCATGGTATGAGCGGTAGTCCTGTATACATTAATGGAAAACTAGTCGGTGCCGTAGCCTATGGCTGGGGATTTGCAGATGGTACGATTGGCATGATCACACCGATTGCGGATATGGTCAAACTGTGGAATATACCCTACGAAAAAGAAATGGCCCATCAATGGCAAGATGGTCAATTAATTCCTATGGGGACACCGTTAATGGCCTATGGATTTGATCGTGATGCATTGGATTATATGGCGAAGAAACTACCACAATATCATTATGATATGTATGATACGGCAGCGGCCAATGGAGATGATGTGGTTAAACCTTTGGTTCCTGGTGGATCTGTAGCAGCATTATTAGTGGATGGCGATTTGAAATTAGGTGCAATTGGTACCGTTACCTATGTGGATGATGATAAAGTTGTTGCCTTTGGACATCCTTTCTTAAAACATGGTAGCACTAATTATTTCATGCACAACTCTAGTATCTTTACGGTAGTAAAAAGTGTGGAATCAGCTTTCAAATTAGGATCTATGGGTGCTGAAGTAGGATCGGTTGTCGAAGACCGTGGTAGCGGTATTGCTGGTACGGTAGGTCGTATTCATGCAGGAATTCCTGTACGTATGGTCATTCGCGATTTAGATACAGGCAAGGAACGAACTGCCTATGTAAAAGTTATTGAATCTAGCGATATGACGCCATCATTAGCATCCACATCGTTATATACATTTTTAAATAAAACCTTAGATAGATCTGGAGCGGGAACGGCGACCATATCATATACCATTACGCCGCGTAATACGGGGATTGTTCCTTTTACAAGAAAAAATATGTTCTACTCTGCGGATTCTATTAGTATTAAAAGTGTAGATGAATTTTATAATGTCATTGATGTACTAATGAATAATCGCTTTATCGATTATGATATTTCTGATATTACGATTCATGTAGATGTGATGGAAGACAAGAAAACGGCTAAAATTGTTGATGCCACCGCATCTCCTGTCATCGTTTCACCAGGCGATACGATTTCTGTTAATGTAAAATTATATCCATTTAGAGGCACACCATTTACAAAAGAAGTGCTATACACTGTTCCTAAAGATCAGCCATTGGGTGATGCCGTGTTAGAAGTACGTGGTGGTGGTGTTGTACCATTGCCATATGTATTTGAAAAACAAAAATATAATTTAACAGATGAAATTATTCGGCGCTTGAAAACGTATAAAGATTTTAATGAATTTTATAAGGAATTATTGACAACTGACTCGAATCAACAAATAGTAGTTGAAATTTTAGACTCTGGGGTTAGCATGGTAGACAGTGAAGGCACATCCTCTAAAAAGACTGCTAAAATCGATGGTGTGGAATCAAATAAATTACCAGGCACTATTACTAAAAAGGGAAATAAAGATAATTTACATAAGGATACAAAAGAGGAACGAACCTATGTGAATACAGACTATATTATTCAAGGTGATGGTCAGTTTAACATTCAAGTTATGACGCCGGATAAGCGAGATAAAATGTTGGCGAAAAAGAAAAAAGAAGCAATACAATTGGCAAAAATGAAATTGGAAACATAACTTGATAAGACGTATCCGATAAGCGAGGAGGCTTTATGCACTGGTTAGAGGTAATTGGTCGTTGGACATTAGAACGATTGGAACAAATAGGTAGTGCTATGTTACTTGTAGTAGATACCTGTAGCCAATTAACAATGATTAATTGGCGTCATACAATACAACAAATGGCATATCTAGGCGTGGATTCCTTGCCGATTATTAGCTTGACTTTAGTGTTCGCCGGTGCAGTTATGACGTTACAAATGGCAGATGTATTAATTACCTATGGTGCCCAAAGTACTGTAGGTGGTATTATGGCCATTGCTATGGGACGTGAATTGGGCCCCATTTTGGTGGGCGTCGTGTTAGCAGGCCGTGTAGGGGCGGCCATTACTGCTGAATTAGGTGCTATGAAAGTAACTGAACAAATTGATGCGTTACGCGTGATGGCTACGAATCCTATAGGATATTTGGTAGTTCCTCGCGTTGTTGCCTGTATGATTATGGTGCCAATTTTATCATTCTATGGCGTCTTGATTGGCGTTGGCGGTGGTTGGTTTGTAGCTACCTATATAAAAGGATTAGCCAGTCTAACCTATACGACGTCGATACAAAATTTGGCGGTGATAACAGACTTAACATATGGCCTTATAAAGGCGAGTGTGTTTGGTGCGGTTATCGCTCTCGTAGGTGCTTATAAAGGAATGTATACTGGCAGTGGGGCTAGAGCAGTAGGTAATTCTACGACTAGTTCGGTGGTGACGAGCATTATTTTAATCTTTATATTAAATTACTTTTTATCCGTTTTATTATTCTGAGGTTCATTATGATTGAATTTAAAGATGTAGTCATGGCATATGATGAGCGGGTTATATTAAATCATATTAACATAACAATTTTAGATGGAGAAACAGTCGCTATCTTAGGCGGTAGTGGTAGCGGTAAAAGTACGTTGTTACGCTTATTAATAGGATTAGTAAAGCCTACATCGGGACAGATTTTAGTGGATGGACACGATATTACACATATGTCTGAAGCGGAATTTAATCGAGTACGGCAACGGATGGGTATGGTGTTTCAATATTCTGCACTCTTTGACTCCTTAACGGTAGGTGAGAATGTAGCATTTGGCTTAGTTCGTGAAGGCCACAGAAGTGCTGATGATATTGCTAAGATAGTAAGAGAAAAGTTGGATTGGGTCGGACTAGCAGGGTATGAAACATATAAACCCAGTGAACTATCAGGGGGCATGAAAAAACGCGTTAGCTTGGCGCGAGCCATTGCTTTTGACCCTATGTTGATTTTATATGATGAACCTACATCAGGATTAGATCCAGTAACCTCGAATGCTATTAGCATGCTGATTCGTAATATGCAAGAACGATTGAATTGTACGTCTGTTGTTGTGACGCATGATATGAAATCGGCGTTTTATATAGCGGATCGGATTGCTTTGTTAGATAAAGGGCAATTCATAGAAGTGTCGAAGACGAAAGACTTTCAACAATCTACGAATGTTCGCGTACAGCAATTTATTCATGGTGATATAGCGTTCGAGGAGAACTAAAAGGGGGTATACATTCGTGCCGATGACAACAGAAGCTAAAGTGGGTATCTTTACATTAGCAGGCATTGTATTATTGATTGTGACCATATTGTTTGTAGGGCGTGTGTCATTATTCCATGAACCACAGATGACATTAGTGGGAACGTTTTCTAATGCATCAGGATTACAAGCAGGAAGTGCCGTCAATTATTCTGGCGTGCGTATCGGTAAAATTGACCGAGTTGATATTGGTACTTCAGGTGTTGTGATTACGATGACGGTAGATAAAAAAACGCTGATACCGACAGATTCTACATTCACAATTGAGTCCGATAGCATTTTGGGCGATAAATTCATACAAGTACAACCAGGAAAGGCGACGACGTATTTTCATGATGGCGATCATTTTAATGGCCACGTAGATGATATGAAGCGTGCTTTTAAAAAAGTGGAAAATTTAATTGACAGTAGCGATAAGACATTAAAAGCTATTAATGGCATCATTGGCGATCACGAAACACAAGGCGCTTTGCGAGATACATTGCGCACGACATCGACGATAGCTGATAATATGGCTATGTTAACGGCACAGATGAATAGCGCACTGGCACAAAATTCAGGAAATATCAATCAGATTACTTCGAATATGGTTGAAGTCACTCGTAATGTGAATTCTTTAACAACGGAATTAAATCGGACAGCGACACAATTTGATCATGATGGACAAGCTGGACAGCAGATGCGACAAATATTAGATAATCTAAAAGATACTACAGATACTGTAAATACAATGGCGCGTTCTATGTCTACCATAGTGGATGATCCACAAGCACAGCGCGATATTAAGGAAACATTACATAATACGGCACAAATTTCTAAGCGGATTAATCAATTGACTGGAGGCAGTGCGTATAAGGATTCTACCACAGCGACGGTTGATGAAGGTGAATACATGAATACGAAGAATCGTGGAGCCATGTGGTCAGAAAACTCCGTAGAATTGCTATATAATTCTCATAATCATAGATATGGAGTAAATGGTAATGCAAGACTATTTTTAAGAAATGGAATGCTCGAGATAGGTGCTTTTAACATAGGCGATAACACATCATTGAATGCCAATTATGGTAAATTCTTAACTGACCGATGGTTGCTTCGAGGTGGTTTATTTGAAGGCGACTTAGGTGCAAGTCTCGATTATGGTGTAGGTACTCCTTTTTCCATTTCGGCGGCGATGATTAATCTTAATCATCAACGGTATCGGATTCGTAGCGAATATAAATTGTTTGATGATACGTATGGTATTATACAAATTACAAGGCCCTATAGTGATCCCCTAGGAGGAAACTATTTTGGTGTTAAACATGTATTTTAAGTGAAATGGAGATGATGAATGTGCATAAGAAAGCGGCCACATTGGCACTTATATTATCGATAATGACCACTAGTGCATTGGCAGCGCCTAGAAATCATACAAGTTTAGAAGATTACCAAGAGAAGGCGTTACACATAACACAACAAGTGGTAGCTGATAAAGTAATAAGCGACAAGGCAATCCCTCAGGTGGTTACTTTGGATGAAAATCGTGCTGTCGCATGGACCCTTCAAAATAATCGCTCTATTAAAGAAGCAAACTGGTCTTATGAAGCGGCAAAAGCGGGTGTACGTGTGCAAGGGGCAGCAAAAAATCCTGTAGTTACCTACCAATATAAAGCTAGCAAAATGCAGACGACGGATGTGCAACCTATTGATACGGCAGCTAGTCATGCCTTGGATATACAGGTTCCTCTGTATACCGGCGGCAAGATAGAATCAGCTCTTGCTAGTGCGCGATATCAACGGGAAGGGGCACAAGCTGCAGTGGTAGAAGCAAAACAAGCAGCTAAATTAAAGGCCGTTACAGATTATTATGGACTGATAAAAGCAAGAAATAAGATCAATATAGCACAACAGGCTTTGCGAGATTATGAAGGTCATTTATCGAATGTGACAGCTCAATATAATGTAGGTATTGTAGCAAGTTCTGATGTGTTGGCTTCAAAAACCAGATTAGAAAAGGCGAAAACTAATCTAGTACAGGCACAACAAGGTGCAGATTTGGCAGAAGCGGCATTGAACATGGTATTGGCGATTCCTGTACAGGTGCATATTGATACTACCGATCAAGAGATGACATATCGACCATATGAAGTGACCTTAGACGATGCTAAAGCCTATGCCTTAGCACATCGAGCTATACTAGTTCAGTCAACGATGCAAGTAAAAGCTGCAGAAGAAGCAATTCATGCTGCTAAAGCGGGAAAATTGCCAGCTGTATATCTCAATGTGGGGGATAGTTTTAAGAGTCAAAACAGTTTGACTGGGACGGATCATCATACAGGATGGCATATTGCAGGACAGGCTAGTTGGAATCTTTGGGATGGCGGTGCTAGTGATGCGGTTGTGGCACAACGAAAAGCTATGTTAGAACAAGTAAAGGAACACAATTTAGCTACCATTGATTCTATTTTGTTAGGTGTGCAACAAGCCTATCTTACTATGCGTTCTACAGAGCAAATGATAAGCAGTACTAAAACAGCTGTCGAAGAAGGACAAGAAAACTTCCGTATTGCCTCTTTACGATATCGGGCTGGTGTGGGAACCAATATAGATGTATTAGATGCAGAAACAGAATTAGCAAATGCACGAAATCGCTATGTAGATGCATTATATGACTATAACGTTAGTGTAGCTACATTGGAACAAGCAATTGGCATTCCTGTAGAGACTCGAGTGGCTAACGGAGCAGATTTAATTCGTTCTCATAACATGTAGATAGAGTGGCGTAACAAATGCTCTATAGTAGAATAGATATACTAAAAAGACTATTGCCATAGATAACTATGGTAATAGTCTTTTGTGTAGGTATGTATCTGTAGATGGAAACACCTTGATAAGGCTACTATGATAAAGAACTTAGCAGATGGAGAAAGTAATTGATTATAGCACTCACATGTGACGTAACTCGATTAGACATGGTTACATCGTATTAGCGCGCATAGAAGGTAGAAGTACGATACGAATGGTTGTCATCTATATTTTTATCTACACATTTTGTAAGTCGGTCATAGTATAATAGAGTATAGGATGATATATAACTGTAACGCTTTTCGGGATAGTGACTAGGTGATGTACATGGATCGTGATTAGGAAATGTACATGGACTGACGTATCACCTTTTAGCCTATGAAGATTCCAATTTGTATTGGCAGTGATAAAAAATAATATTCCGTGATAGTCACTACGCACTATATATAGTACAATAAAAGATAATGATGATTATAATGATTGTTGGAACTAGGTCAGTTAAAAATATTAAGTATAGACAATCACAACGATAAAGATAAGAAATCTATGACTAGAAATGTCATGTAAGGTATATATATGAAATAAATGCATTCATCGTAGAGGATTGCATAGTGATATAAGGTGTTAATAAAGGTGTGTGATAATATGAAACTAGGAAATACACGCTCCATCGCTCTAGCAGTGGCTGCTATCTTGACGTTGACAGGGGGCATTACGATAGCAAAGCCAGCACTAGAAGTATATGTAACACCATTAGTGCAAGAACAATTAAATACCGCTGTAAATGGGACTGTTACCTATGACAGTTTACGACTTGATTGGCGTGGACAGGTTCATATAGATAATGCACGTATACAAGACGCAAAGAAACAAGAAATTATGAGCGTTAAGGATATTCAAGTCGCATTATCGCCGAGCATGATCATTGATATTATACAAGGCAAGAAAACGATGACAGCTCTTATCTCTACAGTTACTATTTCTGATGGAGATCTACAAATTTGGCAAGAAAAGGACTCTTCCTGGAATGTAACACATCTTATACGTTCCAATGATGAGGATACATCGTCGGATTTCAGAGGACGCATATTGTTTGATACTATGCATGTTCACATCAAGCCCCTACAAGGACATGCCTATGATGTAACCAATGTCAGTGGTGGCGTTGATTTGTCGAATATGCCAATCATAGATGGGGCAGTAGAAGCTACGCTGGATAACAAACCTATTACAGTACGTGGAACTATCACTATGAATGATGCTAAGGATTTTGATATATCGATTAAGGGCGATAGTATTCACAGTACGTATGTCAATGATTTTATTGGTGATACCATACCGCTTAGCGTAAAGCGCGGTTCACTCGATGATATAGCTGTACATGCAGTACGAACTAATAATAATTTAAAATTATATGGTTCTGTAGTGCTTAATGATGTAGATGCTGTATATGACACTACCTATAGGATTCATGATGTACATGCTCATGTGCGACTAGATGATCAGAAGATTATTCTTTCAAACACAAAAGGTAGTGTTAACGATCAAGCTATTGGACTCGATGGAGTGATTACGCTGCAAGATACGGCGAATAGTGCATTGAATCTTAATGTGTATACCACTCATTTTGATGTAGCACAATTCGTGGATACGCCGATTCATGGATTAGTGGATGGGACACTACATATTGGTGGCACTACAGTCTCGCCGACTGTAGATGGGCATATTACATCTGATTCTATACAATATGAGGGTATAGGATTAGATCGATTATCGGCAGATGTTATGTATGATAATCATGTATTGAAAGTCATTAATGGGCAAGCGTCTATCGGCAATGGATTAGTCGAAGCCGAGGCTACGTATCATACGGATACAAGTGAATTTTCTGTGGCTGCTGTGGGAAAATCATTAGATTTGTCAAAGTTGCAAGATATCACTGGCTATGATGTAACGGGCATAGTGAATGGTCATGTTATGGTAACAGGTCGAGATGGACAGCTTACTTACATAAATGGTACCTTACATGGAGAGGCTATATCGTATGATTCTTTTACTTTCGATACAGTGGATGCTAGATTTGAGGGATCTCCTAATGCCTATACATTGACATATCTAAATGGAACTATAGATAATGGGGCGATTACTGGTTATGGCACTTGGAATTATGGACAAGCCCATATGAATTTCACCGGTCACAATCTACCACTTTCTATAGCTAGTAAGATGACAGGACATCAATTGGCTGGAACGGGTACCATTACAGGGACTTGGACGGGTACTGTAGATAATCCATCTATACAAGCGAAACTGTCTGCCAATGATATTGGCGTTGATCAAACTCGTTATGAACGTGCTAAATTAGATCTCTTCGTCAAGGACCACGTGCTCCATGTAGAAAAAGGAGATTTGTTAGATGCCACTGGCTCTCATAGCGTAGCAGGCACTATAGACCTAACTGGTACGCAATCGATTGATATGCGCTTAGACACAGACAATGTGAGAATTGAAAACCTTATATCACCATTTACAGATATACCAATGACAGGTTGGTTATCGATGCATAATCATATTACAGGCACCTTGCGTGCACCAAAAGTAGATGGATATGCTCATATGTGGGAAGGCTCTCTATATGGCAAGTTGATTACCGATGCACGTACTACATACGGTTATGAACAAGGAAAAATTACTGTATACGATGGCACAATAGATGCGTATGGATCAAAAATTTTTGTTGACGGTATAGCTAGCAAAGATAAATTACATATTAATTTATTGGGAGATGCGATTGATATAGGGCGTTTCTTGCCTCGTACGTCAGTAGATATAGATGGAAAAATTGCGATGCAAGGCACCGTAAGTGGTACTATGGAAAAACCTATTTTTGAGGGAACTGTAAAATCACGGTCGTTGATGATAGAAAATACGGCTCTTTCTAATATGGTGGGACAGATTCATGTGGATCCTACTGTGGTGCATGTGGAAGATATCTCTTTCGGCGATGAAACTACAGGTTACTATCATGCTACTGGGGGTATGACATTAGGAGATGCGATAGAGAAAAATCATATATTTGGAAAAGCGACAGTACAAAATGGTAATATTTCGCGCATAGCTTCAATGGTAGGGCAACCGTTAGAACGGGTCGGTGGACAATTATCCGGCACGATTGACGTAGATGGCACCGTAGAAAATCCGTCTCTTACCGTGTGGGGAACGGTAGATCATGTTACCTTCGGTGATAGGCTAGTTGGTAATGCTACGATTGATGTGGGATTATCGAACCATATATGTAAAATAAAGAAATTGTCGTTGCCTATTGGCAAAGGTATGTTGGCTGTAGGAGGACAAGCCGACTTGCGTGGTGAATCGAATCTGCAAATCGCTATGAAAGATGTTGATGCAGCGTATATAGCACCATTACTAAGTCAGTCACCACTTGATCTAACTGGCACGATTAGTATGATTACTAATATAACGGGACAAACCAAGAATCCGCATATGGAATTTTCTGGGGAAATACAAAATGCATCGTATCAGCAGATAGGCATTGACCGGGCCTATGTATTAGCAACGATGGAAGATAAAGTGATTCATGTGAATCAGATGGTACTACAAAAAGGACCGTATAAAGTGAAAGCCTATGGCAAAGTGCCACTTCATGCATTATATACGAGTGAGTATCTCTCTCCTGGAGATGCAGAGGGAATTGATATGATGCTTGATATGAATGATGCTGATTTGGCAGTATTACCACTTAGTTCCTCTTTGTTTACGAAAGGAAACGGTAAGTTAAAAGGCACCTTACATGTAACTGGTTCCTATGAACAACCAGAAGTGAACGGTTCTCTTAGTATTACTAATGGTTCCTTACACATAAAAAATGTGGCTAATGATTTAGCGAATATTAATGCTAACCTCGTATGTAAAGGTAGAAATGGAGACTTTCAAATGGAAGGCGCCATGGGGAAAGGCAACATGGGTGCTACTGGACACATTGAGTGGATGGGTAGAACCTTAACAGCCTATACGGGCGGTATTCAGCTTGATAAATTAGATGTGGTAAATGAATATATAAAAGGTCCATTGAATGGGGAATTATATATAACTAAGACAGATGATGGCCCTGTAGTAAAAGGCGATATTAATCTAGAACATACAACTATTAAGGTTCCTCTCACGTTGACCAGTGACACTGCTACATCTAATATAGCCCTTGATGTAAGTGTTCATGCAGACGATAAAGTGCGCCTCTACGATCCAGTTTTATACGATATGTTGGTTACTGGGGATGTACACTTTGGAGGTACATTAGTAGAACCGCGCTCCGATGGTCAGTTTACGGTTAAACGGGGCAGTGTTAAATATTTAAATAATCGCTTTACCATTAATAAAGGCATGGCTAATTTCGGAAATAATTCTTTATTGCCTCATCTCTATATGGAAGCAAGTACAGAAAGGTCTAATTATCAAATCTTTATGAAAGTAGATGGTACGGTTGATGCATTGAAAATGAATTTGTCGGCAAAACCGACATTGACACAGAATCAGATTGTATCATTGTTGACCTTCGGTCATGATCGAGGAATTACAAGAGGGGTAGGGCGAGATGATGCGGACTCCTTATTATCAGAAGGATTGCAAATGTTTGCCTTTGGTTATGTAGAAAATACAGTGCGAGATATTACAGGACTCGATACGTTCTCGATTACAAATGGGGCTATGGGCTTTCAACAAGAAGATGATAAAGACGTGGCTGGTTTTTATAATTTGGAAATCGGTAAATATATTATTCCTAATGTATATCTTAAATATAGTCGCGGCATTAACAATGATAACTATTCCTACAGTATACAGTATGATGTGTCGAAACATTTTGCGCTTAGTGCATGGACTAACTCTGATAAGAATCGATTTGTAGGCATGAAGTGGAGTAAAGAATTTTAAAAGATACTAGGATTGTAAAAATCATTTGTACTTCATAGAATGTGTATATACTATACGAAATGCTATATAGGTCCTATGAATTGGGGATATACAATCTGGTATAACATGGACTCTGGGAAAGTTTGTGAAATAGCGATTTTGTAGATAGCAAGCCATGATGTAATGGAATACATGGACCAGATGAAACTATAATTTATCAAGAATTGCTAATTATATGAAGTGAGAATGTTCCCAATGAAATAGGGATGTGCTATAATGTAAAAGATTAAGATATCATTCATTGAGGCTTACTAATAGTTATTATGATAGAATATAGTATGTTACTATATGTTAAAGTTTAGGAGGATTTGCATAGATGCTTAGAAAAAGAGCCTACAAGAACGTGTTGACAGTTGCTGTGGTATCAACATTGATGGGAGCGGGCACCGCATGGGCCGCTACACCATCCAGTAATCATGTGCCAAGTATGGATACAACAACAGATCATAAAGCATTAAATAATGTGGATGTCATGGCGGCTATTACTGAAGCTCGTGGCAATGTAACGCCAATCGATGGTAAGCCAGCTAATGTAACAGTTGATAATTCTGCTTTATCTACAGCGGATACAGAAGTGACGGTTATTGCTAAAACAACAGGTAAGACTGATTTGGAAAAAGCAAAAATGGAGGCTGCCTCTACAAAAGTTGTAGGCGTACAAGCAAAATATATCTCGGCGGTGACGGATGAATTGTTAACACCGTATGTGGGAAAAACAATAGCTTCTTTTTCCATAGATGGGGTTACTCAAGAAGCAGAGCAGAAATTGGTTGCTGGGTTGCATCAAAAAATTGGTGATGCTCTTAGTATTGATGGTGTAAAGAATGATATAGTATCTATCGGCAATCGAGGTATATTTTCGGAAGTAAATCCGATTATAACGGTGATACCAGAAGGTGTTAAGATTACTTACAAAGTAACATCAAACCCTATCGTACACAGTGTTGCTTTTGAAGGAAACACTATTTACACAGATGAAGCCTTAACTAATTATATGGCGTTAGAGCCAGGCAACATTCTTAATACGGTTACGGTGGGCGAAAAAATACAAGGTATTAATGCAGCCTATAATCGTGATGGCTATATGCTAGCTCATGTATCGGGCATTCATGTGGATAAACAAGGCACTCTACATGTAGGCATTGTAGAAGGCATTGTAGAAGACATTACGGCTGCTGGTAATAAGAAAACGAGAACGAAAGTTATTACTCGTGAATTCAATCAAAAAAAAGGCAAGCCTTTCAATAAATTCTTAGTACGCCGGTCGGTAGAAAAAGTGTACAACCTAGGATTTTTTGATGATGTTAATGTTCGATTGTTAGAAGGTAGCGATCCATCAAAAGTTATCCTTGAAACAGATGTACTAGAACGTAAAACAGGAACTGTTACTATTGGTGCTGGTTATTCAGAATCAGATGGGTTAACAGGCATTTTAGAATTAGGGGAAGATAATTTACGTGGTACAGGCGATAAAGTTAAACTTCATTGGGAATATGGGGGATCTAATAAATACAAAAATTATCAAATCTCCTATTTACATCCATGGCTAGATGATAAAGCAACATCGTTAGGTGTGAATGTGTTTAGTCGTACGAATGAATACAATGACTATGATGCAAAAGGCGCAGCTGTTGCAGAATATAATAAGAAAACAACAGGGTTTAATGTATCCTTAGGCCGTCAAACGGGAGAATACACACGAGATTATTTAACCTTAGAAAGTCGTGACGATAAGTATATATTTGACCCTAAGAGTAACAGTGCGAACGGGTTTATTTATACTAAAAACTATGGAGACCAAGAAACACCAGATACCCATCCGGCTAATCAGAAAGATAAGAAAGCACTTAATTTTAAAGATATGAATTATGTGGGTAAAAATTTTGGTCGCACGAATAGTATTACATGGCAGAAAATTTTTGACTCTCGTGACAATGTGTATGATGCCACACAAGGTAAGCGTTTATCGGCAGCAGTGCAATGGGCTACGCGTGTCCTAGGGGGTAATTTTAATTTCTGGAAATTCACTGGTGAAGCACGTTTCTACCATAAAGTAAGAAAATCACAAGTGATTGCACTTCGTGGTCGTATCGGTTGGATTCAAGGCAGCAGTCCATACTCTCAATTATTTACCTTGGGTGGTGCCGATTCATTGCGTGGCTATGAAGATGATCAACTTCGCGGTAAAAAAATGTACAATGCTACATTAGAATATCGTTTCCCTATTATTAAAAAAGTAAGTGGCGTATTATTTACTGATATCGGTAGTGCGTGGGATACATCTAATATAATCTGGTATAAAGATACAAAGAGTTTTGAATACTCCTTTGGTGCCGGTGTTCGTGTTATTACGCCAATTGGACCAGTGAAACTTGATTATGGTATTGGGAAACATGATAAAAAATTCCATTTTAGCTTTGGTACACAATTCTAATAGAAAAGTATGGTTAAGAAAGAAGGGCATGTAGTATGATGCGATTGTTGGGCAATAAAGCCAACGTAAAAGTTATTTCTGTAGTAGTAGCAGCTATTTTTATTATCGGTATTGGTGCATTAGCGTACACGCAGATGGCAGCACCTGCCTATGCGGCGTCAGAAAGTAATATCGGTGTTATTGATCAATCTAAACTATTGACCAATGATAGTCCTCTAGTAACTAATGCGGAAAAAGAATTTTCTGACTATCAAAATCAATTAAAGACAGAGTTCGAACAACAATCTGCTAACTTAGATGATCAGGGTAAACAAAAACTAAGTGCTCAGTTTAGAGATAAAATGCAGGCAAAACAAGAAGAAATTCAAAAAGGCTTGCAAGATAAAGTGGCAGAGGCCTCTAAATCAGTAGCAGAAGCAAAAGGATTGACAGTTATTTTGGATAAACGCGCTGTGTTATATGGTGGCGTAGATGTAACTGAACAGGTAAGTAAAAAACTTTCTAGTGATGCTAGTAAATAATATAAAAAAATAATGTATATTGTGAGCGATGGAATCTAGCAGACATACAGAAATTGTATAGCTATGATTTCATCGCTTAACTTACACATATGAATGATAGAGGGGAGGGATTGTGTGCGACGTACATATCGTTGGATTCTAGTAGGCCTTATCGTAGTAGGCGCTCTGTTAGGAGGTTACGGAATTCGACATTTTTTAGTACACCATGAGCCTACCGCTTCTTCTGTTACTAAAGTCGGCATTGTTCATCTGGATAAACTTATCGAAATCAATCCATCCTATCAAGAATATATACAGGCAAAGCATGAATTAGAAGAGTTAAAACAACAATATGTAAATGAGCAAGGCACATTGAATGCCAAGGCGAATGTACAATCATCACAGTTGGCGGCGATTGCGAGTGATTCTGCTTTTATACAGTCGTTAAATGATGAACTGCAAGCAAAAATTAAAGTAAAAGAAGATACGTTAAATGCAGATATGCAGCGACAACGACAAGCTTTGCTAGCTAAGTATTTACAAAACCATACATCGACAGCAACGGACATTGATTTACGCATTGTTAATTTACAATTAGATTTAGTAAGTCGTGTACAACGGGTTCCTCTTAATCAAGAAGATGCTAAACAAATCGCTGATGAAAAATCAGCTAAGGAATTAGAACTGAAACGACTATTAGCACAGAGAGGACCGGCTATCGAACGTGATATACAGCGTATACATGAGCAAGTCGACGCAGAACTAAAACCGATGCAAGTAAAAAAACAACAGGAACTAGAAGCCTATGCGAGCACCTTGCGTGCAGAACTTATTCGTAAGCGTGATGGTCATATAGAAGAACAAGCTCGTATGGTTATGAGTCACAACGATTTACCATCACCTGTTGAATGGAGTGGTCAATGGACTAAGCGAATACAGGACAAAGAAGCAGAAGTAAATTCTTTACATGAAGCAATTTTAGAAGATATTGAAATGCGTGTAGCGGTTATAGCTCAAGAAAAAGGACTTGACCTTGTTCTTACTGATGAAGTGAGTAATAATAAGGGTATAGATATTACCGATGAACTGATTGCTACCTACAAGGATACATAAAAGGAGTATAGATAGATGAATAAACGTTATAGCAAATTAATGATCTTAGGCGCCATGATGATGGGTGTAGTATCTGTGGCTGGCTGTGGACACCAAGATAAAATTGGTTATATTGACAGTAATAAAGTGATTGCAGAAAGTACAAAAGGTCAAGAAATCACACAGAAATTAAATGCAAAACATCAAGAAATTATGGGAAAAATAAAAGCGGCGGAAGATTCTCAAAATCAAGAAGAAATTCAAAAAGCCTATGCGGCAGCAGATCAAGAATACCAAATTTATGCAAAAGCTATGAAGAATGATTTACAAACCTATATGGAACGCAATATCGGCGAAGTGGCGAAAGAACAAGGTGTAACAGTGGTAGTTGATAAAAATGCTGTCGGTGGCGGTGGTGTAGATGTAACCGATGCATTATTAAAAAAGATTGGCACAGCTAAGCCAGCAGCTGATGCATCGACGTCTACAGCACCAGCAGATACGGGCTCTACAGAGAATAGTCAACCAGCACAATAATAGTCAATAGAAAGGAGCATATTAGGTGGAACACACGATATATTCATTAGCGCAAGCTGTTAGCGGACGAGTGGTAGGTGATGGAAATACCCTTATCTATGATACACGAAGCTTAGAACAAGCAGTAGAAGGAACAATTACATTTGCTATTGGTGAATATGTAGAGTATGTACCGCAAGTGAAAGCGAGCGCTGTTATCGTAGAAAAGGCTATACCAGAGGCACCTATGACACAAATTGTCGTGCCTAATGCCAAAGTGGCATTTGCCCGTATTCTTGAACTATTTCATCCACCTGTTATTATTGATCGCGTGGTGCATCCTACGGCGGTGATTGGCGATCATGTAAAGATGGGAAAAAATGTGGCGATTGGTGCCTATGCGGTCATTGCTGATAATGTGACTATCGGTGATAACGTCACTATTTACCCTCACACATATATTGGACATAATAGTCGAATTGGAGACGATACGACTATTTATACAGGCGCTATCATTCATGAGAACTGTGTGCTTGGTCAGCGTGTCGTTATACGAGCTAATGCTGTTATTGGTGGAGAAGGGTTTGGCTTTGCCACTGAAAATGGTAAACATCGACACATTCCTCAAGTGGGTAATGTTATATTAGAAGATGATGTGGAAGTGGGTTCTTGCACGTGTATTGATAATGCTACTATGGGATCTACCATGGTTCGTAGAGGCACTAAAATTGATAATTTAGTACATTTGGGTCATAATGTTGAAATTGGGGAAGATTGTTTCATCATTGCACAAGTGGGAATTGCTGGTAGTGCTAAATGTGGTAATCATGTTACATTTGCTGGACAAACTGGATGTACGGGGCATATAACTATTGGCGATAATGTTACATTTGCCGCAAAAACTGGGATTATAGGAAATGTGCCATCCGATGGTGTTTATGCAGGATTTCCTATGCGACCTCATAAACAATGGCTGAAAGTAGCAGCCTATGAAAATCGCCTACCAGAAATGGCGAAAATGATTAAGCAATTACAAAAAGAAGTGGAACAATTAAAAGCAAAGAAAGAGGATAAGTAATACTCTATGTATAGGTTTATGAAACTATTAAGTGCTTTTATTTGCATATTGCCCACAAGTTTGCAATATGCATTAGGCTCATTATTAGGGGAAATTATTTGGTTACTTTTACCACCTAAACGTCGTAAATTGGCGATTGCTCAAATTTTGTTTTGTCGTATTACGGAAGATAAACGAGAAGCTGTGCGTATTGCTAAGGCTAGTACGACTCGGTTTGGTAATATGATTATCGATGTGTTGCGATTTCCAGAAATTAAAGACGGTCAATATAGAGACATGATTCGATTTGAAGGACGTGAGCATTTAGATGATGCATTGGCATTAGGGAAAGGAGCTATCATTCTGTCCCTACATAGTGGCAACTGGGAACTCCTTGGTGGCGTATTAGCATCGGAAGGCTATCCGTTGATTTCTGTAGCGATGCAACAAGATGGTGGTGCCGATCGATTTATCAATGAATATCGAGCACTTATGCATCAACATGTAACGTATAAAACTGGGGTTCGAGAAATGATCGGTGAATTAAAAAAAGGCTCATTTATCGGCTTACTTATGGATCAGGACCCTGCGCATACAGGTGTTCTAGCACCTCTATTTGGCTATGAAACATTAACGGCTACAGGGGCCGCTTCATTGGCTCGTATGCAAGATTGTCCTATTATACCAGTAACGATTCACTATGATTGTTTTGAAAAGAAACATATTATTAACGTAGATCCACTGATCTATGCAGAGCATACGGACGATAAGAAACGGGATATAGTGGTGACAACAGTAGCGTTAAATGAAATTATTGAAGACCATATCCGTCGGTATCCAGAAGATTGGTTTTGGCTTCATAATCGTTGGAAATGGACTCGTCGCAAATATGCAGGCAAAATTGAAACACCACCCGATCCTATGACAGAATCCTTTCTTGTAAAAGACTAGGTGAATACTGTATAATACATATTGGATTATACTAGTGATTAAACATATTAGAAAGGAGGCCCTCATGATACTGCATGAAAAGACATTAAAAAAGTCAATTCAGTATAAGGGATCCGGACTTCATAGTGGTGCGCCTGTTACGATGGAGTTTAAACCTGCAAAAGAACGTACAGGGATAGTATTTGTACGGACTGATTTAGAAGGATGCCCATCTGTTAAGGCGAATATACAATATGTGACGAATACTATGAGAGCTACTACATTGGAAGATGGATTAGCGAAAGTATTTACCATTGAACATGTAATGGCTGCCTTTAATGCCATGGAAATTGATAATTGTATCGTTGAAATGAACTCTCCTGAACCTGCAGTGGCAGATGGGGGTAGTGCTACCTTCGTATCATTAATTAAAGAGGCCGGCATAGTAGAACAAGAAATAAAGCGATTAGTGTATTCGGTAAAACGAGCACATACGGTATATGATGCAGATAAATTTATTGCCATTGTACCTTATGATGGACTACGTGTTACCTTTACATCTATTAATCAACATCCATTATTAGGGACGCAGCACGCGGACTTTGTGATTACCCCAGCTACCTTTGAAAAAGAAATTGCCCCAGCGAGAACGATTGGATTCTTGCGAGAATTAGAACAGTTGCAAGCCATGGGATTGGCAAAAGGTGGCACCTTAGAAAATGCACTGGTCTATGATGATACACAGTGTTTGTCAGTACCTAAATTTGAAGATGAATTAGTGCGACATAAAATATTGGATATTTTAGGGGACTTATATTTATTAGGCCCTATACAAGGGCATATTATTGCCGTGAAATCGAGCCATGAATTAAACTCTCGATTATCTAGGAGTATTTTGGAAGAAATTATGGAGGACCAGTAACCATGATATTAACTGTCGAAGAAATTATGGAAATTTTACCACATCGTTATCCGATGTTATTAGTGGACAAGGTTATCGAATTAGAACCTATGAAACGAGCTGTGGGAATTAAAAATGCTACATTTAATGAAGCTTTCTTCCAAGGACACTTTCCAGGTAATCCAATTATGCCAGGTGTATTGATTACCGAAGCTATCGCACAAATCGGCGGATTAGCATTGTTATATCCAGAAGAAAATCGTGGACTTACACCCGTATTTACAGGCATTGATAAAGTACGTTTCCGCCATCCTGTTAAACCAGGTGATACGGTTCGTTTAGAAGCAGAAATTGTGAAAACTAAAGGGAAAATGGGAAAAGTGGCAGGTCGTGCATTAGTGGATGGTAAATTATGCGCTAGTGGTGAATATATGTTTGCCTTGGTAACTAAAGGTTAATTCTTGAAGTAGATGAGCATATAGTTATTACTATATCTACTGTCCAAGTAGTATTAGTAATAAGAACTAGATAGTAAGGAGTTGACATTTATGATAGTAGTAGGCATGGAACATGCTGATTCTAATATACATCCGACGGCCGTTATACATCCAAATGCCAAATTAGAAAAAGGAATAATCGTAGGACCAGGAGCTGTTATTGGCGAACATGTGGTGATTGGGGAAGACACAAAAATTGGGGCTAATGCTGTGATTGGTGGCTGGACTACTATTGGTAAACGCTGTGAAATTTATCCGAATGCGGCTATCGGCTTAGAACCACAAGATTTAAAATTTAAAGGGGAAAAAAGCTACTGCAATATTGGCGATGATACTGTTATTCGTGAATGTGTAACGATTAGCCGCGCTACGGGCGAAGGTGAAGAAACGCGAGTAGGCAATAATTGCTTGTTTCAAGCTTGCACGCATGTAGCTCACAATTGTATTGTAGGTAATCATGTCATTATGAGTAATTGTGCAGGATTAGCAGGTCACGCCATTGTAGAAGACCGCGTTGTTATTGGAGGACTTGCAGGCATTCATCAATTTGTAAAAATTGGACGTAATGCGATGGTTGGTGGCATGGCAAAAGTGGTACAAGATGTACCGCCTTATGTGATTGCCGATGGTCAACCAGCTCGCGTCATCGGTTTAAATTCTGTAGGCCTATCACGGGCAGGTATTTCTGAAGAAATTCGTCGTGATTTAAAGCAAGCCTTTCGCATTATTTATCGCTCTGGCTTTGGACTAACTCGTGCCATTGAAGAAATGGAGTTACAACTTAATTCGTCGGTGGAATTAGAAAATTTATTGCGCTTTTTGCGGAACGCTGATCGTGGTATTATGCGTACTCGCCGATCATAAGTCATGGTGACAAGAGGGACTGTAAGATCACAGCCCCTTTTTTATGTGTACTGATGGAATCAATACAATGTTTATGACGTATTTACTAATTTGGATAACATGATAAGGTGAGAGAAGTTATAGAAAGACGGAAAACGTTGCATGGATGGAACGGATTAGACGCAAAAATGACAGAATACATGCAAACTAGGAAGTAAGTTATAACACTAAGAGCATAGATGTCTTTAAAAGTTAACCAGTTTTCTTAGAATACGTATCTATGTGGCACATATGTGCTAATAAGTATGCTCAAAATCTGTAATTATTTTATGAGACACTGTGTGCTGATAGGTAAGAGAGAGTAACTCTGTTTATAATTGTATAAGACATGAAATGAATGAAATATATCGATATGAAAATCTTGGATTAGCAGATTGATGACGCGATGAAAATGGTTGTTAAGCCTTGATTTAATTGAATTAATCGGTATTTTATAGTACAATAAAATGTATCTATACTATAGAATAGGACGATAAGAAATAACCATAGAGTAGGAGGAATATGTAATGTCTCGAGTTGGACTCATTGCAGGGATAGGTGTTTTGCCAGTAGAGTTTATGAGGGCTGCCCAATCATTAGGACATGAAGTAGTCGTTGTAGCCGTTGTGGCAGGAGTTAATCCTGCACTAGCTGTGGAAGCCAATCAGTATTATGAGATTAATGCAGCTAAATTGAATAAAATTTTGAAGACCTTACATAAAGAAAATGTTGTAGACATAACTATGCTGGGCAAGGTAACAAAAGAACTACTGTTTAAAGGATTATCTATGCCAGATTTACGGGCTTTACAACTTTTAAATCGTTTGAGAAATCGAAAAGATGATACGATTATGTTAGCAATTGTCGACGAATTAGAGGCGGAAGGATTTCATGTGGTGGATCAAACAGTATATTTACAACCACTGATTCCTAAGGTAGGCGTATTGACCAAGAAAGGACCAACCAAAGAACAAATGGAAGACATTCGCTTTGGGTTTACCCTAGCAAAGCAGATGGGGGGGCTAGATATTGGTCAAACGGTAGTTGTTAAACATAAGGCGGCTATGGCTATCGAAGCAATCGAAGGTACCGATGCTTGCATTGTGCGAGGTGGCTCGTTGGGAAGAGGCGATACAGTAGTAGTTAAAACTGCTAAACCAAATCAAGATGTACGATTTGATGTACCCGCGGTTGGTCGTAGAACATTGGAATCGATGATAGAAAGTAATTGCCGTGTATTGGCCATTGAAGCAGGTCGAACTATTTTTGTGGAACAAGAAGAAGTGTTGGCACTAGCCAATAAAAAAGGAATTACGATTTGTGCTGTTAGTGAAGAAAGTTTACGAAAGGATGCATAAATGAAAGTGATGTTTTCCGCTGGAGAAGCGTCTGGTGATACGCATGCAGCTAAAGTAGCTAGTGCACTTACCGCCTTAGATCCTACAGTGACTATGTTCGGTATGGGTGGACAGCTTATGGCACAAGCAGGAGTTAACATTGTATATGATATTAAAAATCTAGGCATCATAGGATTTGTAGAAATTATACAAGCCCTCCCTAAATTTTTTAAACTTCGTGCCTATTTGCGACAAATTATGATAGACCAGCGCCCCGATGTTCTCGTCTGTGTGGACTACCCAGGGTTTAATATGAAATTGGCAAAAGTGGCACATGATTTAGGAATACCAGTGGTGTACTACATCGCTCCTACTATATGGGCGTGGCATAAAAGTCGAGGTAAGGACATAAAAAAATATGTAACAAAAGTTGCTTCTATTTTTCCATTTGAAGCAAAAGCCTATGAAGAATTTCACTGTGATGTAGAATTTGTAGGACATCCTTTGTTAGATATTGTGAAACCTACCATGACAAAAGAGAGGGCAAAACAATATTTTTCTGTATCACCAACGGGAAAACGCGTGTTATTAATGCCGGGTAGTCGTAAGCAAGAAATTATGAACCTATTGCCACCGATGCTAAAGGCTGCAGAAACAATGGCTGCCCAAGGGGAAGTTTCTTTTTTCTTACCCCGTGCACATACGATTAGTCTAGAAGAATTAGAACATGTGATTAGCCAATATACAGTGCCTATACAGGTTACAGAAGAATATACGTATGATCTTATGCAAATTTGTGATGCTTGCGTGGCGGCTTCTGGGACAGCTACGTTAGAAACAGCATTAATGGGATTACCAACCGTATTACTATATCGATTGTCACCAATTACGTATGGCATCGGAAAACTGGTAGTTAACGTACAGTTTGTAGGTTTGCCTAATATTATAGCGGGTACATCGGTTATTCCTGAATTGTTACAACAGGATGTGACACCAGATAACATTAGTAAAGCCTTACAACCTATGTTATATGATGATGTATATAGAACGCATATGATAGAAGAATTACATAGAGTACGATCATTATTAGGTCAAGAAGGTGCAGTTAATCGAGTGGCACAACTCATTAGTACAGTAGCACGAGGAGAAGCATAAATGAATAATTATAAACGGTTAGTGGTTTTTGTGAAACCCTATCGATGGCGCATGGTATTTGCTGTATTTTGTATGATTGTAGCAGCAGCAGCGTACCTTGTCGTACCTTGGTTGATTAAAAATGTAGTCGATGAAGTGTTACAAGCAAAAGCAATGTGGATGTTGAATTTAATAGTCGGCGCCATTTTAATTGTTTTCTTACTTCGCGGTTTTGCTACCTATGGTCAAACCTATAATATGTCCTATATTGGACAACGTGTCATTATTGATATTCGTGAAGCCTTGTTTAAGCATTTACAACGTATGTCATTATCTTACTTTGACCGACGTAAAACAGGCGTGATTATGAGCAATTTAACCAATGATGTAGGGGCATTACAATCGGCTATTGTAGAAAATTTAGTATCTATGGTTACCGAATCGGTTACATTGATTGGTTCATTTGTATCTATGTTGTTAATCGATTGGAAATTGACACTCGTTACGTTAATTACTGTGCCAATGGTATTAGGTATTATTAATATATTTGGAAAGCGATTGCGCCTAGCTGGTCATGACGTACAAGGAAGAACAGCGGATATTACTTCTTTATTACAAGAAACACTATCGGGTATTCGCGTGGTTAAATCATTTGCTCATGAAGACCATGAAATCAAGCGATTTACTACAGAAAATGAAAATAACTTTAGAGCAGTTATGAGGGCCACGAAACTAACTAGCTTGTTGAGTCCGTTGGTAGAGTTCTCAGCGGCCATTGCCATTACAGTAATTCTTTGGTATGGTGGATATTCCGTTGTAACTGGTAGCATAACGGCAGGCTCATTAATTGCATTTTTGATTTATGCAATCAACTTGTCGAATCCAGTCAAACGATTAAGTCAAGTGTATGGAAATATTCAAAAAGCTATGGCGGCTGGGGATCGTGTATTGGAAACATTAGATACACCAGAAGATGTAGTGGAAAAAGAAAATGCTATCGTTATGCCCCCAATTCAAGGGCATGTGGTGTTTGATCACGTAGATTTCACCTATGATGGTGAAAAAATGGCGCTACAAGATTTTTGTTTAGATGTAGAGCCTGGTGAAGTGACGGCTATCGTAGGCCCATCGGGGGCAGGGAAAACAACATTGGCTAATTTATTACCTCGCTTCTATGATGTGGCAAATGGCCGAGTATGCATTGATGGTATTGATGTGCGAGATGTTACATTTACCTCCTTGCGCGAGCAAATAGGCTTAGTACCGCAAGATACGATGCTATTTAATACGACAATTTGGGAAAATATTTTATATGGTAATTTAGCGGCTACCGATGAAGAAATAGTAGAAGCTGCAAAAGCGGCTAATGTGATGGAATTTGCTCAGAAATTACCTAATGGGTTAGACACTATTGTAGGAGAACGAGGTAATTCGTTGTCTGGTGGTCAACGGCAACGGGTGGCAATTGCGCGGGCCATTTTAAAAAATCCTAAAATTTTAATTCTAGATGAAGCGACGTCGGCACTTGATACAGAAAGTGAAAGATTAGTGCAAGAAGCGTTAGATAGACTTATGCGTGGACGGACGGCCTTTGTCATTGCCCATCGGTTAAGTACCATTCAAAATGCAGATCGCATTATCGTACTACAACAAGGAAAGTTGGTAGAACAAGGGACACATGAAGAATTATTAGCATTACCAAATGGAGTATATCAATATTTGCATTCAGTTCAATTTGCTGATAAAGGATTATAAATAACTATGTATTGGATTTATAATATACTGCTTATCATATATTGGTTGGGATTGATTCCTGTTATCCTATATCGATTAGCATTTGAAGAAGGTTTTTATGAACGGATTAAGCAGAGTGCTGGTTATATGCCGTTACCATTACTAAAAAAAATAGAAGGACGGCGTGCGATTTGGGTACATGCAGCTTCTGTAGGGGAAATTGTGGCGACCAGCCCCATTGTAAAAGCCATTAAACGGGATTTTCCAGAAGCAGTTGTAGTCGTATCTGTTGTTACTGCTACGGGACATGCTATGGCACATCGCATTATTCCTGAAGCTGATGGAATTATCTTTTTCCCTTTAGATTTGCCATATTTGACGAAAAAGATTTTGCATATTATCAAACCGATTACGATTTTACTCGTAGAAACTGAGATTTGGCCGAATTTCTTGCGCATTGCGGAAAAAGAAAAGATTCCCATTATGATGGTGAATGGGCGTATTAGTGATAGAAGCATGAAACGATATCGATATATTAGTGCGTTTACGAAAGAAATGTTAGGATCTATTAATCGTTTTTGCATGCAATCTAAATTTGATGCAGCCTATATTGAACAATTAGGTGCACCGGTACAAGACATTACAGTAACTGGCAATATGAAATACGATCAGACCTACGCTACTGTATCAGAAGAAGAAAAACAATCACTGTTAGACGAGTTTGGATTTTGTCATAACCATCCTATTATCGTAGCGGGAAGTACGCATAAAGGGGAAGAAGAAGCACTATTTCACACATTTATTACCGTATTACAAGCGTACCCACAAGCTAGAATGTTGATAGCTCCACGAGAAATTATGCGCGGTAAGGATGTACAAAATATTGCGAGTCGCTATGGACTTTTATCGATTTGTCGTAGTGCTATGAAAGAACCGGTTCACGAAGGTATTCCCATCGTCGTATTAGATACGATAGGTGAATTAGGGCGCTTATACAGTTTAGGAGATATTATTTTTGTAGGTGGCTCTTTAGTGAAAACGGGAGGGCATAATATTTTAGAACCTGCCGCACATAGCAAACCGATTGTGGTGGGACCACATATGTTTAATTTTAAAGAAATATTTAATTTATTACATAGTCGCCAGGCGTGCTTACAAGTACGTAATGGACATGAATTGACAGACACCATTCTTAGGTTGTGTGGAGATGCTCAACTACGTGAGGATATGGGATGTCATTGTATGGAGATTATGGCGGAAAACAAAGGGGCGACGCATCGAAATATAGAAGAAATACGAATGTTGTTTAAAAAGAAACATATCATTCCTTAGAAATGAGGTGAATATCTGTGAACCGTGATAGTATGTTTAAAATGATTATCGGTGGTCATGATGCATCTTTAGCGGGCGATATGGCTCGTGCTGGTCTTACAACAGCGAGTAGATTATATGGGCAAATTATGAATTTGCGCAATCGTAGATTTGATAAGGGCATCGGCGTCTATCATGCAGACGTCCCCGTTATTAGCGTCGGTAATATTACCGTAGGAGGTACGGGAAAGACACCGATGGTTCGTTATATTTGTGATATACTAAATACAGATGGCTATCATACGGCGGTGTTAAGTCGAGGTTATAAGGCGGAAAATAATAAAACGAGTCGCATCGTATCTCGCTTAGGAAACATCGATGTATCACCAACGATAAGTGGCGATGAAGCATGGCTTTTGGCAAAATCCTTGCCACAGTCCGATGTAATCATTGGCCGCTCTCGCGCTACATCGGCGGCATTAGCCACATCGTCTTTGGGAGCTAATCGGCTAGTGCTAGATGATGGCTTTCAACATAGACAACTGGATCGAGATTTGGATATCCTATTGATAGATGCATCGAATCCATTCGGCTTTGGGTATGTGTTACCTCGAGGTTTGTTGCGCGAACCACTAACGGGTCTGTCTAGAGCGGATATGATTATTATAACGAAGGTAGATCAGGTATCAGAGAGTGAATTGCTACAACTGCGACGTCAATTAAAACAATATGTGCCCCATATACCAATAGGAGAAGCCATTCATAAACCAACGACTATGTACACATTAGATGAATGGATGGATGGTAAAGCGGGACAACAGGTAAAGGCCTATGTTACGGATCCAATCATGACCGTTACGGGCATTGGTAATCCAGGGTCCTTTGAAATGACCTTGACAAGTCTTGGCTATACGAGTGTTCATTGTATGGCCTATGAGGATCATTACAATTTTATCAATGATGATTTAGTGGATATATGGTCTATGGCGTTTGCTAAAGGGGCGAAAGCCATTATTATTACAGAAAAAGATGCGGTAAAATTTAGCCAATTACCGGCGATTACTGATTTTAATATTCCTATTTATGTACTGGCCATAGGTATTGAATGTATAGAGGGAGAAGACCAATTACGCACATTAGTAAGGTCTTTGTAATAAGCCTTTATATCACGGTATACCTTGTAAAAGGGATAGAGGGATAAGGGAGATTGTATATATAGACATATGAGGGCCTGGATAGGCGTATATGCCTATCTAGCGTAGAAGTATAAGAGAAAGAAGGATCTATGATGAAGTTTGCATGTGTCATTCCATCACGATATGGGTCAACTCGATTGCCGGGAAAACCGTTGGCAGATATTGCAGGACGCCCTATGATTGAACGCGTATATGCACAAGTGTCTAAAGCAAAACGACCTGAAGTAGTCATTGTTGCTACCGATGATCAGCGTGTGTATGATGCGGTAGCAAAATTCGGTGGACATGTTGTTATGACTCGCGCCGACCATCCAACAGGCACGGATCGTCTGGCAGAAGTGGCTCTATCCCACGACGATATAGATGTCATTATTAATGTGCAAGGCGATGAACCCTTAATTGATCCCGCAATTATCGATGAACTAGCAGATGAATTTTTACAGGATAACACGTTACAGATGGCCACCGTAGCATCTCCGTTGTTGCCAGAGGAATATAACGAACCGTCAGCGGTTAAAGTCGTCTTAAATCGCAAGGGAAATGCTATGTATTTTTCTAGATCCTTGTTGCCCTATCCACGACATGATTTTGTAAGTCCTCCATTAAAGCATGTGGGTATCTATGCATATAAACGGGAATTTCTTTTAGATTATGCAAAGATGGCACCTACACCAGCAGAAGAAACAGAGTCTTTGGAGCAACTGAGAGCCTTAGAAAATGGGTATACGATTCGTGTGATTACTACGAAAGAGAGATTTATTGGCGTTGATACCATAGAGGATTTACAACTGGTAAATCAACTATGGGCGGATAAGGAGAAATAAATGAAAGAAGTTACAATTGGCAACCTCACAGTAGGTGGCGGTAAAGGTTTGTTTTTATTAGCAGGACCGTGCGTTATTGAAGACCCAGAACGGACACTTATGATTGGACGAAGAGCAAAGGAAATTTGCCAACGCGTGGGGATTCCATATATTTTCAAGGCTTCTTTTGATAAGGCGAATCGATCAAGCTATGGTTCTTTTAGAGGACCGGGCTTAGAAGAAGGCCTTCGCATTTTGGCACATATTAAACAAGAATTACAAGTGCCGATTGTGAGCGACATCCATTCCATTGAACAAATAGAACCAGCTGCAGAAGTGATCGACCTATTGCAAATCCCCGCATTTTTATGTAGACAAACTGATTTAGTATATGGAGCGGCTAAAACGGGAAAAGCAGTGAATATAAAAAAAGGTCAATTTATGGCACCTAACGATATGAAAAATGTGCTACATAAAATGCAGGAAACGGGAAATGATAATTTGATGCTCACCGAACGAGGGTTTAGTTTCGGCTATAATAATCTAGTAGTCGATATGCGCTCATTCCCGATTATGAGACGCTTTGACTATCCAGTGATTTTTGATGCGACCCATAGTGTACAATTACCTGGTGGTGCTGGTACTTCATCAAGTGGACAACGAGAATTTGTACCTAACCTTGCACGTGCTGCTGTTGCTAGTGGCGTGGATGGATTATTTATGGAAGTTCATGATAATCCTGAAGAAGCTTTATCGGATGGTCCTAACATGGTATATTTAGATGACCTAGAATCGTTATTAACAGATTTAGTGGCGATTGATAAGATTGTAAAAGGGTAATAGTAGTAATAGAGTCAGACGATTGATGTAATCGAGGCATTGACACATGTCGTAGGCGACTACAAGATAGAGTAGCGCTTATAAAGTTGTAGCGTTGGATAGAGGTGATATCGTGACCATATTAGAACAAGCAGCGCGCGTTCTCCATGAGGAAGCGCAAGCCATTGAAACATTAATTACTACACTCGATCACAACTTTGAAGAGGCCGTTACCATGATTATGGCATCCAGAGGACGTGTGATTTGTACAGGTATGGGAAAATCTGGACATATTGCTAGTAAAGTGGCGGCCACATTGGCGAGTACTGGAACGCCAGCCTTTTATCTACATCCTGCAGAAGGGGTACATGGCGATTTAGGCATGGTAACCCATGAAGATATTGTACTAGCTTTTTCTAATAGTGGAGAAACGAGCGAAGTGGTTAATTTATTACCATCCTTACGCCGTATTGGGGCTAAACTGATTAGTGTGGTAGGCAATCCGCATTCTACACTAGCTACGAATGCAGATATTACGCTACTAGTAGCCGTTGAGAAGGAAGCATGTCCCTTAGGGTTAGCACCGACTTCGAGCACGACGGCGGCGTTAGCCTTGGGAGATGCCTTGGCTGTCTGTTTGTTAGAAAGCTCTCACTTTACGCCAGAAAAATTTGCCATTTTTCATCCTGGTGGCTCTTTGGGACGTAAATTATTGATGACCGTAGAAAATGTCATGCATACGGGTGAACATAATCCCGTTGTACTAGATACTGATTCTGTACGAGATGCATTATTTGTTATGACGGATACAGGGTTAGGCGCTACGAATGTAGTGAATCGAGAGGGACGGTTAGTAGGCTTGGTGACAGACGGAGATATTCGTCGAGGTCTGGATAGAACACAAGATTTATTATCCATGCCTGTATCGTCTATGATGACGACGGCGCCAAGGACGATTACGAAAGATAAATTGGCAACGGAAGCGTTGCGCCAGATGGAACAAAATGAGCCAAGACCGATTACGGTATTACCAGTGGTCAATGAAGAATACCAATCGATTGGGCTTGTACATCTTACTGATTTGTTGCGAAAAGGTATTGTATAATGACGATTCGATGTGTATTGATGGATGTAGATGGGGTGTTAACAGATGGTGTTATTACCTATACATCTGATGGAAATGAAGTAAAAAACTTTCATGTAGCGGATGGCATGGGCCTTACAGCCTTGCGCACGCAGGGCATAAAAACGGGGATTATTACAGGGCGTACATCATCCATCGTAGAGCGACGAGCGAATGAACTACACATGGATGTGGTGCGAATGGGGGTGCGTAATAAAAGTGAAGCACTCCTCACCATTTGTAAGAACTTTCATTGGGAAGTGGAGGAAGTAGCCTATATAGGTGATGACTTAAATGATTTGGGTGCTTTACAATTGGCAGGCCTTGCCATTGCACCGGCGAATGCATGCGTAGAAGTGCGTAACGTCGCAGACTTTGTAACCACTCGCCACGGTGGTCATGGTGCTGTTCGTGAAGCGGCAGAATATATCATACATCAAAATGGTTCTTGGCAAGACGTGGTGGCACGATACGAGCGTGAACAATATGAAAAGGGACAATAAGTAGAGGAGGTGGACTCGTGTCGAATGAATGGCAATATACCGTATTGCGGGGAATTAGTTCGTTAGTATGCAAATTATCCTATAAAACGATACTTTCTATAGGGGCTAAGCTGGGTCCAGTGTACTCGCTTATTGCAAAGAAACAAAAAAAACGAGGCATGAAAAATGCCATGATTGGCTTAGACATATCAAAACAAGAAGCATCCGATTTAATGGAACGATTATTCTGTAATCTTGGTCGCTCTGTTATGGAAATGTTCTACATGCCTAATTTGACGAAAGAATTTATCAAGGAACACATAGAATTACGAAATGCTCATATTTTAGAGGCCGCCTTAGCAGAAAATAAAGGCGTCGTCGTTTTAACGGCACATGTGGGCAATTGGGAATGGATGGGTGCGGCTCTTGCAGCGTATGGATATCCTACAACGACGTTGGTGAAAAAGCAACCGAATGCTCAATTCACACGACTTTTGAACGAATATCGAGAAATGGCGGGTATGGAAGTCTTTGCACGTGGCGGATCGGAAGTGATTCGAGCGGCTAAGGCGATGAAACAGAAAAAATTACTAGGCTTTTTAGCCGATCAAGACGGCTATGTGAATGGCATTCCCGTGCCATTCTTGGGACAAGAATCTTCGGCTGTATTAGGACCTGCCACCTTTGCAGAAAAATTTAGGGCCCCCGTGGTGCCTATTTTTTCATCACGAACACCGAATGGTGGTCATGTGATTGATGTGTTACCAATTCTTAGATATGAGGATACGGGGCAAAAAGACGTTGATCTATATCGCTTGACGGAACGGATGATACAAGTAACAGAAGACTTTGTTAAGGCGCACCCCGATGAATGGCTATGGTTTCAACATCGTTGGCGTACACAACCGCATGAAATTATAGATTATGATAAAAAAATGGCAATAAGGGAGTTAGCTCATGACCAATCGTAACAAAATAATAGCCTTGATAGTAGCCATACTACTCATTATCGGTGGTTTTGGATATTACATATACCACTATGAAGAACGGAGTGAGATGACTGGGCAAAGTGCACAAATTAGCTTTAGTGGCACCGATATTCGTGAAGAGAAAAATGGTCAAATTATTTGGTCCTTATCGGCGGATAGCATTGATGTGGATCCGACAACACAAGAAATACATTTGAAAAACTTGAAAGGCACTTTTCATCATAATGGTGTGACCACAAACATTGTAGCCCCTGAGGCACATATGACTAAGGAGCATACAAAGTTAGATATGACAGGCGGCATTCATGCGACAAATACAGAGGGGGCCGTATTTGATACGGCGACATTACATTATGATAATACGACGAAACAACTATCATCGGTAGGAGCCTTTTCCTATACGGGTAAGAATATTACAATTACGGGAGATCGATTGGTAGCCGATACGGGGTTACAAAAAATTTCTGTAGAAGGACATGCTAAACTAGCTAAAAAGTAATGGAGATACAACAGATGAAACAATTACAAAAAGTAACAGGGATTGCATTAGTCGTAGTGGCTATGACGGCATCTGTATTAGCAGCAGGTAATTCGTCAAATGTCATGATTAGTGCGGATAGAATGACCTATGATGGCACCACGGGTCGTGCTGAAGTGCATGGCAATGTGGTGATTACGAAAGATGATAAGACGATGACGGGCGCTGATGGTTGGTACGATGTACACCAAGAAGAAGCCAGTTTAACGGGTGGAGTTAGTTTGATCGGTGATACCATGTCGATGGTTGCCGATTCCCTCCATAGTAGGCATCAAACAGAATTAGAGGCTACGGGCAATGTTCATTTACAGAAAGACGATCGTCAAGTATTTGGCGACTCTCTTATCTATCATACGGATACAGCTTATGGAGTAGTCAGTGGTAATGGTCGTTTGATGATAGACGATGCAACATTAACAGCGGATCACATAGAAGGATGGCTGAATGAAATTCGAGCAGAGGCGAATGGGTCTGTCACACTATCAAGTCCGTCACGTCATATGTCGGCCACAGCAAATCGTGCTACCTATACACAAACACCGGGACAAGACGATGGGGTAGCGTATTTGACGGGGAATGCACGAGCTATTCAACAGGGGAATGTATTGAATGCACCAGCATTAAAATTAGCTATGAAAGATAATTCAGCGGAAACTGTTGGCGGTCGTAGCACATTGATTATTGCTCCACGATAAGGAGAATTTATGTATATCGAAACACACAAGTTAGTTAAAACATTTAAAGGACGAAATGTTGTTAATGGCGCTAGTATTCGTGTTCAAGAGGGATCGATTGTAGGACTGTTGGGACCCAATGGCGCAGGAAAGACAACGACTTTTTACATGATTGTAGGCATTGAAAAACCTAGCTCTGGATCTATCTTGATTGACGGTAAAGACATTACACGGATGCCGATGTATAAGCGGGCCGATGAAGGCATTGGCTATCTGCCACAGGAAGCGTCGATTTTTCGTACCATGACAGTAGAAGATAATATTCGCGCCATGTTACAAACGACGACCATGACGAAAACGGCTATTGAAGAGGCGGTAGAATCATTACTACAAGAGTTTCACATTGAACATGTTCGGTTTCGCCAAGGCATGCAATTATCGGGGGGAGAACGGCGCCGCGTAGAAATTGCTCGTTGTTTAGCCTTGTCACCACGCTTTGTACTTTTAGATGAACCATTCGCTGGGGTCGATCCCATTGCCGTAGCCGACATACAAGGAATGATTCGCCATTTAAAAGAACGAGGAATTGGTGTTCTGATTACCGATCACAATGTACGGGAAACCTTGGGCATTGTTGATACGGCGTATATTTTAAATAATGGTGAAATTTTATTAGAAGGCTCGCCACAGGATATTGCAAATAGTGAGATTGCTAGAGAATTTTATTTAGGTCAAGATTTTCGCATGTAGCATGAAAGTAGGCACATAATTGTATGAGATTATTAGATAAATATATGATAAAGGCGTTCTTTGGCCCCTTTATATTTGGCATTTTTGCCTTTACCAGCATTTTTGTGGGCACAGGCACTCTATTTAAAATTGCCCAATATGTAACAGAATATGGTGCTTCCTTGTGGCTCGTTTTACAAGCTTTTATATTAGCCTTGCCTAGCATTATTACGCTTACATTTCCAATGGCCGTATTACTGGGCGCTTTGATGGCCTTTAGCCGTTTGAGTAGCACTAGCGAAATTATCGTCATGCGTGCGGGTGGACTTAGCTTTCTACGATTAGCATTACCCGTGTACCTACTAGCACTCTGTATCTCTCTGTTTTCCGTTGCCTTTAATGAATATGTGGTGCCGCGAACCAATCATATGTATCAAACCATTGTTCGTCAAGATATTATGAAACAAGCCACACCGCAATCACAGGAACATATCGTGTTAAAGACGATCGACAAAGATAATCTAACGGCCTTGATGTATGCTAGAAAGTTCGATGCTACTACGAAAGAATTGACTACGGTAACGGTGCAACAATTTACCAATGGTACCTTGTCACAAATTGAAAATGCCAATCGTGCTACGTGGGATGGGGAATATTGGATTATGCACGACGGCACTATATTTGATGTGTCCGCAGGTGATGGGGTTGAACGGTCCTTGCATTTTAAAGAACAAAAATTACCGATTCGACAAGCACCGTCGGCGATTGCTAAAGACCAACGTAAACCAGAAGAAATGACGATTCGAGAATTAAAGGAACAAATCAAAGCCTATACGGTGGCCTATACGAGTACGACGAAATTGGAAATGGAAATGTATCAGCGCTTTACCATTCCCATGGCGAGCTTTGTATTCGCTCTAGTAGGAGCTCCATTAGGGTTACAAAAAACGAGATCCAGCTCCTCCATCGGTTTTGGACTTAGCGTTTTGATTATTTTTGCATACTATGGGATTATGACCTTTACTGGCGCCTTGGGTAAAGGCGGCGCTATGCCTACGCTCTTAGCGGCTTGGTTACCTAATTTAATTGGTGTCATAGCGGGACTTATTTTGAATTGGAAAGTGTCTAAATAACATTTATAGATGTATAATTTGTTGATAGTCGCCCCTATGCATATGTGTTACAATGTAACTACTATAGGGAGAGATCTGCTACTAGGACATACAGTAGTTTAGTCATATCTGTGATGAATTGAAAGATTCAAGATGATGATAGCATGTGCGGTTTAGAGCGTTGATGACTCCATGATTGTGGCATGGTAAAGTATAGTACGAACCTGACTTTTCTAGAGAAAATATAGTTCCTATCAAGAAAAAACGGTGTGTAGGTTCCCTATAGAGAATGAATCGAATACGTGCCATAGACAATTGACTATGGCGGAAAGGAGGATGTATGTTAGTAGGACTTGGCGTCATTATTATATTGGCCATCATGGGTGGCTTGATTGCCTACATAGGCGATAAACTAGGTACTAAAGTGGGTAAACGACGTATGTCACTGTTTGGACTACGACCAAAACATACATCCATCATTGTTACGATTGTAACGGGAATTTTAATTTCCGCTTGTACCTTGGGCGTATTGACAATCGTGTCGAAAGATGTGCGTACTGCTCTATTTGGTATGGAACAATTAAAGGCTACCATGCGCCAATTGAATGCAGATATTGCGACTAAAAATGAACAATTAGCGTCGGGAAAACAGTTGTTGGCGACAAAAACGAAAGAACTACAAACGATACAAAACGATGTACAAGCGACACAGGAAGAATTAGCCGAAGCACGTGCAGCTAGAGATGCCATGGGCGAGGACTTGGTAAGCGCCCAAGAAGCGTATAAAGAAGCAACGCAAAAATTAGCGGACTCTCATAAGGATATACGCCAGTTAGAAGCAGTTAAACGAGATATGGAAAATCACATTTCCGATTTACAAATCACTCAAAAGCAACTGGAAACAGGGATTACTACGCTAAGAGAAGGTACTGTACTATTTCGCATCGGCGAAACCTTATCGTCGGGCGTAGTGCAACCGGGACTTGATGAAATTGGCAGTGAAAATGCGTTGGGCAATATTATTAACAACACGAATGGCATGATATTGCGACGCCTACATAGCGATGAATCAAAGAGCGTACTCTATGTGAGTCGACAAAATGTGGCGGCTGTAGCACGTGACATCGCTGCCTCAAAGGAACCTATGCTAGTGCGCATTATTGCGGCAGGTAATATTATCTACGGCGAACCAACCTTAGCAGAAATTAAAGTGTACCCCTATCGATTGATATTCCATGAAGGCGATGTTATCTACACTTCGGTGATGCAAGGCGGAGGCAATGCACAAGATGGAATTTTGTCATTTTTAAAAGATGTAAATGCCCAATCAAAAGCGAAAGGTATTTTACCAGATACGTTGACGGGGGAAGTAGGATCATTGTCGGGGAAAGAATTATTTGAAACCATTCATAAGGTGGAAACGATGAATGGCCCCGTTCAGATACGCGCGGTCGTTACAGACGATGCCTATACGTCGGGACCGGTGCATATTCATTTGGTGGTCACATCGGCTAGTTAAGCGTGCCCTACACATGACCATGATAGGGCGTGTATCCCGTTACCGTTGTAGTCGCTAGTTATGACGTTGTATAGGTGCGTACGATAAATGAAACAATACATGTAATAGTAGGACAGACCCTTTATTGTTTCAACATTGTACAATGGATAAAACAATCGACGTAATGAGTAGGAGAAAGGAAGAGGAGAGCATGACATACTATATGGCCATTGATCCAGGCAATCAAAAATCGGGAGTCGCCTGCCTTTCTTATAAGGGAGAATTGGTGGATAAACGAATCTTGCCAACTAGTGAATTAGTGGCGTATATAGAAAACGTGGTGGCGAGTACATCCTTACCTCGCAATCGTGAACAATTTGATGGGGCAGTAACGCCCCTTTTTGATCATACGGGTCCTATACACATCGATCGCATCGTATGCGGTAATGGGACGAATCATAAATATGTGTATGGCGAATTACAGACACTTTCATCTACCTATCATATAGACGTAGTACTATGCGATGAGGCGTATACTACGGAAGAAGCAAAACGATTATATTGGAAGTACCACAGACCTCGTGGATGGCAACGATTCTTGCCAAAGGGGATGCGCGTGCCACCTGAACCGGTGGACGATTTTACAGCCTGGGTCATCGGGTTACGATATGTAACCGCAAGGCAGAAAAATAGTAAAACGAAGGTTCCTCATGGTTCGTATGAAAGCACCATGGGAAAATAATGTGCCAGTAATCGTGAGCAAGAAAGAGGCATTGCATGAACAATGAAAAAAATCAACGACGGAGTATTAAAAGTTTGATGATTCGCTACATACTCATTATCGTAGGGGCTCTGATTTATACGGCGGGCCTAGAATTTTTCCTGGTACCCAACCATATCATCGACGGTGGCGTCGTAGGTATTTCCTTGATGGCCGCTAGCTTGAGCGGTATTTCTTTTAGTTTTTTCGTGGTACTCATCAACATCCCCTTCTTATATGTGGGCTATCGGGTGCTAGGCAAATCTTTTACCTTTTCAACCCTCTTTGGTATCGTATGGATGGCGATTTTCTCCGTCCTATTCCAGAAGGCCCACTACGTGGTGACAACGGACCCCTTCTTGGGCGCCATTTTCGGTGGCATCATCCTTGGCGTAGGGGTTGGTCTCATCATTCGTAATGGCGGTTCTCTAGATGGATCTGAAGTGGTGGCAATCATCTTTGATAAAAGGAGTAGTTTTTCCGTAGGCGAAGTGGTGATGGCCTTGAACTTTGTTATTCTAGGTGCCGCTGGGTTCGTATACAGTTGGAACAGTGCCATGTATTCATTGATTGCCTACTTCATCGCCTATAAAATGATCGACATTACGATTACCGGCTTAGAAGAATCAAAAGGTGTTATGATTATCACCGATGAAGATAAAGCGGGGTCCATTTCCGATGCGTTGAATGCACGCCTAGGTCGTGGAGTCACCGTTATCTACGGTGAAGGCGGTTATTTGAAACAACCGAAACGGATACTATATTCCGTCGTGACCCGTCTTGAAATTACGAAACTGAAAGACATTGTATATGAACAAGACGACAAAGCGTTTATTACGATTAGCGATGTGCATGACGTGTTTGGCGGACAATTTCAAAAGAAAAATATTCATTAATGGTGAGCTACTAGACGAGTAGTAGAATGGAGATAGACAATGAAAACCTCAGATAATTCATTAGGTCGTGCGGTTATGCACGAAGTATTCGATTGGATCTATGCGGTGGTCATCGCCTTGGCGTTAGCCATGGTGATTCACATTTTCATCATGCAACCGACGCGCGTATCGGGAGAATCGATGGAAAATACCTTGCATAATGGTGATTTTTTAGTGGTTACAAAATGGAATCACGTGATGCGCAAGGCCCCTGACTATGGCGACATCGTCATCATCGACAGTCGCGTGCGGCGCGATCGATCGTGGAAAGATGACGCCATTGAACCGTTAATGACTTATCTATCCGTATTTCATAAGGAAAGTCAAACAAACCATGTGTGGGTGAAACGGGTCATCGGCAAGGCAGGGGATACCTTAGAATTCCGCGATGGTCATGTGTGGCGTAATGGACAAGAATTACAAGAATCCTATACAAAAGAGTTAGCCATGAACTACAGTCGTACTACCCCCGTCGTGATACCGGAAGGGATGGTATTCGTCATGGGGGATAATCGCAATCATTCTAGTGATAGTCGATTCATTGGCCCCGTACCAGTCGATCATGTACTGGGCACAGTGGTATTCGACTGGTAACTGATGGGAAATTGATACTGTGTATCAAAAAATGCAACAAAGTGTTTACAAAAATTTTTTTCTATGCTATACTTACTACAGTAATGTCGATACCCCTATGATTTGTGGTGATAAGATAGACATGAGAGGAAACATGGACACTCCATAGAATCTTATCTAGTACAGATACATGAGGACGACATACTCATATATTTTTTGTTCTGTATTAGAAAGAAGGAATGAACAATGAAAAAACGTTTTGCCGCTGTATTCGCAGCAACAGCAATCTTGGGTGTAACTACAGCATTTGCTGCTAACCCATTCTCCGATGTAACTCCTGATACTTGGGCATACCAATCCGTATCCCAATTAGCTAACGCTGGTATCATCAACGGTTACCCAGATGGCACATTCAAAGGCCAAACTAACATCACTCGTTATGAAATGGCTCAAATGGTAGCAAAAGCTATGGCTAACCAAGACCGTGCTAACGCTGAACAACAAGCTATGATTAACCGCTTAGCTGACGAATTCTCTACTGAATTGAACAACTTGGGCGTTCGCGTATCCAACTTGGAAAACAAAGTAGGTAACGTAAAAGTAACTGGTGATGCTCGTTTGAGATATAAACAAACTGAACATCAAGATTCCAAATTTGATTATCGTGGACGTATCCAATTCAACGCTATGGTGAACGATAACACAACTGCTACTGCACGTGTAGCTGCATCCAATGCATTTGGTGTAAAAACTGATGTTGATGATGATGGAAGCTTAAATGCTGTTGTTGATCGTGTGTATGTAGCACACAACTTCTCCAAAGAATTGACTGGCGTTGTAGGTCGTCAAGACTTGACTGTTGGTGGCGGTTTAATGTATGATGATGCATTCGACGGTGCTGCCTTAGCGTATGGTAATGACAAAGTATCTGCTACTGTAGGTTATGGTACTGCGATGGCTGGATTAAGTGATGGTCATGTTAAAGATACTCCAACTGTAACATTAGCACAAGCCAACGTAAAAGTAGCTGACAACGTAACTGTTGGTGGTTTCTACTTACGTGGTAACAAAGACGTTAAAGTATATACTCGTGATGTTAACCATGTTTGGACAGAACCAAAAACTGGCGATGCTACAAAAGTTGTAAGTAAAAAAGATGATAAGAAATATAGCTATTCTAGCATTGTTACTGGAGAGAAATACGATGCAGTTCGCACTCCAGAAGGAAGATTAGCAGAAGCTAAATCTGAATATAATAAGGCTAAAGCTGCATTTGATGGATTATCTAATAAAGACGGTGACTATGCAGTTACTGCTGAACCTGTAGCAGATGATGTGAAGAATGCAACATTAAAAACTCTTGCCGTATATGGTTTCAACACAGACATGCACTTCGGTAATGTATGGGTTGGTGGCGAATGGTTAAAAGGTAATTATGCTTACTCTAATGCATGGGTAGCTGGCGTTGGTTATGGTAACTATGACCGTGCTGTAGTAGGTTCTTGGGACGTAAAAGCTCAATATATGCATGCACAAGACGAAGCTCCAATCTTATCCAACACTTATAGCTTTAAATATGATAAAGGTAGTAAAGGTTGGTTAACCACTGTTGATTATGCAGTAGCTAAAAACGTAGGCTTCACTGCTTACTATGGATTCGGTAACAAAACTGTAAATCGTTTTGCTAAAGACAATAACAAAGAATTAGCTGATTACTACCAAGCAGAATTAAACTTCAAATTCTAATCGCTAGTAATTTAAAGAGAGTCTCTTCGGAGACTCTCTTTTTTGTACCCATGGCAATAAGGTTGGTTAGTTACTGTTGATTATGCAGTAGCTAAAAACGTAGGCTTAACTGCTACTATGGATTCGGTAACAAAACTGTAAATCATGTTGTTGAAAAGAATAACCAAAAACAAGATGATTACTACCAAGCAGAATTAAACTTCAAATTCTAATGCGAGTAATCGAAAGAGAGTCTCTTCGGAGACTCTCTTTTTTTGTACCTTAGTATTAGTGATGATAAGGGCGGTTGTAACGAATCACACTGAGTCTACATCATACGACTGTAGATAAGTGGTTGCACCCATACATACTTTCTTTATGTAGTGCCAGTGATAGATATAGCTAGTTGTAACGAATACATCTAGTCTTGTAGTACCAGTGATAGATATAGGCGGTTAGGACGAACTAATACCGTATGTATGTAGTACGAGCAATCGATATAGAAAGGCGTAATGCATACATACTTAGTCTATAGTACTATGCTAGTGTATTAATAGCAGGGATACGCGTATTATACACAAGGTGATAATCTACAACATAGTGTTATAAGAGTTATAGGATAAAATGTGTTGTTTTAAATGCCGATGGAGCTAGGAAATACCTAGCTTCATCGGCATTTTATCTTTTTGGTGATCGTTAAAGGGTGAACAAAATGTGTTACAAAAAAAAGATGAAATCCTTGCATGTACTGGACTAAATAGGGTTTTATCTTTCTAGGAATATATTTTTTAGAAGGAGTATTTTTATGAAAAATGTTAGATATCCGATTGCTATAGTAAGTATTCTACATCTATGGTAGTAATCATCTATACATTCCGTAGATATATTGTGTAGGGCGAGTATATGTGGTGGATAGAAATAGAATTTGTAGCATAGCCCTATGTGTCTGCCGATAGCACTGGCAACAGTCACTTTCAAGAATCCATATTGAATGCTTGACGGCACCAGTAATTATTGATATAATAACTCTTGTTGACGGGGCATAGCGCAGTTTGGTAGCGCACCTGGCTTGGGACCAGGGGGTCGCAGGTTCGAATCCTGCTGCTCCGACCATGTGATTACAATTAGTACCGCAATGAACGTATAAGTTCATGCTTACCTTACGCATTTGTTAACGGTACTATAACATATAGAATACTAGTACACCTATGAATTTGGTCCTGAGGGCCAAATTTTTTTTATACTCATAGGGATCACTAGTATAGAGAAAGGACAGATGTAACACCTTTCTGCATAGAATTAAAAATTCACCTATATAGAGAAAGGACATACGTAACACCCTTCTGCATAGAATTAAAAATTCACCTATATAGAGAAAGGACATACGTAACACCTTTCTGCGTAGAATTAAAAAATCTACCTATATAGAGAAAGCGCAGACATAACACCTTTCTGCATAGAATTAAAAATCTACCTATATAGAGAAAACACAGATGTAACACTTCTTTTGCGTAGAATTAAAAAATCCACCTATTACAGACAAGGTGATACAGTATTGATTCGACTGATATAATCAGTCAATTTTTTTTATATGGGAATGAGTTCGATATGTTACCAGACGCATCCCTTTTAATGTGAGCGAATACTTTCGTATTGCAATCATCGATAGGATCCATTCCTATGTTGATATATCTTCATAAGGAGTAAATTTCTGTCGTTATAGTAACTCGGTCCTATTGCTGACAATATATGTGTAACATTTTCTGTTATGATTACTCTATATACGTTGCGTAATCGTATACGATGATTAATGGTATAGGTAAGTAACCGATTAGGGATAATACTTTCTGATATTTTAAAATTGTTAGCCATTGAAAAGAAGTCCCTTTTTTTAGAAAGATACATAGAATATTTCCTTTTTTCAAATCCTTTGCTATAAAACAATCATATAGATTGCACACAATTTAACGGGGGGGTACTTAATATTGACAGTATGTAAAAAATAGAGTAATTTAGTAATGTATGGGATAAACAAAGTAAATACCTAGGTCTATTATATAAAATAGTCTATAGAAAGCCTTTTTTCTAAAAGCTTCTGTGAGGATTTGAGTATGATGTGAGCTTTTAGTGGCTTATTCGATTGTGTGATGTAAAAATATAACAAATATGTTGAGGAGGATACGGCTATGAATCGTATTTATCGAGTTATTTTTAATCGTTCACGAGGATTGTATCAAGTTGTTTCAGAAATTGCGAAACGTGGGGGAAAAGAAAAAAGTAGTAGAACTAGTGGCTCATCATTGCGACGCGGAGCGGGGATAGCGCTTTGTATTGCAGGCATCATAGGCGGGACGCTATCTGTCCATGCTGAGGATGATTACGTGTTGAAAACAACCTTTGATCAGGCAGTTCAACATTTAAATCTTAGAATTTCAGTGCAAGAGAGGGCAATGTTGGGCTATCAAGCTATCGTTGATAAACAAGTAGAGGATATAGGTAAGAAAGTAGATGGTATTGACGCAAAAGCGATTGCCGACCATGAGGCCCTTTCTATTTTGACAAAAGAAAATGGCACGATTGCTATGATTCAGAAAGGCCTACAAGAAAATAAAACGGCGATTGACGATATTACGAAAGATGGCGGCAAACTGGATCAAACTATTAATCAGGTTAATACGATGGTAGGCGCATTGGGCGACTCTATGACTCGTTTGCAAAACAAGCAGAATGATAATAGTGGAGAGATTGCACGACTTAAAACAGCGGTAGCGGATATTACAAAAGCTGGCGGTGTAGTAGATACGAATAAGAAAGCTATCGCACAGAATGCAACAGATATTAAAGCCAATAACGATCAAATCGGTAAAAACACACAAGCATTAGACGCATTAAATGGACCTAATGGAACCATTGCAGGCATTCAAAAAGATATCAAACAGAATCAAGAAGATATTAAAAAGAATAGTAATGATTTGGTGAATGCAAAGACTGAATTAGGTAATAAAATAGATACCACTAAGTCTGATTTGGAAAATAAAATCACTACAGATATTGGTACAGCCAAGACTGATTTAGAAAATAAAATCAAGAAAGCACAAGAAGACATTGGCAATACCAATAAAGCCTTAGATGGACGTGTATCACAAAACGCAACAGATATTCAAGGCAATAAAGAGCAAATCGGTAAAAACACACAAGCTTTAGACGCATTAAATGGGCCTGATGGAACCATTGCAGGCATAAAAAAAGATATCAAACAGAACAAGACAGATATTACTCAGAATAAAGAAGATATAAAAAATCTTAAACAGACCGTTAGTGACAATAAAGACGCAGCCGATAATGCGTTAAAAACAGCTAAAGAAGAATTAAATAAAACCATTGGCGACAATAAGACAGCAGCTGAAACTGCACTAGCAACCGCTAAAAGTGAGTTAAATAAGACGATTGGCGATACAAAAAATGAATTGTCTAATAAAATAGATACCACTAAGTCTGATTTGGAAAATAAAATCACTACAGATATTGGTACAGCCAAGACTGATTTAGAAAATAAAATCAAGAAAGCACAAGAAGAAATTGGCAATACCAATAAAGCCTTAGAAGGTCGTGTATCACAAAACGAAAAAGATATCAAACAGAATAAGACGGATATTAATCAGAATAAAGAGGATATAAAAAATCTTAAACAGACCGTTAGTGACAATAAAGAAGCAGCCGATAATGCACTAGCAACAGCTAAAGAAGAGTTAAATAAGACGATTGGCGATACAAAAAATGAATTGTCTAATAAAATAGATACCACTAAGTCTGATTTAGAAAAGAAAATTAGCGACAATAAAACAGATGCAGATAATGCGTTAAAAACAGCTAAAGAAGAATTAAATAAAACTATTGGTGACAATAAAGCGGCAGCTGAAACTGCACTAACAACGGCTAAAAATGAGTTAAATAAGACGATTGGCGATACAAAAAATGAGTTGTCTAATAAGATTGATACCACTAAGTCTGATTTAGAAAAGAAAATTAGCGACAATAAAGATGCAGCCAATAATGCGTTAACAACAACTAAAAATGAGTTAACAAATACGATTAATACCACAAGGGATCAGTTAAGCAATCAGATTAGGAATACGAATAATACCGTAGCAACCAACAAAAGAGATGCAGATGATAAATTTAAAAAAATTGAAAACTATCTTAAGGGAAACAAGACAGGACAGAATAATTTAGGTCTAGATCTTGGTGAAACTGGTAAATTGGGATTTAGATATTTCCGTACTAGCATGGATAATAAGCACGATGCAGATCCACAAGGTGCTAATTCCATGGCCATCGGTATCAGTACAACCTCAGGGGACGGTTCAATTGGGATTGCTGCAGGCGGACCAGCGGGGGCGCTTACTGCAGGTGGTGAAAACTCCATCGGTATCGGTAATGGCGTAGAAATCGGAGACAAAGATAATGCGAATACGATTGCCATCGGTACAGAAGCAAAAATCCTTAAACAGTCTGAAGGTGCCATTGCCATCGGTAATGCTGCTAATATTGTGGCTACTAATAAGTATGCCATTGCTATCGGTGCGGCAACGCAAACTTTCGCAGAAGAAAGCATGGCATTAGGCCACAGCGCTAAAACGTATATGAAAGGTGGCGTGGCGATCGGGCAAGACGCTCAGGTCGGCGAGTATATAGAACCACCCGTGTTAGATGGGGAAGTGAAAAAGGACGGTCTCGGTACTGGTATCGATGGGATTGCTATTGGGCGTGGTGCACAGACCTTGACGGATCAGACCATTACCATCGGTGCAGATGCAGGTGTAGGCATGAAGAGAACGGGCACAATTCCGCTTGCTGCATCGCATATCGTCATCGGTACTCAGGCTGGTCAAGCTATGCAAGGTATGGAAAATATCGCTCTCGGCTATAAGAGTGGTGGCAATGTACAAAGTAACTACAACATTTCCATCGGTTCCGAAGCGGGCAGAAATCTCTTAGGGAGTCGTACAGACCCTATCGGTAAAAACGTTTCTATCGGGTACCATGCAAACTTTAGAAAAGCGGTTACCCAACCGGATCAGAATATACCTGAACCAGAACCAGGAACAGAGCCAGCCGATCCAACGGCAGAACCTAAAATGAAGATTCCATCCATTGCGGAAGATTCACAAGCTATTAAATTAGTACAATCTACCGCCATCGGTAGTGAAACCTTGGCGGCTAATAATGGTACCGCTGTAGGCTATCAGGCACAAGCGTTGGGTAACTCTACCGCTGCCTATGGTTTTGGTGCCATTGCAGAAGGTGAAAGTTCCTTAGCCTTAGGTACTGGAGCGAATGCAAAAGACGGCAATATCGCCTTAGGTGCTGGATCTGTTGCATTAAAACAGGATGTGGAAAATAAATTGGCAGCTCTTACCGGTACAAAGGCTAAGACCGGGATAGTGTCTGTAGGTAATGCGGAACAAGGTATGCTTCGTCGTGTGACGAATGTGGGCGACGCCGTAGATGAGCAAGATGCAGTTACCTTGGCACAATTACGCGCTAGCATGACACAAGTAAGTAATGATCTTATGGTAAAAGCAAAAGGTGAACTTGGTAAGACAGACCTTCATTATGACCCAGCAGCCATTGGTGGGGATCCAAGCATTACGTTACAAGCAGGCGATAATAAAACTGGTACAGCCATTCATAATGTGGCAAAAGGCGTACATGCAGGCGATGCGGTTAACTTAGCACAACTTAAAGAATATACAGAAAAAGGAATGGGACACTATTTCTCCACTCGTACTACGGACCATAAACATAATTTTGCTAATGAAGGCGCTACGGGGGAAAATTCTGTTGCCTTCGGTGTCGATGCGGCGGCTACCAATAAATACAGTGCCGCTATGGGTAACTATGTACAAGCACAAGGTGAAGGCAGTTTGGCAATTGGTACTGGTTGGTTCAATGAAAATGATAAACCTACCATCGAAGGAAGTGGGGAAGAAGTACAGCCAGTTATGACGAAAGCCTACTCTGGATATCGCTATAATGTAGCGATTGGTGCTGGTGCACAAACGGAAGGTAATTACAGTATGGCTATCGGCCCACGGGCGTTAACCAAAAAGAAAGCGTATAAGGCGGAAAGTGAAAATACTGGCGTCGATTATGCCTTATCGATAGGATACTTATCAACCGTATATGCAAAAGACGGTCTTGCCATCGGTCATTTGGCAGAAGTACATCAACCAAATGGTGTGGCTATTGGCAGTGAATCGTGGAGCCTTCGTAATAAAGCCTTAGCCATCGGTAATCACAATACGGCACTAGGCAGAGAATCTGGCACAATGGGTACGCGTAATGGCGTATCTGGTGATAATAGCTATGTTATCGGTAATGATAATATGAATTTGACAGATGACGATCGCAAGGACGTGCTAGATACTATTGCTAATGCAGCAACTAAAGGGATTTCCGATAATGATTCCACCGTTCTTGGTAACCGCAATACCATGGTGTCCAAATTCGAAAGCTTTGATGGATTAGATGGAAAAACGTCATATCAAGGCATTGTTCGCGGTGAAGATAATCATATTGTAGGTAATGCGAATACGTTAACACGAACTAATAATTCCTTTGTTACTGGTAGTACGAATGAATTAGTAGAAACTACTTCCACATTCCTTGTAGGGAGTGACAATAAATTAACGAATAGCAATACGATTTCCGGCGTATTAGGTGAGAAGAACGAGATTACAAGTCATCATACTACTACATTGGGCAATGAAAATAAAATTAGTGGTGATTCTGTAAAAACCTTGGGTGAACGTAATGAGGTAAGTGGTGCTAATTTAGCAGTTATCGGTAATGATAACACGCAGGTTGCTGGAGAGGGATCCAATGTATTCGGTAATGCCAATACCGGTGTTACCACTGAAAATGGGCATGTTATCGGTTTCTCGAATAATGGAATTGCTGGCACTGATCAACAAGTGCTTGGCAGTTTCAATGACACTATTAATGCCAAAAAAAGCCATGTTATCGGCTTTACGAATACTAAGGTATCCGGTGAAGATCAACGCGTTATCGGTAATGAAAATGATAGCATCAGCGGGAACCGCAATACCGTATTAGGGAATAAGAATAAAGACGTTACAGCAGTAGCGGAAGATACACAACTTATCGGTAATGCAAACGCGTCTATTTCTGCGGCGCAGGCACAAATTTTAGGGAATAGTAATGCGAAGATCTCTACGAAGAGTGGCCACGTTTTCGGTAATATGAATAGCGCTATTGATGGTGAAAAACTCTCTGTTATCGGCGATGAAAATAGTAATGTAGCAGGAACACAGTCTCTTCTTTTCGGGTATAAAAACATTCAAGTAGAGGGAGTTACAGTTAATGCTCAAATTATGGGTAATGCGAATAGTAAGATAGCGGCAAATCGAACACAGATTATAGGTAATGCTAACGAGGTTAGAATCATTAAAAATATCACAGAACAGGGGACTGAAGGTCAAGACATACCTAAAGAGGTTTCGGAAGCGGTTAAAGACGCACAGGTTATGGGGAACAACAACCAAGTACAGAATAATTACGTGCAAGTCTTAGGTAACCGTATTACCACTACGCTAGATCAGTCTGTATATTTGGGTGATAATGCTGCATACAACGAAGATGAAACACTATCTGCTGCTAATAAAGAGTATACGAAAGATTCCATTTATGGCTATGACTTTGCAGGTACTAAACCAGTAGGTGTTGTCACAGTGGGTGCAAAAGGAAACGAACGACGCCTTCAAAATGTGGCCGCTGGTTTGGTGGCAGCTACAAGCACTGATGCAGTGAATGGCAGCCAATTGTATCAATTGACACGACCACTCCATTTTGCAGGGGATAATTCTACTTTTAATGAAGCAGAAGACCATGATAAAGATACAAACGTACTTCATCGCGGATCAAATCAGAATATTACGATTAAGGGTGGCGCAGATGTAACAAAACTCAGTGACAACAACATCGGCGTAGCTGTAGATCCTGCACAGAATACGATGAATGTAAAATTGGCTAAGAATTTAACTGATTTGGAAACAATTACATTCGGAAAAGACGGCACGTCGATGAAAATTGACGGTACAAATCAGTCTATTTCTCAAATTAAGAAAGTGACATTCGGCGCACCTGACAGCCAAGACCGTTTGGTTGTGGACGGTGAAAATAAGGTTATCAAGGGCTTGTCTAATACGAAATGGATTCCGAAAGATAAACGGGATGCTACATTTGACAAATCACAAGTAGCTACACAGGGACAGTTGGAAGCCTTTGAAAAAACGACACAACGTGGATTTGATGTATATGTTAATAAAGACGAAGCTAAAAACAAGTTTACTGTAAAGTTAGGCGATGAAAAGACAAATGATGCCTTCGGATTCTTGGCAGGAAATAATTTAACCGTTTCTAAAACTGATAAACAGATTACTTATGCCTTGAAGGATGACTTGGACATTGGTAAGGAAGGACAAGACGGTAAGGACGGTACTTTTGCCGTACATGGTAAAGAGGGTGAAACAGTTGCCATTAACGGTAAAGATGGAAATGTGACCATTGAAAGTGCCAAGGATGGTGAAAATAAAAAGAATACCATTACGATGAACGGTAAAGATGGTACCGTAGGCATTAACGGTAAAGACGGTGCGACTGTTGTGATGAACGGTGACGGAACCATTGTTGCTAAAGGCAAAGGTGAAGATGGCAAGCCAGGTGCCTCTGTCACTATTGATGGAAAGAATGGTATCACCACTATTGAAGGTAAGACTGACGATAACAATCAAAAAAATACGATTACCCTTAATGGTAAAGATGGCAAAATGGGCGTTACCGGCAAAGACGGTAGTAACGTTACATTAAATGGCCAAGATGGTTCTATCGGCATGAATGGTAAAAATGGTACGAATGCAGTAAGCATTACCACACAAAATGGTACTGTTGGTGTTGATGGCCAAGATGGTACGACTCGTCTTGTAGTCAAAGAAGGAACTAAGACACATGAAGTGGCAACCATGAATGATGGCATGAAATTCATGGGTGACGTTGGCACTGAAGATAAGTTGAAATTAAATGAACAACTTACCGTAACTGGTGGTATTACTGATAATGCTCAGTTAAGTCAAGACAACAACATCGGTGTTATCGCTGATGGACAGAAGAAATTAACGCTTCGTTTAGCAAAAAATATTCAAGGTCTTGATACCATTACACTAGGTGATGCAGAAGCACCAATGAAAATTGATGGCACGAAAAAAACAATCAGTCGTATTGAAAAAATGGTATTCGGCGTAGCGGATAGTACAGACAGTTTAATTATGGATGGTAAAGAGAAAGTGATTACTGGACTTTCTAATACAACATTACCTGACAATATGAAAACGTTGAAAGCCGACCAAGCCGCTACACAAGGTCAATTGAAAGAAGTCCTTGATAAAATTGGAAAGAATATCGATGACAGTGCGGATTACCGATTGGTAGGAGACGCAACTGCTACAGATAAGAAATATAGTGTGAATGGCGATGGCGAAATTGTATTGACTGTACAAGATATTAAACATCCGGAAAAGAAAGATACGGTTACCATTAAAGATGTAGCGAAGAAATCCGATTTAACTGCGTCGGATAAGAAATTTGCCGATTATGCGGTGAAATATGACAAAAAGGGCGACACAGTAAATAAGGATTCCATTACCTTGGAAGGCGATAAAACCACTGGAACCATTATTACTAATGTAGGTGCTGGTAGTGTTACTGCAACTAGTAAAGACGCTGTCAATGGTAGTCAATTGTACAAGACAAACCAAGGCTTTGATGTATATATCAAAGAAAATACAGATACCAACAAATTTGATGTGCAATTGGGTAGCGATACAAAAGACGCTTTCGGTTTCGATGCAGGCAACGGCCTTGCGATTGCACGCAATGGTAAGAAGATTATCTACTCCTTACAAGATGACGTTTCAGTTGGTAAAGCTGGACAAGATGGCAAAGACGGCAAAGTGACTGTCAATGGTAAAGATGGCGAATCGGTTACTATCAAGGGTAAGAATGGCGAAATTGGAGTTCAAGGACCAAAGGGTGATGATGGTAAGTCGAATAGCGTTACTATTTCTGGTAAAGACGGTACAATTGGAACAAATGGCAAAGATGGCAGTTCTGTTGTTTTGAACGGTAAAGACGGATCCATCGGCATGAATGGTAAAGATGGTAAAAATGCAGTTACTATTACTACTGGAGATGGTAAAGTAGGCCTTGACGGTAAGAATGGTGAAACCCGTATTATCGTTAAAGAAGGTAACCATGTGAACGAAGTAGCCACTATGAATGATGGGTTGAAGTTCAAAGGCGATGATGGCACAGCGGTAGGCGTGAAATTAAATAATCAAGTGAATATCGTTGGCGGCGCTAAAATCGTTAAAGATCATGAAACCATCACCAACTTGACCGACAATAACATCGGCGTAGAATCCATTGTAGATGAAACAGATGGTAACAATGCGAAGATGAAGATTCGTTTGGCGAAGAATCTTTCTGATTTGGAAAGCATTACCTTTAATAGTAAAGACAAAACAAATCCAATGAAGATTGATGGCGACGCTAAGACTATCGAAAATATCAAGAAAATGACTTTCAGTAAAGATGGTAGTACTGATAGTGTTACCGTAGATGGCGAACACAAGGTGATTACCGGACTTTCCAATACAACCTTGCCAACGGATTTGAAAGATTTGAAAGCGGATCAGGCAGCGAGCCAGGGACAACTTAGCAAAGTCCTTGAAAAGATGGATAATAATAAAGCTGCAGCCACCGATTATCGCTTAGTAGAAAGTGATAGTGCCGACAAGAAATATAGCGTTGATGCGAACGGCGAAGTGACATTGACTGTACAAGATAAAAACCATGATGATCAGAAAACAACCGTTACTATTAAAGATGTAGCGAAGAAATCTGATTTAACTGCGTCGGATAAGAAATTTACTGATTATGCGGTGAAATATGATAAAGACGGCGACACAGTGAATAAGGACTCCATTACCTTAGAAGGTGGTAATGACGGTACAGTTATCAAGAATGTAAAAGCTGGCGATGTGTCTGAAAATAGTAAAGATGCTGTCAATGGCAGTCAGTTGTACAAGACAAACCAAGGTTTCGATATTTTGGTAGGTCAAGATACAGCCGATA
>NZ_CAMUMS010000008.1:0-127009 GCF_947090115.1 Veillonella montpellierensis
CAGCGAGGGCGGTATAACAAGTAGCAGTTTTAATCAATGGGGCCTATGGTGAAAGTTAGCGATAAAGGGTTAGAAAATTAGTTTTTATGAATGTCAGGATATACTTTTACTTACTGATGCGATACATGGTAAGGGGACTAGCGAGTGGCTACCTATGGGTTCAGCGAGGGCGGTATAACAAGTAGCAGTTTTTAATCAATGGGGCCTATGGTGAAAGCTAGCGATAGAGGGTTAGAAAATTAGTTTTTTATGAATGTTAGGATATACTGTTACTTACTGATGCGATACATGGTAAGGGGGACTAGCGAGTGGCTACGTATGGATTCAGCGAGGGCGGTATAACAAGTAGCAGTTTTAATCAATGGGCGGCCTATGGTGAAAGTTATCGATAAGGGGTTAGACATGGAGTAGTTTTTATGCATGTAAGGATATCCTTGTAATCGATTCATGCGGTAGTTAACCGCATATCATGGTGGTGAGTTGAAGCCTCAACATTTTAAGCTACCTATGCGGTAGTTAACGGCGCATTTTAGGGTAGTTACTGGCGCATTTTATTTCTAAGCTACCTATGCGGTAGTTAACTTCAAAATTGCGAGGTGGAGAAACCGCTAAATTTTCTAAGCTACCTATGCGGTAGTTAATGATATAACGCGTGCTGCTATAAATATGGCTTTTCTAAGCACCTATGCGATACATGATACATGATACGGGTACACATCGAATGGTTACGTATGGATATAGGAACGTTAGCATAGAGCGTTCACTTTCACTTGTCTCTAGTGTATACTATAACTATATAGGGGTATAGGACAAAACGTGCTATACATCTAACCCCATGAATTGTTAAAAGAATAATCATATTATGCGCACCAATCCATACAATGGCATCTTTCCATGTGGGGTCGAGTTGTCTAACCTGGATTGTACAATCATGGTAATATATATAGCAGAGATAATAGCATAGGTGTTCCTAAGGAGGTTCTTATGAGACAACCATTTTTATCGAAAAAATCGTTAGCTAATAGTCTTGCTGTTTGCGCTAGTACAGCGGTAGGGTATTGGGTGAAAGATAAGTCGCATCGCACAGTAGGCGATCATGTAGCACTCGGTGCCAGTGTGCTTGGTGTCGGTGTCACTGCTTTGGGGGCCGCGGCGTTGGTGCTTGGTAAGATTAAAAAAGTGGCGAAATAGTACGTGTGTGGAATGGACTTTCAATACGTGAGTAGCCATGATATACTATATGGACGTATGTAGTTATTGTAAAAGGTGGAAATTATGAGAATTACCTATTGGTCAGATTTTGCAGATCCTTATTGTTATATTGGAAGAAAGCGTATGCTACAAGCAATCCGCGAGATTGGTGAAGAAGATCGTATTGAATTGGAAATGCGTTGTTTCGAAATTGATAAAGAATCGCCGATAGAAACTACGGAAACGATGGTAGAATCGTTGATGAGACGTTTTCATGCGTCGCAAGAGGAATGTGAAGCTAAGGTAGCAGAAATTGATGCGATGGGGCAAGGCGAAGATAGCCGTTTTAGTTATCGTAAGGCGACGCGCACTAATACGATGGATGCACATTGTTTGGTAAAGTATGCTTGGTTTATTCGTGATGAACAGCGATTTGAGCGCATGGAGCGAATCGTGGATGCCTTATTTGAGGCTAATTATATTTATCATGAAAATCTAGCGGACCGTGAAGTATTACTTCGCATTGCTCATGAGGTAGGTCTTGCGGTGGATGATGTTCGCCATATGTTGGAAACAGGCGACAATCAAGTTGATGTGCGTGATGATGAAGCGATTGCTAAGGATTTAGAAATCAGTCGTGTGCCATTTTTTGTGCTAGATTATCAACAAGGGTTTTCTGGCGTAGGGACAGTAGAAGATTATAAAGAGGCGTTACAAAATTCTTTATGGGAACGAGAAGAACCACATCAATGATGTGTTCGATACGGCGTGTGTAACGATGTATTGCAGTGAACATGGGGACTTTACAAGAGAGGTAATAGGTGATGAGAATTTCAACGAAGGGGCGCTATGCATTGCGAATCTTGCTGGATTTAGCACAACAAGATACAAAGAAACCAGTTTCCTTGCGATCCATTGCAGATCGTCAACACATTTCAGAAAAATATTTAGAAGGCATTGTATCACGGTTGAGCGCGGCTCAATTGGTGCGTAGCATCCGCGGAAAATATGGGGGTTATACACTATCGAGAGCACCATCAGAATATACCATATTGGATATTTTATTAGCTACGGAAGACTCGATGGCCATCATTGCTAGCCTCGATGAAGGCGTTGCCACAGAAACTGCCGTGACGGATATAGCCGTCGGCTTTTGGGCGGGCTTGCAAAATTATATTCATGACTATTTACAAAGCGTTACCCTAGAAGATATATTACAAGGCACCTATGCTAAACTAGATGACAAATACGATCACTACTATGGGTTAATTTAGATGGCACTAGCAGTGGTGATCTGGTCGATATCGTTCTTGAGAAGGGCGTCGACGTATTCTTGATAGTATAAGGTAGAATCAAGTGAGTAACAATCAGAATCACAATTAACATACATGGTAATATCTAAGTATGCATGCAATGGATATCGCAAAATAAAGAAGAAATATAGTATACAAAGAAATATAAAGATAGTAAAAAATCCTAATAGCATTTGATAATTAGTGATTTGGGATTATACGATTAGGTCAGGAAACATACGATGCCCTGGCCATTTTTTATGGAGCATGCACATGCAAGAATATAATCCTCTAGGTAACATATAAAGATTGAATGTGGTAAAAGGACGGTAGCGCTACCGTCCTTTTATGTTCAAAATAAAAAGTGTAAGTGTTTAGAGGAATAGTGTATTAGATCAAGGACAGTAGGTAACAAAAACTGAATGTAGTAGAAGGGCTGTACATCATCATAGGCATAGTCTTTCATAGCTTACCATGGATAGAGCATAAAAAATCACCTACCACTATCGTGAGTTACTTACTTTCACGATAGTAGTAGGTGATTGTTCGTTAGACATAAATCGTATTATTTTTTATGATCCGGTACATAGTTATCAGTTTGGTTGTCGCCCCACCAAAAGATACCGCTTTGGTCGGGTAGTACGGATTTATTAAATTGTGGTTCTTTAATACCTGCGCGTTTTTGCGCGATATAATCGTTTAGAGCTACGACGGCTTGCTTACCAAGTAAGACGATAGCCGTTACGTTTGTCAATATGAGGCACGCCATGAATAAGTCGGCCATGTTCCATACGAGTTCTAACGATGAGATACAGCCAATGAATACCATGGCTACTACGAGAAGACGGAAAATGTTTAATACGTATTTTTTATCGGTCATATGAGTAATGTTTACTTCCCCATAGTAGTAGTTACCGATGAGAGAGCTAAAGCAGAACATCATGATGAACACGGCTAACGCGTAGGGAGCCCATGGTCCTAGTTCTTGAGCTAGGTTATGTTGTACGAGGGCCACACCGGTCAAACCAGTGGTGGAATAATCACCGATGACTAATACGATGAATGCGGAAGAGGTACAAATAAACATGGTATCCACGAATACGCCGAAAGCTTGTACGAGGCCTTGTTTTACTGGATGGGATACATTGGCAGTAGCGGCCGCATTTGGCACAGACCCTTCACCGGCTTCGTTGGTAAATAAGCCACGCTTGATGCCGTTAATCATGGTAGCACCTAGGAAACCGCCACCAGCAGCGTAGGGATCGAGGGCGGAAGCGAAAATGCTATAAATGACATGCGGAAAATGCTCGATGTTGGCAATGATGACATATAAAGCGGTGCCGATATAGAGCAAGGCCATGATAGGTACGATGACTTCACAGGCTTTGGCCACACGAGTGATACTACCAAATACGATGATGCCGGTTAAGATGGCCGCTATGATGCCAGTATAGGCTACGTCGATGTGGAATGTTTCGAGTGACAAGGCTAATGTATTGGCTTGTACGGAGTTATAGATAAGACCGTAGGTAATTGAAATGAGTACAGCGAACAATACGGCGAACCATTTGCTTTTAAGGCCATAGCGAATGTAGTAAGCTGGGCCACCGTAGAAACCGCCATTGGGTAAAGGTTCTTTATAGATTTGGGCTAGCGTACTTTCAATAAAGCCAGTAGCCGCACCGATTAAGGCAATCACCCACATCCAAAATATCGCACCAGGACCGCCTAGCACTACGGCAATGGCGATGCCTGCAATGTTCCCTACCCCTACGCGAGAGGCGGTACTTACGCAAAAGGCTTGGAACGAGGATACGTGATTGTTTTTTGTTTTTGTACCGACCCCATCACCTAATAGACGAATCATTTCAGGAATTTGACGAAGTTGTACGAGTTTTGTGGTACAGGTAAACCAAAGACCGGCACCAATTAAAATAAAGATGATCAAATAATTCCATAGGTATCCGTTAATGTCGGATACAAGATTGTTGAGTGCAGATTCCAATGCAAACATTCCTTTCTCTTGAAAATATAACATAAAGCATATATAAAGGTATCTTTACCAATTATATCAATCGATACTATACGGTGAGTGACTAGGATGGTGAACCTGTTGTCACGACTGATAGCTATAAGGTTATTGTGAATCTACTCTAATAAGAGATTCACTATTGTCCCATGATTATAGTTGTAAGGATGCTTCTACATCATGGGCTGTTTCTCTATCTTCCATACCCGTTAATAGGGCTTGTTCGGAATGTTCCATGTGAATGCGAGCTATTTTTCTAGCTTGTAAGGCGTTGTGAGCGCCGATAGCCTCTACAAGCTGGCGATGTTCTTCCCAGGTTTTCGCCAAACGCCCAGGCTGATTCATGGATACAGAACGGAAACGAATGATTTGTTCGCGCAGATTATGCACAATTTCTGCTAATCGATCATTGCGCGATGCCTTGTATAAGACTTCGTGAAATTTTATGTCCGCGTCTACGATGCGGTCCATATCTTTGCTCTCTATATGGTCGCTAATTTCTACCAACATGCGCTCTAGTTCTTCAATTTCTTCTTCCGTAATGCGTTCGGCTGCGAGCCCTGCCGCCAATTCTTCTAGGGCCGATCGAATCTCAAAGACTTGCGTAATGTCTTTGAGGGAAATGTTGGCCACATAGGTGCCGCGGCGTGGAATCATAACGACGAAACCTTCCAGTTCAAGTTTGCGAATGGCCTCGCGAATCGGTGTGCGACTGACGCCGAGTTCTTCGGCCAAGGGAATTTCCATCAACCGTTCACCCGGTTGTAACACGCCATCTTGAATGGCTTGACGCAAGGTTTCGCTTACTACTTCACGCAGTGGTTTATAGGCATCTAATTTGATAGGTTGTAATCGTGTATCTTTCATGATTGCTCTAGATCCTCCTCTGTACAAGTTTTTGTAATGAGTGTTAGCCAATCGTGATTCGCGGCCTTAACTTCTTCTTGTAAGGCGAGGGCATCACGGGCTGTATCTAACAGAACGATCATCGTAGGACCGCTACCCGTCATGATAGTATCATACCCTCTGGTGGTAAAGAATTCTTTACAAATTCGTAATTCATCATGAATGGGGAATAGCAATTCTTCAAAGGTATTGGCGCTGGCTCTGAAAGCCCCTATAAAGTCTTGGTTTTGATAATGATTGACGACGGTGTCAATGGTGCCAGTAGAAATTTGACTGGACCCATCAAAGCGATGGTACGCTTGCGCCGTTGATACCGATAGGGTTGGTTTGACTACCAATAGCCAATGCGCCTTTGGTAGGGGCAAGGCTTCTAGTACGTCGCCACGACTGGTGCCACGGGCCGCGCCACCTTTTACTAGGAAGGGTACGTCCGCCCCTAAGGTGCGGGCAATGGATAGCAATTCGTCGTCGGTAAGTCGTAGGTCCCAAAAACGATTTAATCCGAGTAGCATTGCCGCCGCATCGGCGCTACCACCGCCAAGACCAGCCGCAGGCGGTACTCGTTTTAGTAGATGAATGGCTGCACCCAATTGGCAACCTGTATAGTCTTGGATGGCACGGAGTGCTTTCATAGCCAGGTTGCTTTCATCATAGGGAATCATGTTTGCCATATAGGCAGGTAGTTCTGGGGCCATTCCTGAAAATACGACGGAATGGTGACGGGCAAAATAAATAGAATCGCCTAATCGTATGGATTGAAAGATAGTATCAATGGCGTGGTATCCATCATCGCGCTTGTGTAAGATGGCGAGACCAACATTAATTTTGCTATGGCTCAGTTGTTCCAAGACAATCTCCTTTACGTGTTCTTTATTGAAATAAAACATTAATTAGTATAAGATTAGCATATATAATGCCACATGTAAGGTGGTAAGTATGGATAGGAACCATAGTATATTGACTATGTTCTATAGAAAACAATGTGCATCTATGAATCTCGTGATGGTTCATACATTGACATATGTTATTAGTAGTATTATATAATATGGTAACGTATTAAGTATAGTCTATATGACATGTAAAATTCAATGTTTCTAGTAAAGTTATGTAACATAGATTGAAAAGAAAGGCGGTACGTATGGCACACGAATTAGCAGGTACAGTGGTGCGCGCAGAAGATATCATCGATGTGATGGCACTATGTGATGCCTATCAACACAGAATGCCAGATGTGCATGATGCCTCGCAATTAGTAGCATTTGGTACATCGGGTCATCGAGGTAAAGCCTTGGAGGGCAGTTTTAATGATTTACATGTGGCGGCGATTACGCAAGCCATTTGTGATGGCCGCAATAAATTTGGCGCTAATGCTCAGTGCTTTGTGGGACAAGATACGCATGCCTTATCGCAAGAGGCACTGGTAACGGTATTAGAAGTGTTAGCTGGTAATGGGGTAGTGGCGGCTGTCGATAAAGACGGTGGCTTTGTGCCAACTCCATCTATATCGCGCGCCATTCTTCGCTATAATGGAGAGCACGATGAAAAAGCGGATGGCATTATTATCACGCCGTCTCATAATTCGCCAGACTGTGGGGGTATTAAGTACAATCCGATTCATGGAGGTCCCGCCGATACGACGATTACCCAATGGATTGAAACGCGTGCCAACGACTATTTGTTAGCTGGCGGTGAAGGGATACAACGAATTTCCGTCGATAATATGGCGCCGTCTGTACAAATTCCTTATGACTATAAAGGGTTATATGTGGAAGAATTACAAGGGATTGTCAATATGGACGCCATTAAAGCGGGCCAGTTACACATCCTCGTCAATGCCCTCGGTGGCAGTGGAAGCGCCTATTGGAAGGCGATTCGTGACCGCTATGGATTATCCTTAGACATCATTCACGATGAGTACGACCCTACATTTAGTTTTATGACCTATGACCATGATGGCGTGATTCGCATGGATTGCTCCTCTCCCTATGCGATGGCACCAGTGATTGCACAGATTGGTAACTATGACTTGGCGGTGGGAAATGATCCCGATTATGATCGATACGGTGTGGTGACCCATGAAGGGTTGTTGCCAGCCAATCATTTTTTAGTGGCCGCCAGTGCCTACTTGTTCACCACTCGTGGTTGGAAGGATAAAGGGATTGGAAAAACAGTAGTGGTTACGTCTCTTGTAGATGCGTGGGCCACAAGTCATCATGTGCCAGTCTATGAAGTGCCCGTAGGGTTTAAATATTTTGCGCCCCTATTGTTTGACGGGACCATTGGCATCGGTGGTGAAGAAAGTGCAGGCGCCAGTTTCCTACAAAAAGACGGCACTGTGTGGACTACGGATAAAGATGGCATCGTGATGGCGCTCTTGGCTATGGAAATGCTAGCCGTAACGGGTAAAACACCGGAACAAATGTATCGGTCACTAACAGAAGAATACGGGAAGCCAGTATATGGCCGTATGGATGCACCGTGCAGCAAAGAGGCTAAAACGTTATTACAATCTTTAGCACCTAGTGATGTAACTGCAACGGACCTAAATGGTGAACCAATTGTTACTATGCGCACCACATCCACCTATGATGATTTGCCGATTAAGGGACTCTACATTGCTACCAAACGAGGTTGGCTAGTGGCGAGACCGTCAGGTACGGAAGACCTTTACAAAGTATACGGTGAAAGTCTAGATGGCCCAGAAGGTCTTGATGCCTTACTTCGGGCAGGGGAAGAACTTGTATCGTCTGTGATTGGTGGATAGTGAACGTAAAGGCCACATGATGATGGAACGTATAATTATTTGTGAATAGTATGTGATAATGGGCAATCTATGCTATAATTAGAAAGAGTATTTTGAGAGGCTAGGCTTAAAGAAAAGGTTGTGAAATCATGAAATTGGTAATTACGGTAGTCGGAATTGACCGCGTAGGCATTATTGCTGGCGTTAGCAATGTGTTGGCGGATAACAATATAAATATTGAGTCGATTAATCAAACAATTTTAGATGGATTTTTTAATATGATTATGATGTGCACCATGCAGGATACAGTGGACTTAGAAACGGTACAAGCAAAATTAACTGAGTTAGGAACAACGTTAGGTGTAGAAATTCGTGCACAACATGCGGACATTTTTTTGAGCATGCATCGTGTAGGTTAGGTGGCAACTATGTTATCAATTGAGAATATTTTAGAAACGAACGCTATGATTCATGAGAATAAGTTAGACGTTCGCACGATTACTATGGGGATTAGCCTCTTAGAATGTGCCCATAGCGACGGAAAACAATTATGTGACCGCATCTATGACCGCATTACGAAAGAAGCGGAACAATTAGTGGCGACGGGCGAAGCGATTGAACGTGAGTTCGGGGTACCGATTATCAATAAACGGGTGTCCGTCACACCGATTTCGCTAGTAGCTGCTAGCAGTGATTTAACTACCTATGTACCAGTAGCACAGGCGCTAGATAGAGCGGCTAAAGCGGTGGGAATTAATTTTATCGGCGGCTTTTCTGCCTTAGTGTCGAAAGGGTGTACGAAAGCGGATCGCATTTTGCTAGCTTCGATTCCAGAGGCCTTGGCCTCTACCGACATCGTGTGCAGTTCTGTAGGCATCGGATCTACGAAAGCGGGCATTAATATGAATGCTGTACGCGACATGGGACAGATTGTAAAGCAAACGGCTGCATTAACAAAGGATAACGATGCCCTAGGGTGCGCTAAATTAGTAGTTTTTTGTAATCCTGTAGAAGATAATCCATTTATGGCAGGCGCCTTTCACGGCGTAACAGAAGCGGATACTACGATTAGCGTCGGTGTTAGCGGACCAGGTGTGGTAAAACACGCCTTAGAAAGTGTGCGTGGCGAAACTTTCGATGTAGTAGCGGAAACGATTAAGCGAACCGCTTTCAAAATTACCCGTGTGGGACAATTGGTGGCACAAGAGGCGTCACATCGCTTAGGTAAAAAGTTCGGTATCATCGATTTGTCCTTGGCACCAACGCCAGCAGTAGGCGATTCGGTGGCCCACGTACTCGAAGAAATGGGAATCACGTCCTGTGGGGCACATGGTACAACGGCGGCGCTAGCCTTATTAAATGATGCGGTAAAAAAAGGTGGCCTTATGGCGTCCTCTCATGTGGGCGGTTTGAGCGGTGCCTTTATTCCTGTTAGCGAAGATGCGGGCATGATTGACGCCGTATCATGTGGTAGTTTATCACTCGAAAAATTGGAAGCCATGACCTGTGTATGCTCGGTAGGACTTGATATGATTGCCGTACCAGGTGATACAACGGCAGAAACGATTTCGGCCATTATTGCCGATGAAGCAGCTATTGGCATGATTAATAATAAAACAACGGCGGTGCGCTTGATTCCAGTGCCAGGCAAAACGGTAGGTGATACCGTTGAATTTGGCGGTTTATTGGGATATTGTCCGATTGTGGAAGTCAGTCCATTCAGCTCGGAAGAATTTATTCGCCGCGGTGGTCGTATTCCAGCACCAATTCGCAGTTTGACAAATTGATGTATCCATTGCATCACAAGGAGGTGTGATAATGGCGATAACGGTGTATATAGTAGCGTTCTTAGTGGCATTGGCCATTACCTATGTGATCACACCGATAGTTAGTAAATTGGCCATAAAAATAGGTGCTATTGATAAACCAGATGCACGAAAAGTACATCACGGAGTGATTCCTCGACTAGGAGGATTGGCGATTTGTATCGGATATATGGCGTCGGTCCTATGGAATGTGCCACATACGCATAGTTTATTCGGCTTATTGTTGGGCTCCACTATTTTGGTGATTGTAGGTATTTGGGACGATGTGAAACAAATCGATCCGAAAACGAAATTGATGGGGCAAATCATTGCGGCCGCTGTACTGGTGGCCTATGGCATTCGCGTTGACTTCTTGGCAATTCCTTGGGGTGGCATGCTGTATCTAGAATATTGGTCGGTACCGCTTACCATTTTTTGGATTGTCGGGTTTACCAATATTGTAAACCTCATCGATGGCCTTGATGGCTTGGCAGCAGGTATTTCTTTTATTGCCTGTATCGCTATCGGCATTGTAACGTTTCAAATGGGACAATATGAACTTACCTGTATTACCCTAGCCTTAGCAGGGTCGGCGTGTGGATTTTTGCGGTATAACTTTAATCCAGCAAAAATTTTCATGGGTGATACGGGGAGCATGTTGCTAGGTTATACGTTGGCAGCTATTTCTGTGATGGGCGCCGTGAAAACGGCGGCAGTAGCGGCATTGGTAGTGCCGGTTATCGTGTTGGGGTTACCTATATTGGATACTCTATTTGCCATCATTCGTCGTAAAATTAGTGGACGACCTATTTTCAAGCCTGATAAAAGTCATGTCCATCATAGATTGTTAGCACAAGGACTCACACAAAAGCAAACCGTACTATTGATGTATGTCATTACGGCACTGTTAGCCAGTGTAGCCGTTGTAACGGCGGAAGTAAATGCCATCGTTGGTACGATTCTCGTCATACTATTCATTGTTGTGGCGGTCATCGTGGCGCGACGCATTGGCGTTATTTCACGAACAGATGCGGCGGATAACCCCCTAGATAAGAAAGGGCAGCCGATCATTAACGTGCCGGCGACACCGAATTTACTAGAACCTAATGAATTTGAATTGACCCGTCCATTGCATACGATGGATGATATTGATGTATTAGATAAGCAGATTGATTCTGAACAAAAATAATACACACCTATAGGAGGAATGTAGGGTATGTTGAAAGTTATGACCATATTCGGTACACGACCAGAGGCGATTAAAATGGCTCCTGTCGTGAAAGCATTAGAAGCAGCACCAGATATGGAATCCATTGTAACCGTAACAGCACAACATCGTGACATGTTAGATCAGGTGTTACACGTGTTTAAGATTACCCCTGATTATGATTTAAATATTATGAGTCAAGGACAAACCTTGTATGATGTAACAACGCGGGCTTTGATGGGCCTCAAAGATGTGTTAGAACAGGCACAGCCTGATGTGGTATTGGTCCATGGCGATACGACGACCACCTTTGCTGGTGCGTTAGCGGCATTCTATCAAGAAATTCCTGTAGGACATGTAGAAGCGGGACTTAGAACGGGTAATATTTACTCTCCTTTTCCAGAAGAAATGAATCGCAAATTAACAGGTTCCTTAGCAACCTACCATTTTGCACCAACTGATGGATCGAAGCAGAACTTGCTAACAGAAAATGTAGGCAACGAACATATCTATGTAACAGGTAATACCGTCATCGACGCACTGCAAATGACGGTACAAGATGGATATCACTTTGAAGATGATGATCTGAATACCTTGGATTATGAAGGCAAACGCATTGTTCTTGTTACGACACATCGCCGAGAAAATTTAGGCGAACCAATGCGCCATGTGTACCGTGCGATTCGTCAATTGGTAGATGACTTTGACGATATTCAAGTCGTATTTCCAGTTCATAAAAATCCAAAAGTACGACAAGTGGTAAAAGAAGAATTGGGACACGTCGATCGCGTTAGCTTAATTAATCCGTTAGATTATGAACCGTTTGCTAACTTGATGGCTCGTTCGTACTTGGTGTTAACTGATTCAGGAGGCATTCAAGAAGAAGCACCGTCCTTAGGAAAACCAGTGCTCGTATTGCGGAATACGACGGAGCGACCAGAAGCAGTCGTGGCAGGTACGGTACATTTAGTAGGAACCGATAGAGAACGCGTTTATAAAGAAGCCTACACTCTATTGGCGGACGAGAAAGCCTATAAACAGATGTCGAATGCGGTCAATCCGTATGGTGATGGCAAGGCGACACAGAGAATCTTACAAGCTTTGCGCCATGAGTTCTTAGGCACCGCTGCACGTCCCGACTATTTTGGAAATAATTGTAAGAAATAGGATAGGGTGCTATGAATAAAAGTTGCTACAACTCCAATACTATTACATTTACTCATGACTTAATATTATGCGTATACTCTTAATTGAGATTATCATTGATGGCCTAGGGCCTGTAAAATTAGAAAAAATTGATACTGTTATTCATAGGATATATTAGAGTTTTTTTTCAAATGCGAGTATATTAAGCATGTAAGTATTACCTACGATAAGGGGGTGCTACTTGAGTGAATCAAAATGATACGCATGATGATACACGTGATGAACAAGTATCGCGCTTAAAAGCTATCGCCGTAGCCACGTCGGCAGGATTTACGATACTGTCCAGTATCGGTGGCTTTTTATGGCTCGGCTGGTGGTGTGATACAGAGTTCAATACGGCACCAGTAGGTATGTTAATAGGTGGGCTCGTAGGAGGATTTGGTGGACTCTATCTCATGTATAGACAACTGAATCAATAAGGTATAGCCTAAATTTATAATGAAAAGAGGTCATATGAGAGAATATACACAATTTATCAAACGTGTGCTATTGGCAACAATAGTGGTTACTCTCGCAGGTATGACCCTTTTTTTTATGACCCATCATATGACATATATGGCTGGTTGGTTATGGGGATGCATGATTCACATCGTATATCTTGTGCTGTTGGGCTTTCATATGAAACACGTACAAGGTAGGCATACACGAGATGTGGTGCGCCATGTGCGTGGACATATGGGCGTGCGTTTAGTGAGTGTTATGGCACTATTGTTAGTAGGCTTTCAATGGCCTATACTTGACCCAATAGGTATAGTACTAGGATTGGTAGTGAATCAGATTTTGTCATATGGTATATATTGGAAATTATCGTAAGGATACAACGGCTATTTATGAAAGGAGGTGAGATTGTGGAATTGCATGCAGGACACCATACAGTGGTACAATGGTTAGGTTTGACATTTCATATGGATACCATCATTATGACGTGGATTACCATGGCGATTGTTATCATTATTACTGTAGCAGCCACAAGAAGGAGAGAATTGGTTCCATCTGGAATACAGAATGTTGTAGAATGGGCATTAGAAGAGCTAGAGGGACAATTAGCACCAGGATTAGGAAAACACTGGCCTCTAGTTAGCTCACTACTATTTACTTTCTTTTTCTTCATTCTGATTGGTAATGAGTTAGGCTTACTGCCAACGGGCGAGCTACTATTTTCACCAACGACTGACCTGAATACAACATTAGGGTTAGCGCTGGCCAGCTCCTTATCAGTGTGGGTTGTTAGTCTACGAGTGAAAGGATTATCCTATTTTAAACATTTCGTAGAACCATTTGCGGCTTTGTTCATACTCAACGTGTTTGAGGAAGTGGCAAAACCAATCACATTGAGTTTCCGTCTATTCGGTAATATATTAGCCGGAGAAATTTTATTAGAACTTATGTATAAATTATTACCTGGATATATCCCTCTTGAATGGGCATGGATTTTGTTTAGTTTATTTATCGGCCTTATTCAAGCCTTTGTTTTTACCGTCTTAACAGCTTCGTACTTAGGACAAGGTATTGGCGATAGTCACTAATATAGTTTTACATATAATGATTAATTATTATGGAGGTTTTAATTATGGAAGATGCAATTTTAAAAGGTTTATTAGGGATAGCAGCGGCGATTGCTATCGGTTTTGCAGCGATTGGTGCTGGTATCGGTGATGGTATGGTAGCTAGTAAATTATTGGAAGGTATGACTCGTCAACCTGAATTAGAAGGCAAATTGCGTTCTACTATGTTTATTGCCATTGGTTTGATCGAAGCGATGCCTATTATCGGCGCCGTTATTGCATTATATTTAGTATTTACAAAAATCTAATTAAGGGAGGGAGAACCGTTGGTAGATATAAACGGTACATTACTTGCTCAATTCCTTAACTTCTTCATCGTAGTGGCTATTTTAGCAAAATTTGCCTATAAACCATTAGTGTCGATTATGGAAGAACGTAAACAACGGATTGCCCATGATTTAGCAGCGGCAGAGGTTGCTAAAGAGGAAGCTCAAAAAGTACAAGAAGAATACAAAGCACAACTACTTGCAGCTCGTCAAGAAGCGCAAGATATCATTGATAAAGCAACGAAACAAGCGGAACGTACTACGCAACAACAACTAGTAGAGTTACGAGCTCAAATTGCACGAGAAAAAGACAAAGCACAAAAAGAATTAGCCCAAGAACGTAAACGGGCTATGGAATCCTTGCGGAATGACGTGATTTCTTTGTCGGTGGCAATAGCTGGTAAAGTAGTTGCTAACGATATGAATAGCGAAATTAATGCCAAATTGATTGATGAAGCTATCGACAAGTTGAATAGTAAAACGATTGGGTTGTGATGATATGGGCGTAAGAATTGTAGCAGACAAATACAGTGAAGCCATGTTGGAACTAGCACAAGAATCAAATACCTTAGCACAACTAGAAGAAGAGTTGACCTATGTGCAAGATGTGATGAAGGATCATGCAGAACTAACAATGGTATTAACACATCCTGTTATGGAAAATCATGTAAAAATTGAATTGATAGATAAAATTTTTTCACAAGCTATCAGTACAATGGCATTGAATTTTATGAAAGTTATGATACAGCGAAATCGTGCATCGTATATGAGAGAAGCCATTCAAGGCTTTATTACAAAGGCACGAGAGTTGCGTAATATTGTAGAGGCAGACGTGTTCGTCACAGAACCACTTTCAGAGGCGGCGAAAGAGAAATTGCTAGCTAAATTGCAAGCTACATTGCAAAAAGAAGTGATTTTGAATGTAACGATACATCCTCATATTATGGGTGGTATGATCATTCAAATTGGGGATAAGCGCATTGATGCCAGTGTGGCACGTCGGTTAGAAGAATTAGAAAAAACGCTGCATAATGCAGGCTCTACACAGATAGGAGTGAATGGTTAAGTATGAAAATGAAGCCTGAAGAAATCACTGCCATTATTAAACAGCAGATTCAGGACTATGATGTACAACTTAACGTTGATGATGTAGGTACTGTCCTCGATGTAGGGGACGGAATTGCACATATATATGGTCTTGAAAAAGCGATGGCTGGTGAATTATTAGAATTGCCACATGGTGTATACGGCTTGGTACTCAATCTAGAATTAGATAATGTAGGGGCCGTATTACTAGGTGAAGGATCGCTCATCAAAGAAGGCGATGAAGTGCGCCGTACTGGTAAAATCATGCAAGTGCCAGTGGGGAATGAATTAATTGGTCGCGTTGTGAATGCCTTAGGGCAACCGATTGATGGACAAGGGGCGATTAAAGCAGAAACCTATCGTCCTGTAGAATATCCAGCACCAGGTATTGCAGATCGAAAATCAGTATTTGAACCAATGCAAACGGGCCTTAAAGCGATTGATGCGATGGTACCGATTGGTCGTGGGCAACGTGAATTAATCATCGGCGACCGTGGTACGGGTAAAACGGCGATTGCCATTGATACAATTTTGAATCAAAAAGGGCAAGACGTGATTTGTATTTATGTAGCCATCGGTCAAAAAGAATCAACCGTAGCACGTGTGGTACAACAATTGGAAAAAGCCGGTGCTATGGATTATACCATCGTCGTATCTGCCAGTGCATCTGAAGGGGCACCAATGCAATATATTGCACCGTATGCAGGGGTTGCTATGGGTGAACACTTTATGTACGAAGGCAAACATGTACTCTGCGTGTATGATGATTTGACAAAGCAAGCGGCAGCGTATCGTGCGATGAGTTTGTTACTACGTCGTCCACCAGGACGTGAAGCGTATCCAGGGGACGTATTCTACTTACACTCTCGCTTACTCGAACGAGCAGCTAAACTATCCGATGAATTGGGTGGCGGTTCTATTACTGCCTTGCCTATCATTGAAACCCAAGCGGGGGACGTATCCGCCTACATTCCAACCAATGTTATCTCCATTACAGATGGTCAAATTTTCTTGGGCACTGATATGTTCTATTCTGGCATTCGTCCTGCCATCGACGTTGGGTTATCCGTATCTCGTGTAGGTGGTAGTGCACAAATTAAAGCGATGAAACAAGTGGCTGGTAAATTGCGGTTGGACTTGGCGCAATATCGTGAATTGGCGGCGTTCTCTCAATTCGGTTCCGATTTAGATAAGTCGACGAAAGCACAATTAGATCGTGGGGAACGATTGACAGAAATGTTGAAACAACCACAATATTCTCCAATGCCCGTAGAAGAACAAGTCGTTTGTTTGTATGCCGGCATTAATGGTTATTTTGGGGCCATTCAAGTGGCGGATGTACCAGAGTTTCAAAATGCGTTGCTCCGTTTTGTAAAAGCTAGTTACAGCGAAGTGTTAACATCCATTCGAGATACGAAGAAATTAGAACCAGATACAGAAGAATTGTTGAAGAAGGCGATTACTGAATGTGTATCTGATTTTGGGGCTACTCATTCATTAGTCACAGAGGAGGCGTAACCTATGGCGAGTGCACAGGATTTGCGTAAGCGCATAAAAAGCGTTACCAATACACAGCAAATTACTAAAGCCATGAAAATGGTGGCTTCTGCTCGATTACGCCGTGCACAGTTGAAAGCACAGTCTACCTGTCCCTATGCATTGAAATTAGCGGATGTACTTCGTCATGTGGCAGGCAGTCCTACCTTTGAAAGAACGCATCCCATGTTGCGTCATGATACAGTGAAACGAACTGGGTATCTGATTATTGGCGCTGATAAAGGATTGGCTGGGGCCTATACAAGTAATCTCATCAAGTATATGGTCAATGAGCTAAGTGGTAAAACACCGGATCAATATACATTGGTAACGGTAGGGAGAAAACCACGGGATTACATGAAGAGTCGTGGCTATACTGTGAAGAAGTCATTTTATGGCTATTCTGATAAACCATCCTATGAACATGCCAAAGCATTGACAAAAGAAATCGCCCACGCTTTCTTACAGGAAGAAGTGGACGAAGTGATTATGGTATATACAGAATTTATCAATTCCTTAACGCAACAAGTACGCGAATGTCATTTGTTGCCATTCTCTACACCAGAAGCGCATGCCGCAGGAGAACGAGAATACTTCTTTATGCCTGATGGAGAAACTATTTTCAATGAATTGGTGCCTAAGTATTTGGAAATTACCATCTACAATGGGTTGTTACAATCTGCAGCGAGTGAGTTGGGCGCTAGAATGACGGCGATGACATCGTCTACGGATAATGCAGGAGAATTGATTAATAAGCTTAATTTGGAATACAATAAATTACGGCAAGCGGGCATTACTAACGAAATTTCTGAAATTGTTGGCGGTGCCAATGCGTTGCAATAGATAAGGAGGAGACATCTCTCCATGAATACTATAGGTAAAGTTGTTCAAGTTATCGGTCCAGTTATTGATGTGCAGTTTACACCTGGTTTCTTGCCAGCGATTTATAACGCCATTGAAATTGCTGTGACTGGTGAGGACAATAAAAAATCGAAAGTCGTGGCAGAAGTCATGCAACACTTAGGCGACGATACTGTTCGTTGCGTAGCGATGAGCTCCACAGATGGATTGACTCGTGGCATCGATGCAGTCGATACGGGTGCTGCGATTTCTGTACCTGTTGGGGATGGCGTATTAGGCCGTATTTTTAACGTTCTTGGTGAAACCGTGGATAACGATGATACACCTGTACAAGCAGATACAAAATGGCCAATTCATCGCGCTGCCCCTCAATTTGATGATTTAGCACCAGAAACAACCATTCTTGAAACAGGGATTAAGGTTGTTGATTTGATTGCCCCTTATGTAAAAGGCGGTAAAATTGGTTTGTTTGGTGGTGCCGGTGTAGGTAAAACCGTATTGATTATGGAATTGATCCATAACATTGCTACAGAACATGGTGGCTATTCTGTATTCTCCGGCGTAGGAGAACGTACCCGTGAAGGTAATGACCTTTGGAACGAAATGAAAGAATCGGGGGTTATCAACAAAACGGCCTTAGTCTATGGGCAAATGAATGAACCACCAGGAGCTCGTATGCGTGTGGCTTTAGCTGGATTAACCATGGCAGAATATTTCCGTGATGTGCAAAAACAAGACGTGTTGTTATTCGTAGATAATATTTTCCGCTTTATTCAAGCGGGATCGGAAGTATCCGCCTTGCTTGGTCGTATGCCATCAGCCGTAGGATACCAACCAACCTTGGCGAATGACGTAGGAGCGTTGCAAGAACGTATTACCTCTACCAAAGAAGGGTCCATTACATCGGTACAAGCCGTCTATGTGCCAGCCGATGACTTGACTGACCCAGCACCAGCGGCAACATTTGCCCATTTGGATGCGACTACCGTACTATCTCGTTCCATTGCAGAATTAGGGATTTATCCAGCGGTAGATCCATTGGACTCTACGAGCCGTATCCTAGACCCTAATGTATTAGGGGAAGAACATTACCACATTGCGCGTGGTGTACAAGAAGTGCTTCAAAAATATCGTGATTTACAAGATATTATCGCTATTTTAGGTATGGAAGAATTGTCGGAAGAAGATAAATTGACCGTAGCGCGTGCGCGTAAAATTCAGCGTTTCTTGAGCCAACCATTCTTCGTAGCCGAAGTATTTACTGGTTCACCTGGTAAATACGTTCCATTAGCAGAAACACTTCGTGGATTTAAGGAAATTTTAGAAGGCAAACATGATGACTTACCTGAAAGTGCTTTCTACATGGTAGGCACCATTGATGAAGCCATCGCAAAAGCAAAGGACATGGAAGAAAAGGGGGCATAATAAATGGACGGAGTTACATCCATGGACATAGAAGTTGTTACCCCTGATGCTATTGTCTATAGCGGTAAAGCTACCTTTCTTTCTGGTCGCGATAAAGACGGGTCATTTGGTATTTTACCAAATCATGCACCGGCTGTGATTGCCTTGGATATAGCGCCTATGCGGATTGATCGGCCTGATGAACCGCCGTGTTATATCGCTGTCTTTGGTGGATTTATGGAAGTGTGTGACAATAAAGTCGATATTATTACACCAAACTGTGAACATCCCGATCAGATTGATGTGGGTCGTGCTACACGTGCAAAAGAACGGGCAGAACAGCGCTTGGCTACCAATGACCCGGATATCGATATCGAACGGGCCCGACTCGCCTTGGCACGAGCGCTATTGCGTTTGCACGTGGTAGAAATTTGTAAATAATAGGATGACATGGATCGTAGATGACAGACCTTAGTGGCGCCATTACGGATCTATTGAACGTGTAAGAATATATCCTGTACAAAGAGGAAAGTTGATTGTGAATCAACTTTCCTCTTTTTTGTACGTACCAAGCAACATAGATGCATGTAGAATTTACATAATTGGTATGGTATACTTAATCTGTATAATTATACGTGTAGTTATAGATGGTAGAGGAATATAGGATGTATCATTATTTTATTGTAGACGTAGATAATAAAGAAAGAATGGCGAATGTACAAAGAGAGGCAGAAAAAATACAATTAACACCACATATATTTCCAGCGATTATGGCTAAGACTATGAGCAAAGAAGAATTACAAAAGGTAACAATACCTAACAGTTATCTCATGCCAGGTGAAATTGGTTGTGCTTTAAGTCATTTAGCTATTTATAAAGAATTTCTTGCCACGGATGAACAATCAGTTATCATCTTTGAAGATGACGTTACATTTACACCAGATTGTTCCTTAAAGACCCTTCAAACATGTCGTGAGTTTGTAGAAAACCTTGCTAGACCGAGTGTATTGCTATTGAATCCAGTAGATACGTATTATAAAAAAGTACATCAAATAGATAGTATTTCTATTTATTCTTCTTTTCATGGATGGTGTACGTATGCGTATATTCTCAATCGAGAAGCAGCACGAAATATTTTGCAATACCAAACACCGATTCAAGATGTTATTGATCATTTTAGACATTATTACTATTTAGGAATTAGTGACTTATATTTTACCGACCCTTCATTGGCAATTTCTTCTACTGAAATTGAATCAACGATTGATATGACAGAAGGTAATAGATATGAGGAAGGTAGATATAGGAAAGAGAGAAATCGAAAAGAACGGGATAATTTTAAAAGTGCATTATGGCAGCTACCTATGTCTCAAAAAATCTGTTATATAAAACGTCGACTGTATAAACATATATTTGGTAAGTATGAGTTTAATAAACGATGTAAATAGTTAGCTCGTTCCTAGTACTTACAAATAGAGGAAAGTTGATTATGAATCAACTTTCCTCTTTTTTATATACGCTCCGAGCAACATAGAGAACATTTTGACTCTAGTCTATGCGTATGAATTACTATACGATGTAAACATCATGAGTCAATTAGAATGTTGGGTGCTTATTAGTATGAACGTAAGATACGATGCTTAATGCAAATAGACTAAGCAGAAAAAAGAAACAAGAAAATTACAATAGACAATGCATGAGTAAGTGCGCCTATAGGTAGTACATAGAAATACATGGAAGACTGACTTGTTTGATAGAAGCCATGCATATATTACTTTTGAGGGAGCGTTTACTAAGATATGTGGGAAGAAAATAAAACATTGAGCAAGTCGATTCGTCGGTTGTAGGTGTGCGACATGTAGACAATGCCATAGACGTGTAGTATTTGCATAATGGGTATGGTATACTTAGTCTGTGTAGTTGTGCGTAGTGAGTATAGGTGACGTGTAAAAGGTGGAAAATAGACGATGTATCATTATTTTATTGTAAATGTAGATGATAAAAAAAGAATGGCAAATGTACAAAGAGAGGCAGAAAAAATACAATTAACACCCCACATATTCCCAGCGATTATGGCTAAGACTATGAGTAAAGAAGAATTAGAAAGGGCAACGATTCCTAACACCTATCTCGTGCCAGGTGAAATTGGTTGTGCCTTAAGCCATTTAGCGATTTATAAAGAATTTCTTGCTACAGATAAACAATCAGTTCTCATCTTTGAAGATGATGTTACATTTACACCAGACTGTTCCTTAAAGGCCCTGCAAGCATGTCGTGAGTTTGTAGAAAGTCTTGCTAGACCGAGCGTGTTATTGTTGAGTCCCGTAAATACATATTATAAAAAAGTACATCAAATCGATAGCATTTCTATTTACTCTTCCTTTCAAGGGTTTGGTGCGTATGCGTATATTCTTAATCGAGAAGCGGCAAAAAATATTCTGCAATATCAAACACCGATTTGTCATGTTATTGATCATTTTAAATATTATTACTATTTAGGAATTTGTGACGTATATTTTACTGATCCTTCATTAGCAATTTCTCACACTGAATGGGAATCAACGATTGATACAGTAGAAAATAGTAGATATAATAAGGAAGGTAGAGAACAACAAGAAAAGGATGCCTTTAAAAACATACTACAGCAAGCACCTATATCTCAAAAAATTTACTACCTAACACATCGACTCTATAAACATATATTTGGTAAGTATGGGTTTCATAAACGATGTAAATAGGTACCTTGCTTCTAGTGTTTTATACATAGAGGAAAGTTGAGTATGAATCAACGTTCCTCTATTTTTTTATGTTTCTATTTTTATAGGGTTACGCCGTAAAGAGAGGGACTTTTTATTGCTAGCTTGTTAGTACGAAAGTACTATATGATGCCCACAGCATAGGTAAATTGGCATGGATACATGTGTTAGTATGAAAGTTTTACACGATGCTAATACGATTGGGGTAAGTAGAAAACCGCAACAAGAGAATGGCAGTATCCGACGCATGAGTAAGTGCGCCTATAGGGTAGTACATAGAAATAACGTGAGAGATTGAACTTGTTTGATGGGTGCCGTACATGTATTACGTTTATGGGGTGGTTACTAAGATATGTGGAGAGAAAATAAAATGGTAAGCAAGTCGATTAGTCGGTTGTAGGTGCATGTGATTAGCGTAGATATCGCCCGTTATAGAATTTGCATACTTGGTATGGTATACTTAATCTGTATAATTGTGCGTGTAAAAAGTATATGAAACGAGGAGATAGGTATGGCAAAGATTTCAGCATTAATTTTGGCGAAAAATGAAGAAGAAAATATTAAAGATTGTATTGACAGTGTTTCCTTTGTGGATGAAGTACTTGTTATCGATGATGGTAGTACAGATAGAACAAGAGAAATTGCTGAACAGTTGGGAGCTCGTGTTATTCAACATAGTATGAATGGTGATTGGGGGGCACAATACACTTTTGCCATTAAAGAAGCTACTTATGAATGGGTGTTGCTCGTTGATGCAGATGAACGCATTTCCACCCCATTAGCAGAAGAAATTCTTTCCGTCGTAGATAAAGGTGAAGAAAAAGCGTATTGGATTCAACGAGAAAATAAATTTCATAATAATCATGCCGTACATGGCGTGTTGCGACCAGATTATGTGAATCGTTTATTCCCAGCGAAAGGGTCCTATGTAACTGGTTTTGTCCATTCTCAAATTGTTACACCCTATCCAAACAGTAAATTAAAACATGTTATGTATCATTATACATATGACAATTGGAATCAGTATTTTAATAAATTTAATAAGTATACTACATTAGCAGCGGCCCAATATAAAGAAAATCATAAGCCTTGTCATTTTGTCAGAGATATCATATTGCGACCACTATGGGCATTTTTTAAAGTATATATCTTAAATGGTGGTTGTAAAGATGGAAAAATGGGATGGGTATTATCGGTGAACCATTATTTTTATACGATGACTAAATATGTTAAGTTGTATCATTTATATAAAGATAACGGTAAGTTGTAAGGAGTTATGGAGCGCATGTATAGTATTATATTTCTTATCATCTTTGCTGGTGTATATGGGTCATTTGTGTATTTGTCAAAATTAGATAGAGCCGACCGTAGAGCGTTGATCAGTCGGATCGGTATACCTCTTCTTATCATGATGGCGATTTTTTATTATCTATTTGAGTATGTAAAAGTTTCGTATGGTGCATGTATTCCTACTATTGTAATAGCCAGTATGATAGGCTATACATATCCAGTATTATATTATGTAACAACTAAACGGGAAGGTGGAATGCAAAGCATATGTTCTTTTCCCTATGATGTGATAACAGGGATTTATATGGTATCTCTGTTGATGATACTTCAAGTCTTTTTTCAGAGTGTGATTACGAATACCTATGTGTGGGCGATTATGTTTGCCATCGTTGTCATTCTTTTTTTACTGCCAAGTATATTTCTGTGGATGTATTATGGCATGTATAGAATGGTTATTGATGTACCAACCATGCAAACGATTCTATATACGAATAGACGAGAAGCTACTGAATTTATTAACACATGTTCATTCAAACAAATAGTAGCGAATATGATTGGTGTCGTAGTCATTTGTATGTGTGTTATCTATGTATACGTACAACTACCTCAGGTCAGACTAGCAGGTAATGATTGGTATATATTAGCGCCTATATGTATCGCACTTATTGTATTGTTATTTGTAGGAAAGAAAAGTTATGTTAAAAGAACCGCTTTTTTTAAAATGTTGTTGCATGTGGTAGAATTTCAGAAAGAATTAGCAGTATATACACAGCATCATCAAGAAGTGGTAGACAAGGCTAGCATGACGAGTCCTTTACAACATGAAGAATTTGGCACAGTCATAGTTGTTATTGGTGAATCGGCTAATCGTCAATATATGCATGCGTTCTCAAATTGTGAACGGGAAAATACGCCGTGGTTGACCGAGGAAAGCAAAGGGGATAACTTTATTTTATTTAAGAATGCGTATGCTGCTTTCTTTGAAACGGCTAAAGCATTGGAGCTGGCATTAACGAGTGCAAATCAATATAATGACGAACAGTATACAGAGGCCATATCGATGATTGATCTTGCTAAAGCGTGTGGATTTGAAACGTATTGGTTTAGTAACCAAGGTATAGCGGGGATACATGATACAAGTACATCCGTGTTAGCTAAATCAGCGGATGTTCATCGGTGGAGTGAGGAGGACTATGCGACTCAACAATATGATATACGGCTACTTGAGTATATGAAACAGATTCCTCGTACTAAGAAAAATAAATTGATTGTATTGCATTTGATGGGAAGTCATGCACCATTTTCAGTACGATATCCTAAGGAGTTTAGTCGGTGGCCAGTAGAAATTGGCGAAGAGTTTAGTCAAAATGCCTATGATAACTCGTTGCTCTTTACAGATCATGTATTGGAACAAGTATATACGATTGGTAAAGAAGAATTGAATTTGCAAGCGATGGTATATTTCTCTGATCACGGTAGTGAAATTAATCAACCGAGAAAACCATATTTTACATCTTTTAACATGGTTACGATTCCGTTATTTGTATATCTATCCGATGCATATAAACAATGCTATGAAGAAACTTACCATATATTGCGTGACCATGAAGATGCATATATTACGAATGATTTATTGTATAATTTAGTGGCTGGTATTTTACAGGTAAAAGGCGATGTGGTGTGCGAAGAAGAGAATATAGCTAGTGCCAACTATGGATATAATCGATGTAATTTGCGTACCGATTTAGGTCGTCGAGCGTTGACTGATGATGATAGTAGACAATGAGGAGCGATCATGCGAGTTGCTATTTTAGAAAGTATTGTTATGCCGGCAGGGCATGAAGTTGAATTTGATCGAATTTTAGTAGATGAGTTGTATAAGCAAGGTCATGAACCAATTATGTTTGTGCCAGAAAAGTTTCCCTTTAAGGTGACCTATGATGCAAAGGTTACCTATTTAGATGGGGGCGAAGCGATTAGTTATGCTGGCGTGGGGCGGTTAAAAAAAATATATCTATCTCTACTTAGAGAAAAACGACGGAGAGCTTGGTTTAACTCAATGGCAGCTAAAGCTAATCATGGAATGTGTGATTCGATTATTATTCCAACAGCAAGTTGGCGTGTGCTGCATTCTATTAAACACAGTCATCTTGTTACTAGTAAGATACCTGTATTAGTTATGCTACATGGTATTATGCCTAAAGATAGAAAGCGTTTAATTAAAGGGGTTAGAAGTTTACAACCGTTTAACAATATCCATATCGGTGCTCTCGGGTTGCAAACAGATTTTCCAGAATTAGAGGGGTATCCTAATTTTCATACTATTTTACCACCTATTTATAAGCCTATGGACTTAGATGTCGATTTAAACTTTCAAGTACATCAACCACTTCGATTAGGTTTTTTTGGTCAATATAGAAAAGAAAAGAATTTAGAATTCTTTTTAGATGCTTTTGAAAACTGTCAATTTACGATACCCGTTACATTATTAATACAAGGGGCAACCGTTACTCAAGATGATGCAAATGACTTCAAACGATTGATGGAAAAATATAAGCATAATAGGACGATGTCATTTTTACATAAAAATTTGTTAGGCATAGAATGGCAACAAGCACTAATAGAGTCAGATGTTTTATTATTGCCATATGGTGCATCACGATATCGATATCAGCCTAGTGCGATGTTATTTACAAGTATAGGCTATTATAAGCCAGTATTGCAGTCTCCAGAAATGAATCCAGAGATTTTAAAGGAGTTTACCATTGGAGAAGCCGTAGATCTATCATCTAAAGAAGCATTTGGCAAGCAATTAGAGAAATTTGTTAATAATTTTAACAGTAATAAAGAATTGTATCGAGTAGGGTTGATTGGAGCGAATCAAAAATATAGTCAAGCGAATCTAATTAAGAAAATTTGTAGTATTTTAGAATAAACATAATAAGACTGTAAAAGGATATCTAATAGAAGCATTGATAATAGTACGTAAAGGAGCAAAATTATTATGCTAATTTCTGTAATAGTGCCAGTGTATAACGTAGAGGCCTTTCTTGGTGAGTGTATTGATTCACTCATTCATCAAACCTATGAAACGTTAGAAATTATTCTAGTTGATGATGGATCTACGGATGCATCGGGGGCTATTTGTGATGACTATGCTAGGCGTGATGGGAGAATTAAGGTTATTCATCAACCAAATCAAGGGCAGAGTGTTGCACGTAATGCAGGCATAGAAGTCGCACAAGGAGCGTATATTAGCTTTGTTGATAGTGATGATTATTTAGAACTAGACACATATAGGTTGTTGATAGAGCAAATGCAGAGGTATGGATTAGATGTTATTTCTTTCTATGGCAAAGTACTAAAAGGGGGCACTTTTAAGAATGATTCAACTAATTCGGGAACGATTACTCTATTAGAAGGGCGAGATATTATTCTTCACGTGTTAAAAAATGATGGCACGTGTGTATGGAATAAATTGTATGCCCGTCATGTGATTGGTGATGAGCGATTCCCAGCAGGACGGTTATTTGAAGATTCAGCAACCTTGTATCGGTTTATGAATCGAGCACAGCGCTTTGGCATATATGAACAAACTTATTATATATATCGCAAGCGAGTAGGATCAACTTGCTTTAACGCATTTAGTTATCAAAAACGATATGATTACTTTCGAGCTTATCAAGAACAATTGTTTTTTGTAAAACAGCAGGGATTGCCTTGCGAAACTGAAATTATTTCGTATGGTATGAAGGCTGCCTTATCGTGTTTAACCACGATTTATGCGATAGCCCCTACGACGGATAGTGAAAGGGTGCGGAGAGAATTAGAATCTTGGGTTGTAGAACACAAAGATATGGTACTAGATAGTATTGTACGAGGTAAGTATAAACTATTTTTAACGTATCCACGAATACATCGGTTTGGTGCAAAACTATCGGCCTTGGCAAAACGGTGGCAAGGGAAATAAATCAATAGAATCGATATCATAGGAAATGGTTATAGTAAATAGATGGTTACGATCTAGTTAGTATATGGGTAAGCATAGGATTATAGCAGAAGTTACCAGAGTGTAGGTAGTAAAAGGTTATTATATGTATGGGTACAATAAAGATTTCATCAGAACAGGTTGCGCGTAGAATTAGTTGTATGCTGGGCATCTCGCCAGAGATGATTTACAATATATATGATATAAAAGCAGGCATGACGAATCAGTCCTTTGCTTTTACGGTAGATAATAAGAAGTATATTTTACGAACGCCTTGTAAAGAAACAAAGGATTTGATTAATCGAGATCATGAATATAGTGTTTATAAAGCGTTAGGCATGCATGGTGTCAGTGATGAGGTTATTTATTTTAATACCAAAACGGGAGAGAAAATTACGACATTCATTGAGGAAGCACATACATTAGATATACATAACCATAATGAATTGAATCTTTGTATGCAACGATTAAAAGAGTTTCATAATTTACATATCAGCGTATCGCATACATTTGATTTGCGAGAACGTTTAGTATATTATGAGTCATTGCGTGGACAGGTATCTGCCTATGCAGATTATGATGAAACAAGACGGCATGTGCTAGGCTTATTATCATATATTGAATCTCTACCTATAGAATATACACTATGTCATATTGATGCGGTGTGTGATAATTTTTTGATTGATAAGCATCGTACTGTGTATATCATAGATTTTGAATATGCAGGGATGCAAGATCCTGATTTAGATATTGCTATGTTCTGTGTATACTCTGGATTATCTAGGCATGAGGTTGATAGGATTATATCTCTGTATCATGGATGTCATGTTTCGAGAGAACTGGTGTATAAAATTTACTCCTATATAGCTATTGCAGGCTTGATATGGAGCAATTGGTGTGAGGTAAAAGAAGGACTCGCCGTGCGTACAAATCGGTATGCCCTTTCTCAGTATAATTGTGCGAAACAATTCTATCATATTGTTCGTAGTGAATTTTTGATGAAATAGAGGGTACTATGATTAATGGTCTTTTATCTGGCTTTTTGTGGTCTATGGACACAGTTGTCACTTCGGCGGGATTAAGCACTGTATCTTTCATATTCTTTTTGCCATTAGTATGTGTATGTATCCATGATTTTGTCAGCGTCTTATTATTGAGTCTATATATGGTATATCATAAAAAGTATATAGAGGGTATTTTACATTCGTTAGGAACAAAGTATATGATACTAGCAGCGTTGTTAGGTGGACCAGTAGGGTTGGTGTCCTATACTGCTGCGGTATACTATATGGGGCCTGGTCTCGTTGGTATTGTTACATCCTTATATCCTGCAGTAGGTACAGCATTAGCAATTATATTTTTGAAAGAGCGTCGACAAGCGTATCAATTGTTAGCCTTAGGAATTTCATTAGTAGGCATTATGTTGCTAGGATTTAGTACAGACAGTCATATAGTGAGTGTGGGTAAAGGAATGTTTTTTGCTATCATTTGTATTCTCGCCTGGGGTAGCGAGGCGGTGATTAGTACTACGGTGTTAAGGAAATATCCTGTTCATGAAAGTATGGTACTGTTCGTGCGACAAACTACGTCTATGTGTGTTACCGGTCTTGCTGTGCTTTCTTGCATCGGCCTGTTGCATACTACCTATCAGCTAGAAGGAACATTACTTATTTCATATATACCCATAGCATCTGTATTTGGCACATTGTCGTATTTATTTTATTATCGGTCACTAAAACGAGTGGGTGCTAGTCGTACTATGGTTCTTAATAGTAGTTATAGTGCGTTTTCTATCATTATTTCTTATATGCTGTTAGGAATAGTTCCATCGTTATATAGTATTGTTTTGGGATGTATCATTGTTATAGGAGGCATTATTTCGGCATATGATTTCAGAGAACGAGTACAATGAATATTGTGCGTTGAATGATATAGAAAAATTAGAACCGTTTAAAGTTGATAATGCAGTCATTTTGGCGGCGGGCAAGTCGAGTCGATTTTTGCCGCTTAGTAATATATGTCCTAAAGGACTATGTAAAATCAAGAATGAAGTGCTCATAGAACGGCAAATTAAACAACTTTATGAAGCAGGTATTCAAGATATTATTATCGTAGTAGGTTATAAAAAAGAGATGTTTCGTTATTTGTCGTCGGACTATAACGTTACATTAATCGAGAATCCTTATTTTGACACACAAGATAATATTGCTTCTCTGGAACTGGTTGCACCATATTTAGGTAACACGTATATTTGTTCTGTCGATAATTATTATCGGGACAATATCTTCTCTCTTTATAATTATTCAGGGCATTATGCAACTGTATTTTGCCAAGGTGCTACCGATGAATGGTGTGTTACGACGGATGAAGAAGGGTATATTAATCATGTAGAAATTGGTGGTTCTGATTCAGAAATTATGATGGGCTATGCCTATTTTGATCGAAATTTTAGTCGAGAGTTTGTTAACATTTTACATACGATTGGTCAAGACAGTGTGTATAGGCATAGGGTATGGGAATATGTCTATATGAATCATTTAGATGTGTTACGTTTACGACGTAAGTTATATGACAGAGGATGCATTTTAGAATTTGACTCCATTGAGGATGCCATTCAATTTGATAAAGATTTTTATAAATGGAATAGATGCGAGGAACAGTGATGAGGAAAATAGATTCCACAGAAGAAATACAAAAAATAATCTTACCTATTTTAGTATATACCGATACGATTTGTAGAGAGTTTAATTTACGATACGCTTTATCCTATGGCACATTAATTGGAGCCATTCGTCATAAGGGTTTTATCCCTTGGGATGATGATATCGATATTATGATGCCACGACCAGATTTCAATCGATTTGTAGAAATTATGAGACAAAAACAGGTGTCTGGGGAGGATCAATTCGCGATGATGGATCCTTATGATATAGAATCATTTTATACAGTGTGGATGTTGAAGTTGTACAGAAAAGACACACTATTTTATGAATGTCCACGTAAGTATACCCTATCGTATGGAGCGTTTATTGATATATTCCCTGTAGACGCTTGGCCAGATACAATGGAGGCTACACAGCAGTTATTTAAACAACATCACTTCTATGATAAAATATTGCATGAATATGCTGCATCTAAATTTAGTACATCCCGTATGCGAGGGTTAGTAAAACCTATATGTAGACCAATAGCGAAATGGGGATTGAAGCGTTGGCAAGCTGTATGCAATCAAAGAGATTTTGAAAGTTCTACGTATGCAGGTGTTCTTATAGGAACTGATTGGCATAGGGAACGGCTGTATAAAGAAGAGTTTGATAACTTAATAGACGTGGAGTTTGAAGGGCATAGATTTAAAACGATTCCTTCTTATGATGCCTATTTACGAAGTATATATGGCGATTATATGCAGTTACCACCAGAAGATGAACGACGTAGGGGGCATATTGAACATTTATATATAAAATAAAACAAAATGTTATACACTACATAATGTTTTGTGTTGACATATCATTTTTTATCGGCTATACTAACTATATCGTCGTTACGACGACATAGTTGTGATACAACATGATATGACGTTGATCGGGTATAAAGGTATAATGGTTTACTTTCAGAGAGTTGCCGTGTGGTGCGAGGCAATAGAAACCATATATTGACACTCTCCCGTGAGTTTTGCTGATGAAATCAATAGTAGTTGGCAACGGTAGTTCCGTTATTGCTAATGAGACCCAACTAGGGTGGTACCGTGTTATAAGTATATGACGCCCCTTGCAACGATATTCGTTGTAAGGGGTTTTTTAGTATCTGTTATGGAGCACAAGAAAGTGATGTAGTGGTATAGGTATACGATACAGCTATATAGATTGTATGGATGCATGTGCAGTGATTCATTATGTGGACTTTCTTACGTGTGAGAGGCTTGGTGTATTCGTAGTAGATGCAATGTAAATGATATGCTTTGTGATATATACTTATGACGCCCCTGGACGATACGATGTATTCGTCTGGGGTTTTTTTATAGGAGCTACATGAGTTGTGACCTATGGCATGTGGATTCGCCATAGGCGATTGGGTATCCAAGTAGGCGATGGTTTCGAATCTAGTCATAACAGGTAGTATGTAGAAATGATAGCGATGGAGGGAATAGAGATGAACGGAGAACGCATTTATTTTTTTGATACCACACTTCGTGATGGGGAGCAAACACCGGGTGTATCGTTGCAAACGCCGGAAAAAGTTGAAATTGCACAGAATTTGGCAAAGTTGGGCATCGATGTGATTGAAGCGGGTTTTCCAGCTGCGTCGCCGGGTGACTTTGAAGCGGTTAAAACGATTGCAGAACAAGTAACGGGAGCGACGGTTTGTGGACTAGCTCGTTGCAATACGGAGGATATTCAACAAGTGGCCCGTGCTTTACAAGGGGCTAAGCGGAGCCGATTGCACACATTTATCGCCACCAGTGACATCCATTTAGAGTATAAGTTGAAAATGACAAAAGAGGCTTGTTTGGATCGGGTAAAAGAGTGTTTGGCCTTTGCGGCGGGCAAATTTGATGAAATTGAATTCTCCGCCGAAGATGCATCACGGACGGATCTCGATTTTCTATGCCTCGTGTTCGAAGTGGCGATTGAAGGCGGTGCTACGGTACTCAATGTGCCAGATACGGTAGGCTATATGACGCCGATTGAGTTTGGAAACATCATTACGTACATCAAAGATCATGTTAAGGGCATTGAAAAAGCGATTATTTCAGTGCATTGCCATGATGATTTAGGCCTCGCCAATGCGAATACGCTGGCAGCTATTGAGGCAGGAGCACGGCAAGTGGAGTGTACGGTGAATGGCCTTGGTGAACGGGCTGGCAATGTGAGCGTGGAAGAGGTAACGATGGCGCTCATTACACGAAAGGATTGTTACGGAGATTTCAAGATTCCCATTGATACAAAACAATTGACACGGGTGAGTAAGATTGTGGCTAAATTAACGGGCGTTGCCGTGGCACCGAATAAGGCCATTGTAGGGGCGAATGCCTTTGCCCATGAATCAGGCATTCATCAACATGGTGTGTTGAGTCATCCAGGAACCTATGAAATTATGACACCTGAATCGGTCGGAGCTGGAGAAACGAATATCGTGCTGGGGAAACATTCGGGGCGACACGCCTTTGAAGACCATGTATCTCAATTGGGATTTACCTTGAGCGAAGAAAAAATAAATATGCTATTTACCAAGTTTAAAGAATTGGCAGATCGGAAAAAACATATTTACGATGAAGACGTGATGGCCCTCGTTATGGATACGTTGGATTACCACAAGGCGATTACGGTGGTGCATCATCACTACCATTCAAATGAAAGTGGCTATGCCTATGCAGACATTCGCTTGCATACGCCAACGGGACTTTCAGAGGACGCCGCTGTCGGTGATGGCCCTGTGGACGCATCCCTTAAGGCAGTGGAACGAGCCATCGGGATTCCTGTTAGTTTGAAAGATTACCACATTAGAGCGTTGACGGCTGGTAAGGACGCCTTGGGGGAAGCGATTGTAAAAGTGGAACATGAAGGCGTATTATATCACGGTCGTGGCGTGAGTACGGATATTATTACATCCAGTGTGAATGCCTATATTAATGCGGTAAATTCTATATACTTGACGAAAGAGCTAGAAGAGGGGGCACACTAGTATGGGAATGACGATTACAGAAAAAAATATGGCGCGCCATGCAGGTCTTGTATCGGTGAGACCAGGGCAGATTATCGAATGTAAACTCGATGCGGTGCTGATGAATGACATCACGTTTCCACCGGCCTTAAAAGAATTTAAAAAGATTGATAAGCCGGTGTTTGACCGCCATCGCATCTACTTGGTGCCCGATCATTTTACGCCGAATAAGGATATTAAATCGGCAGAGCAAGCCAAGATTATGCGCGATTTTGCTAGAGAGGAACAGATTACCTCTTATTTTGAAAGCGGCCGTGTCGGCATTGAGCATGTTATTTTACCAGATAATGGATTGGTAGGACCTGGGTTTATGATGATTGGCGCCGATTCGCATACGTGTACGTATGGGGCGGTGAATGCCTTTTCTACCGGCGTAGGGTCGACGGATGCGGGGGTCGCCATGGCGGAAGGTAAGACGTGGTTCAAAGTACCGGAAACGATACAAGTACGCTTGACAGGCAAACCGGCGAAATGGATTACGGGGAAAGATATTATTCTTGCGTTAATTGGTCGTATTGGCGTCGATGGAGCGAGGTATAAAGCGTTAGAATTTGCTGGTGATGGACTCGTACATTTGTCGATGACGGATCGCTTTACCATTTGCAATATGGCTATTGAAGCGGGTGCTAAATGTGGTGTATTCCCTTATGATGCAATTACTGAGGCCTATGTAAAAGATCGCTACCAATATGATATCATCCCTACGAATGCCGATAGCGATGCGGTATATGCGGAGGTCATTACCATCGATTTAGCATCATTACAACCGGTGGTGGCATTCCCTCATTTACCAGAAAATACGCACTATATTACGGAAGTGGCAGATGACATCTCGATTGATCAAGTTATTATCGGATCCTGTACGAATGGACGCTATGATGATTTGGTGCAAGCGGCGTCGATTTTAAAAGGACGAAAAGTAGCCGACTTTACGCGATGCATTGTGATCCCTGGGTCGCAAGAAATTTATGAACAAGCCATGCATACGGGCCTATTCGATGTGTTTTTAGCAGCAGGATGTGTGATTAGTACACCTACTTGTGGACCTTGTTTAGGCGGTTATATGGGGATTATGGCGTCTGGTGAAAAGACCGTATCTACTACGAATCGTAATTTTATCGGTCGTATGGGGCCTGTGGATAGCGAAATCTATTTGGCCAGTCCCTATGTGGCGGCGGCCAGTGCCGTGTTAGGCCGACTTGCTGGACCCGATGATATTATGTAGGTTAGCATGCTAGTGATTATCTGGGTGAATCGAGTATGAATGCGTTGTTGATGAAAGTATGAGGAACGATAGATGGACTTTAGAAGTGAAAAAATATGGCGCTATGGGGATAATGTGGATACGGATGTGATTATCCCTGCACGCTATTTGGCCATTGCAGATTGGAAAGAATTGGCAAACCATGCCATGGAAGACATTGATACTACCTTTGCGAAGCATGTCAAAGCTGGTGATATTATGGTGGCTGGTAAGAATTTTGGTTGTGGCTCATCACGAGAACATGCACCAGGCGTCATCAAAGAAAAAGGGGTGCCCGTTATTGTGGCGCATAGCTTTGCACGGATTTTCTTTCGCAATGCCATTAATATTGGATTGCCGGTCATTGAAATCGGCGATCAGGTGGAGCGTATTCAGGCGGATCACGCCATCGGTATCGATATGACGAAAGGGATTGTCTATAATTTGACAACGGGAGAAACCTATAAGGGGACAGCGCTGCCACCGTTTATTCAAGAGATTGCTAAAGCAGGGGGACTCGTTAATTTTGCGAAACAACGTCAGTCTTAGAAGATTCATGATTGATAGAAAACGACGATTCCTAATCGATAGGATACGAAGCTTTTTATGATAACTCTAAAAGAAGTTTGTCCGATAGATGAGATAGAAGCTTTTGAGATAGATAAGAGATGTAGATGTACATGATAGACAGAAAGAAGCGTTTTGGGATAGACAGAGAAGAGGCTTGTAATAGAAAAAAGAAGAATTTTGCAATAGGCACAAGAAAAGTTCTGTAATAGATAGAAAAGAGAGTTTTGAGATAGACCAAAAAGAAGAGCTCTGAAACAGAACAAGAAAAATTCTGCCATAAACAGAAAGATGCATTTTGAGATACCCATGGAAGGTAGAGGATAGAGTATGACTAAAAAAACACGACAGATTGTGCTGATTCCCGGTGATGGCATTGGCAAGGAAATTATCGATGTAACTCGATGTGTATGTGATGTAGCCTTTGGTAAGGCGGATATAGGGGTAGAATGGATTGTAAAAGAGGCAGGAGGAACCTCTATTGATGCCTATGGAGTACCTTTGACAGAGGATACCATTACTGCTTGTCAAAAGGCGGATGCTGTATTACTAGGCGCCGTAGGTGGCCCTAAATGGGATCATGTAGATCCAGCTATACGCCCAGAAAAAGCCATATTAGGTTTGCGTAAGGCGCTTGGATTGTTTTGTAATTTACGGCCCGTTAAGATTTTCCCAGCACTTCGTGAGCAGTCGCCTTTAAAACAAGAATTAGTAGAAGATGTAGATTTTATGATTGTTCGGGAACTGACAGGGGGTATCTACTTTGGTGAACGATCAGAAGCATCGGGCACAGGCGCTGGAGAAGTAGCGTGGGATAAGGAAACCTATAGTCGCATGGAAATTGAAAGAATTATGGATGTGGCTATCGATATGGCCCGCAAACGCCATAGCAAAGTGGCTTCTGTGGATAAAGCAAATGTGTTAGCATCGTCACGCTTATGGCGACGGATTGCCCAAGAAAAAGCAGCACAAGCGAAGGATGTGACCTTTGACTATTTGTATGTAGATAATGCGGCGCAACAAATTGTGGTGAATCCAGGTCAGTTTGATGTGATGGTAACAACCAATTTGTTCGGCGACATTTTGAGCGATGAAGGGGCTGTAGTGTCTGGCTCTATCGGATTATTGCCATCAGCATCGATTGGGACAGGAACGCCTTTGTTTGAGCCTATTCATGGATCGGCACCCGATATAATGGGTAAAGATATAGCCAATCCACTCGGTACAATTTTGGCAGCAGCCATGATGTGTCGGTACGCTCTTGATTGCCCTAACGTAGCCGATTCTATTGAACATGCCGTAAGCCGTGTATTAACTGACGGCTATCGCACAAGGGATATTGCTCGTGGCGATGATAGACCAGTAAAATGCCACGCCATGGCGCAAGCCGTTATAGAACGATTAGATGGATAGTAGGTCATTATTTTTTTAAATACCAGGAATATATAAATCTCATAGCCTCCTTCTTGCACAACTATGTTTAATCAGTGTATAATCGAATGATAGGTAGTCTAATGACAATCCTATCGTAAGATGAAGGAGGCTTATCATTGTGGCACAGGATGTGATGCATAGTTTCATAACGCCAGATGAAGTGGCAACGGCTGTAGCCGATGCGTTTGTTGATTTTGTGGCGCGTAGTATCTGTGAAACTGGTTCATGCATAGTGGCGATTACGGGCGGTACGATTCCTAATCGCTTATTTGAATTATTAAACACGCCAGTCTATATTGATCGAATCGATTGGGAACGTACGTTTTTCTTGTGGACAGACGAACGATTTATTTCACAGTCTGATCCAGATAATCATTTCTATCGAGCTAAAAAAAGGCTGTTTTCTAATATGTGTGGGGCATCGCACTTTTTCCCGATTCATACAGATAAGGGAACGGTACGAAATGCAGCGGATGAATATGATAAAGAAGTAAAAACGATTTTGCGCGCTCGCGATAAAAGGGGCGTAGACTTGGCGATTTTAGGACTTGGTCAAGATGGACATACGGCCGGATTGTTTCCTCGGTCGTTAGCACTACAGGAAGATGGGCGCTATGTGGTAGCGGTGGAAGATGGAAACGTTTGGGATCGTGTGACGATGACATTTTCATTTCTTTCACAAGCGCGGCATGTGTGGTATACCGTCGTAGGTGATGCGAAGCGAGCTGCCTTAGCAAAAGTGTTGCAGCAGCGGTTTGATTATGAAGACTCACCATGGCGAGAACGCATTGGGCATGTGTTGCCTGGTGCGGTTCTTTCACAGGCACCTATTGATTGGTTTGTAGACCAAGAGGCTTATCAGGTTAAAGACCGATGATAGGATTCATCGGTAACAGCAATCGGTACGTAGTCCTAGGACGATAGATGCGTAATAGTCAAATACTATGATAAAGGAGATAGATTATGTTTGGTATTGGAACTCCAGAATTAATTGTTATTTTAGTCATTGCCTTGATTATTTTTGGACCAGGCAAATTACCAGAAGTGGGGCGCGCTATTGGTAAGAGTATTCGTGAATTTAAAGGCGCTATGAGTTCAGAAAAGAAAGCGATTCGTGAAGCGAAAGAGGATGTACAAGAGGCCGTTCATGCTGCGAAAGAAACAATTGATGTGACAGCAGGGTCTGTGAACGATAATAAACATAAAGATGTGTAGTGTGTACTAGCCTATGTGTAGCGCATGTGCTACGATGGCTTGACACTGTAGGCCAGCATGTTCTTCTTTAGGATGCCACAAGTGCTGGCGGTATAACGTTGGATAGCTCTGGGTGTAGCGAATGAATCGGTACTCTATGGGAGCGGAAAATTTGATAAATATAATGACTAAGTGGTGCTATCGTTGTATACTATAGATGTGCTAATGGGTGAACATAAATTCACTTATAGATAATTATGATGGATACAATGTGTGACTGATAGATATATAGTCAGTAAGGAGGTCATCCTATGTGTAAAGAATGTGGTTGTGGTGAAAACGGTACTATGGTAACAAAAGTATTTACTGTGCCTGGTATGATGTGTGGCAACTGTCAAGAAACAGTAGAAGGTGCTACGATTGGATTAGCTGGTGTTGTATCATCTCATGTTGATTTACCAGAAAAAACAGTAACCATTACCTATGATTCCACAAAAAATAATGTAGAAACCATTAGCAATGCTATTTTGGCAACTGGTTTTGAAGTAGCTGGTGTAGCAAATCATGTACACCATCATACAGGATTTTTGGGAACGATTAAAAAATTATTTAAATAAGATAAGTTCTTAGTGCCTTTTGTGTAGCCTTTTATGAACGTAATGGCTATCACAAAGGGTACTCTTTATATAGAGAGGGTTTGCTAGGTATATAGGCACGTTAAGAAGTAGATGTATCTTTCATACCTATCGGGTTGTGAGGAAAGGAATTACAGTGACGATGATTAAAAAGTTTGACAGTCAAACCTATACTTGGCGTGATACAGATCTATTGGTGTACAAGCAAGATGGCAGTCCTTTTAAAGATGTAACACGGCAAGTCTTGTTTGATGGAGCCTTTGATATTCCTTGTCAATTTCGCTATTTTGAAGTCAAGCCTCATGGGTATAGCACCTTAGAGTATCATGAACATACACATATGGTCATGATATTTAGAGGTAAGGGGCAATGCTTGTTAGGTCATGATATCGTAGATGTAGCGGTGGGCGATATGATTGAAATTCCTAGTGGGACAGTGCATCAATTCCGCGCCAATCAAGGTGACTATTTAGGATTTTTATGTTTAGTGAACCTTGATCGAGATAAAGTGACTGTAGTAGCCGATGAAACACTAGAGGAATTACAAAAGAATCCAGCAATACGTGAATTTTTACAAAGTTCTTGATAGGATGGCAGTCCTTATTGTCGATAGAGGGTAACGGAACATAGGCGGAGCTTTCTAGGTGCCTATGGATGGCACAAAATAAGTAGAACTGGATGGCGTATAGGTAGGCTTATGAAGCACTGAAAGTACGGTTCTTCTAGCTCCTTGTAGTGTAACCTGTGATAGACGTGATGTATGAAGATTACGTAGATAAGCGGACTTGAAACTGCTAGTAGCCTATGATATACATGATGTATGAATGCCATACGAATACGCTATATGGCATTACAAATTATTATATGTGACATTACTAATGGATATATTTTTTTACATATCCATGTTGATTTATGTTGCTTAATAAAAAATATCGTGCTATGATAGAAACATATTTAGAAGGTATTGAAATTTTTGGAGGGAATTATGTTAGGTTTAGTCATTAGCTTATTGATTATTGTGATTATCACAATTATTAACAGCATTCGAATTATGAACAACAACTTAACAAGATTCTGTCTTAAAAGTTTCAGCGAATGTAGTTTAATTACAATCAATAAGAAAATGGCCACGACTAGCCTTTGCTGATTTGGTTGTAGGATAGCAACATAGCAGGCTACCTTTAGAAACTTTATAGAACACAATATATATGCATATATATACTGCGCTTATGACTTTTAAGACGATTCAAAGGAATCGTCTTTTTTTATTACTTGTGAAAGGATGTCTAGTATGAGCAGAAGTAGCAATTTAACAACAGGCGTGACAAGAGCACCCCATCGATCATTATTGAAGGCCCTAGGTTTTGTAGATGAAGAAATGCATCGCCCTATTATCGGGATTGCCAATTCTTTTAATGAAATCGTGCCAGGTCATATGCATTTGCGCAATTTAGTGCAAGCTGTGAAAGATGGTATTCGCAACGCCGGTGGGATTCCTATTGAATTTAATACCATCGGTATTTGTGATGGGTTAGCGATGAATCATATAGGCATGAAATATTCTTTGGTAACGCGTAACATTATCGCCGACTCCATTGAAGCGACGGCAATGGCCACACCATTTGATGCGATGGTATTCATTCCTAATTGTGATAAAGTTGTGCCAGGTATGTTGATTGCTGCAGCGCGATTGAATTTACCAAGTGTATTTGTGAGCGGTGGCGCAATGTTAGCCGGTGTTCATAAAGGCACAAAGATTGGCTTGAGCAATGTGTTTGAAGCAGTGGGACAACATCAAACAGGACAAATTGATGATGCGGAATTGGCAGAGATTGAAAATACGGCTTGTCCTACTTGTGGCTCTTGTTCTGGCATGTATACAGCCAATACAATGAATTGCTTAACCGAAGCATTGGGCATGGGATTACCAGGTAATGGTACAATTCCTGCGGTCTATGCGGAACGCATGCGCCTTGCTAAATTAGCGGGTATGCAAGTACTAAAAGTCTTAGCAGCAGACCTACGGCCTAAGGACATCATGACGCGAAAGGCTTTTGAAAATGCCGTAGCAGTAGATATGGCATTGGGCGGATCGTCTAATACGGCCCTACATTTACCAGCCATTGCCCATGAAGCGGGTGTGACCTTAACACTGGATGATTTTAGTCGCATTGCACAAACCACACCACAGTTGGCTAAATTATCGCCATCAGGCAAATATTTTATTGAAGACCTATATAGGGCTGGTGGTATTCCAGCGGTGATGAAACGATTATTCATGAATGATCGCTTGCACGGGGATGCGAAAACCGTATCGCTTTCTACACAAGGGGACATTGCTAATGGTGCGGAGATTTTAGATGACGATGTGATTCATTCCTTTGATCATCCCGTTCATGAAACAGGAGGCATTGCCGTATTAAAGGGCAATTTGGCCGTCGATGGCTCGGTAGTGAAAGCAGGGGCCGTTGATCCTAGTATGCTCGTTCATAGTGGACCGGCGAAAGTATATAACAATGAAGAAGAAGCAGTGGAAGCCATTATGGGTGGCAAGGTTGTAAAAGGCGATGTGGTTGTCATTCGTTATGAAGGACCAAAGGGCGGTCCTGGTATGCGTGAAATGTTGACACCGACTTCTGTCATTACAGGTATGGGATTAGGCGATTCGGTAGCGTTGATTACGGATGGTCGTTTCTCGGGTGCTACTCGAGGTGCCTCGATTGGTCACGTATCGCCAGAAGCGGCAGCCGGTGGCACGATTGCGATTGTGGAAGATGGGGATATGATTGATATTGACATTCCTGCTGGCTTGTTATCGGTACGGCTATCCGATGAAGAAATTGCAGCACGTAAAGCTAACTTAGCACCTTACCGCAGTCATGTGACAGGATATTTGAAAAAATACGCCATGCATGTATCCTCTGCGGATCGTGGGGCGATTGAATTATTGGACGAAGACTAATCGGAGCGCGGTCTAGGAGATATAGAATGCGTTCTATGTGATTTCATAGGAATGTGGAAAAAGTCGCTACCAAAGTATATAAAACGTATTCTATATGATTTCAGAGCGAATTTGAAACACTAAGGTATGGCGATACGTTTGCGTATCCTATGTGATTTCATAGATGATAGGAATGTACGGGTGCATTGGTGACTGATTGAAGAAAGCACCGTAGCGCTCAATGTGAGTGCGTAGTATAGCACGATAGATACATATAAGAGAGGGATATTATGCATAAGTTATATGATTTTATAGAAGCCAGAGAGCGGCTAGGCACCGTTACTGTTACCACTAAATTGTTACATAGCGATGTATTTTCCGACGAATGTGGTAATGATGTATACATTAAACCAGAAAATTTACAGCGCACTGGATCGTTTAAAGTGCGCGGAGCGTATAACAAAATTTGTAAATTATCGGATGAAGAAAAAAAATGTGGTGTCATTGCTGCGTCTGCAGGCAATCACGCACAAGGCGTGGCATTGGCAGCTCAGAAATTAGGAATTAAAGCAGTTATTGTGATGCCCAAACATACGCCATTGATCAAAATAGAATCTACGAAACGATGGGGCGCTGAAGTTGTTTTGCATGGTGAAGTATATGACGAAGCCTATCAAAAGGCGTGTGAGTTACAAGAAGAATACGGCTATACCTTTGTACATCCTTTTAATGATGAAGACGTGTTAGAAGGACAAGGAACGATTGCCTTAGAAGTGCTTGAAGAATTACCCGATGCAGATGTTATGTTAGTGCCAGTCGGAGGCGGTGGATTAGTGGCCGGTGTGGCGGTAGCGGCGAAACTGAAAAATCCGACCATTAAGATTATTGGCGTGGAACCAGAAGGGGCCGCTTGTGCTTTGGCGGGGCTTCGAGCAGGCAAGCCAGTGGAGTTAAAAGAGGCGAGTACCATTGCTGATGGAGCGGCGGTTAAATTGGTGGGCGATCTTACGTTGCAATATATTAAGCAGTATGTGGATGAAATTGTAACTGTATCAGATTATGAACTGATGGAAGCCTTTTTGTTATTGGTGGAAAAACATAAATTAGTGGCGGAAAATGCAGGCATTTTATCCTTAGCAGGGTTGAAAAAATTATCTTGCCGTGGCAAAAAAGTCGTATCTATCGTCAGTGGCGGTAACATCGATGTATTGACGATTTCTTCGATGATTACGAAAGGGTTGATCGTACGAGGGCGTATTTTCAGTTTCTCCGTTAATTTACCAGATAAGCCGGGTCAATTGGTGGCAGTATCACAGATATTGGCGAAACAAGATGCGAATGTTATTAAACTGGATCACAATCAATTCAAAAATCTAGATCGCTTTCATGAAGTGGAACTACAAGTCACTGTAGAAACGAATGGGGAAGAACATATTGCTAACATTATTGAAGCCTTTGCACAACAAGGCTATATGATTACACGATTAAACAGTTCTAGTTTGTTGGAAGAATAAGTAACAATGATAGGTTGATGATAGGTACATGTTGAAAAGGAGGCGTTTATGATGCGTGCGGATAAGATAAATGGAGCTCATATTGTATTAGAAACGTTATATCGTCTTGGTGTGCGATATATGTTTGGATATCCAGGAGGCGCGGTGATTCCGATTTATGACGAACTCTATAAGTATAATGAAGAAGAAGTGAAACTTCATCATTACTTTGTACGTCATGAACAAGGAGCCGCTCATGCTGCTGATGGGTATGCGCGTGTGTCTGGCAAGGTGGGCGTATGTTTAGCTACGTCTGGACCAGGAGCGACTAATTTAGTTACCGGGATTATGACGGCCTATGTGGATTCCATTCCTCTATTGGCGATTACGGGGCAAGTGGGGCGATCTTTACTGGGGAAAGATTCCTTTCAAGAAGCTGATACAGTAGGGATTACCATGCCGATTACTAAAAACAACTATTTAGTGAAAGACATTATGGACTTACCACGGATTATTAAGTCCGCCTATTTTATTGCTTCCACAGGACGTCCAGGGCCAGTCCTCATTGATATTCCTAAGGATATTCAATTACAGACAATTCCTATGGATGTATATGACAAGTTATATGATGAACCTATCACTGTTGAAGGCTATGATCCGACGTATAAAGGTCATATTGGGCAAATTAAAAAGGCGGCTGCCTTGTTAAAGACGGCTAAGAAACCACTTATCATTGCTGGTGGTGGCGTATTGAAAGCCTCCGCATGGCAGGAGTTGCGTGAACTGGCAGAACGGACACAGACGCCAGTTGCCAATACGTTGGTAGGATTAGGCTGTTTCCCAGAAGACCATCCATTGTCACTAGGCATGCTAGGCATGCATGGTACGGTGACGGCGAACTATGCTACCGAGGCAGCCGATGTGGTTATAGCGGCAGGCATTCGCTTTCACGATCGTATTACAGGTGATCCTAATCATTTTTGCCCGCATGCCAAGATTATTCATATCGACATCGATCCAGCAGAAATCGATAAAAATGTAAAAATTCATGTGCCGATTGTAGGGGACTTGAAACATGTATTAACTGAATTAAACACTTGTATTGAAGATGCGACCCATGAAGAATGGTGGAACCAAATTCATGAATGGCAAGAAACGTACCCGATGGTCGTGCCACCTCATGATGAAAGTGTGTTATATCCACAGGAAGTATTGTCTGAAGTCGATAGGATCGTGAATGGAGAGGCGATTATCGTTACCGATGTAGGACAACATCAAATGTGGGCGGCTCAGTTTTTAACATTTAAACATCCTCATACGATGGTTACATCGGGCGGTGCTGGCACTATGGGGTATGGCGTACCGGCGGCCATGGGGGCTGCGATTGCAGCGCCTGATACAACCGTCGTTCTCGTAGTGGGCGATGGGGGCTTTCAAATGACCTTCGAAGAATTAATGATGATGAAACAATATCATTTGAATGTGAAAGTCCTTATCTTAAATAATCAATACTTAGGTATGGTGCGACAATGGCAAGAACTATTTAATCAACGGAGATACTCCTTTGTAGATTTACATGTAAGTCCTGACTTTGTTAAATTGGCAGAGGCCTTTGATTTGCCAGCCATGCGTATTAGTACGAGAAAGGAATTAGATGCCCATTTGCGTGATATACTCACATCGGATACAGGCATTGTTATCGATTGTCGCGTCGCCGAAGAAGTGAATGTGTTTCCGATGATTCCAGCAGGTGCTAGAGTGTCGAATATGGTTGGTAAGAAAGGGGTGTCCCTACATGACGAATGAACATCAGATTTTAGTAATCGCTAAGAATGCAAGTGGTATTGGTGCTAGAATTTTAAGTCTTTTTAATCGGCGAGGATTTTCCGTTCATAAAATGACATCGGGCGTGTCGAATCAACCAGGCTATGCGCGCATCACGTTGACCGTAGAAGCGGCAGACGATACTTCGTTGGATCAAATTCAAAAACAGATTTATAAATTGGTGGACGTGGTGAAAGTCAAAATTTTTGCCGCTAAAAATGTGGTGCGTCGGGAACTGATGTTGATAAAAGTGAGAGCCGATAATTCGACACGTTCTCAAATCGTGCAGATTGCTACTATTTATCGAGGCAATGTATTAGATGTGTCTCCTACGTCTCTCATCGTAGAATTGACGGGGGATGATGAAAAATTGCAAGGCTTCATTGATATTATGGAAACTTACGGTGTACTAGAAATCGCTAAAACAGGTGTTACCGCCATGAGTCGTGGTGAGAAAATGTAAGAACGTGATGTACTGTAGGCCATGTGTTTCAATGATAGCCTATGGACAGAGAGAGGATTTCGCGTAGAGCTCGTTGCCCATAATCGTGAGTTAGAGAGGGACGATTACGGTAAGCATAGGAACTTATGTGATATCGTTTATAGATTGATAGATATAACAGAATTTTCTCAAAGTGCTGTCACTTGCATGGTAATGCATTGTTTCCATGGCGGTATGGTAAAAAGAGTGTACGTTGTTTGTGCATGGTTACGATCAGATTATGTAGATTATAGTAAATTATGTATAACACTTGAGATATACAGGCACATCAGTTAGTGCAAGGCAAATATAGTACACTCTGTATAACACTTGAGATTTCATGTATAGCGGTACTGTGAGAGAATGCTGTGAAATAGTGCGAGAGATGCTATGAAACATAGCGGAGAGAGTGCTATGACAGATATGGTAAGAGAATGCTATGAGGGTTAGTGTGAGAGTGTGCTATGAAAGATAGGAGAGAGAATGGCATGAAAGATGGCGCGAGGGATTGTTAGATATGACTAAGAGAAAATCATATAGATTAGAAACCGTTGATACGATTCATAGAAAAGAGGATACGTCCATAAGAGAGGCTGATGCATCGGCACGAGAGTTGTTGCATTATGAAAATATTACGTTTCAACGAGAGGGACAAGAAATTTTACGCGGTGTCTATTGGGATGTCAAGGAAAGTGAAAATTGGGCCGTCGTAGGGTTAAATGGATCTGGTAAATCCACTATGCTCAGCATGATTCCCGCGATTCACATGCCTACTAGTGGCATCTTGCGTGTGTTTGGCAAGGAATTTGGCACGTGTTACTGGTCTTCTGTAAAAGAACGCATTGGATTTGTCAGTGCTAGCCTTGCACGATTTTATCAAACTTTATATAAACAAACGGTGGAAGAAATTATTATATCTGGACGGTATCATACGATTGGCACCTATTGCACACTGACGGCAGAAGACCATACAAGCGCAAACGTCTTGCTGAAAGACTTTCAATTATCCCATAGACGTCATCATACATTTGGCATTTTGTCTACCGGGGAACAGCGGAGGACCTTGTTGGGCCGAGCAGTTATGGGAGATCCCGACTTTTTAATTCTCGATGAGCCTTGTGCAGGGCTAGATGTGAAACATCGAGAAGCATTTTTGACCACCTTGGTACAGATGAGCAAAAGGGGTATTCCCTTCGTCTATGTGACGCACCAAATTGAAGAAATTATGCCGCCTGTTACGCATGTGGCGATAGTAGCTGAGGGGCAAGTGGTGCAGAAAGGGCCTAAACGAGATATACTGACCGATGCGGTACTGTCAGAGTTGTATGGGGTGGCGGTGCACGTGCTTTGGCGAAAAGAGCGCCCATTTATGATTGTTGCATAATAGCATAGTGAGTATAGGGCGACGAATGGTGCGCTAGTTTTCTTTGAAAGGATTCATAATATGATAGTGTTGGTTGATACAAGTTAGCAAAGGTAGTACGTATGTATGATAGATATATAACATATAACAAAGAATTATAATGAATACAATATTTTGCTATGAAAAAGATTGTATTTTCTATAGAATTGATGTAGAGTAGATACAGTAATCTATAGATACACGTAGATGACTGTAAAATGAGTGGAGGAAATAAAAATGGCAGGTAAGATTTTAGGTACAACAGTATATTATGATGCAGATTGCAATTTAAAAAAATTAGAAGGTAAAAAAATCACTGTATTAGGATATGGTTCACAAGGCCATGCGCATGCATTGAATCTTAAAGAAAATGGCTTTGATGTTACCATCGGCTTACGTGCAGGATCCAAATCGGCAGCAAAAGCGAAGGAAGCGGGCCTTCCTGTAAAAGATACTGCGGAAGCAGTAAAAGGTGCTGATATTGTTATGGTATTGATTCCAGATGAATTACAAGCTGAAGTCTATGCAAAAGATGTAGCACCAAACTTAAAAAAAGGCGCTTATTTAGCATTTGCTCATGGTTTTAATATTCATTTTGGTAAAATTGTGCCTCGTGAAGATATTAATATTTTCATGGTAGCTCCTAAAGGACCAGGTCATCTAGTTCGTAGAACGTATCAAGAAGGATCCGGTGTGCCTTGCTTGTATGCCGTAGAAAAAGACCCATCTGGGGATACTACTGAAGTAGCGTTAGCTTGGGCATCCGCTATCGGTGGTGGCCGTGCAGGCATTTTGGAAACTAATTTTAAATCAGAAACAGAAACTGATTTGTTCGGCGAACAGGCTGTGCTTTGTGGAGGTATTACAGAATTAATCAAAACTGGTTTTGAAGTATTGTGTGAAGCGGGCTATGAACCAGTTAATGCATACTTTGAATGCTTACATGAAATGAAATTGATTGTAGATTTAATCTATGAAGGCGGTTTTGGTAAAATGCGTCATTCCATCTCCAATACTGCAGAATATGGTGATTACTATGCAGGCCCTCGTGTTATCACTGCGGATACTAAACAAGCAATGAAAGACATCTTAAGAGATATTCAATCGGGCAAATTTGCCAATGAATTCTTAGAAGATTATAAAGCAGGACAACCATTCTTGAAAAATCATCGTAAAGCAGCCGCAGAACATCAAATTGAATCCGTTGGTTCTGAATTACGCGGTTTAATGTCTTGGTTGAAATAAGTGAGAGCGAAATAGCCATAGGTGAGTATACGTAGACAGATACTCTTAGTATGAGTAGAAGCTGTAACGAAATGGGGATGTCCCCTTTTGTTACAGCTTTTTTGTGTCTAGAAGAAAACGTATTGCCTTACTAAGGGAAGTCTAGCAAATACTTGGGTTATAGGACAAAAAGTGTTGCTGTTAATGCCGATAGAACTAGTTAAATACTAGCTCTATCGGTATTTTATCTTTTTGATGCGCGTTACTACTTTTATGACAGATGGAGGCATTCATGTGTTTTCATGATAGATAGAAGCATGTATGTGGTTTTATGATAGATAGGGAGGATAGTTTTATTATGAATAGCATTGGTATGAGTGTTAGAAGGAACATCTTTTACGGGGAAACTGTAACGGTCTATGAAGTATACACATAGAACTGAGATTATCTTGCATAGGAATAAGAATTTTTAACGATCTATAATGACAGATAGAGGCATCCATGTAGTCTCGTGGTAGATATAAGTATGCATGTGGCTTCCTAATAGATAGGGAGGATAGTTTTATTATGAATAGATTGGTATGAATGTTAGGAGGAGCGCCTTTTACGGAGAAAATGTAACGTTTTATAAATTATATATATGTCACTGAGAGCATATTTCACAGGAATAAAACATGTAACTGGTTATAAATCATACGCATAGTATTGAAATCATTTTTCATAGGAATAAAAATTTTTAATGGTCTATGAATTATATACATAGCACTGTATAGTATAATCATTTATGGCAAGAGTACTGTATTTACTATGATTATTGATTATATGTTCACAACTTTTTTCTTACATAGGGCGTATAGAGTCGATGGAAGAGGGACGATTTTGCCAGATAAGGTGTCTATTATGCATAATCATCATTATACAAAGGACGTCATGCGATGTATGATAAAAGTATAGTTGAATTTTGTTAATTATTATCATCTAGGAGGTATTATATGAAGAAGCAATTGGCCTTAGGATTATGTTTAGCTACGTTAGTATCGAGTGCGGCTATGACTGCAGTTGATGCACATGGTGTATGGTTTGCAAATCGCCTTGATGAAAAGGCACTTGTATTAGGTGAAGGTCCATTGGATAATGCGTACTCACCTAGCTGTGTACAAAAAATTGATGGCTATACTACAATGGGGCAAGTGGCACCAGTTACTGTAGTTAATCATCATAAGAACGTATCTATTTTAACACCTGATAACTTAGGTGTGACTGCTACTTACTTTGATTATGGGTACTTTACTAAAACAACAGATGGCAAAATGGTCAACAAACCATTTAATCAAGTTCCTAACGCAGTGAAGACAACACATGCAATAAAATGGAATATTAACTACTGGGATGCATCAGCTAAACCTATGGTTATTAGTGATATGCCAATTCAAATCGTACCAATGGTAAATCCATTAACATTGAAAAAAGGTGATACTTTTGAAATTCAAGTGTTAAAAGATGGCAAACCAATGGCGAATGCACCATTAATTAAAGATGTGCTAAATGATTTGACAAATGAAAGTCAAGCCGATGCCAATGGTCGTGCTACCGTTACTGTTAACGCCAATGGTTTAAATGTTATCGGTGTAGAAATTGCCTATCCATCTGGTGATGCAGGTACACAAAATAAATACTTCTCATCCTTGTCCTTTACAATTTATCCTGAAGAATAATTAACAGATTATAGGAAGTCCTATCTTAGTATAGATGGTACATCTTCCTCGTATCCGTAGATAACTTATTTCTAGTTAGGTGTTCGGATATGTTGACTATGTACGCCTTTATCAAGAAGCATATGCTACTTATTGCTAGTAGCATATGCTTCTTTTACACTAGGGACAGGCAATCATTTTGTCATAGCGCGCCATAGGATACTAGAAAGAGGAAGAAATAGTACTATTATAATGTTGCCATATTCATGAGATGGAGTAATATGCTTGTAAGTAAGTAAGTAAGTAAGTAAGTAAGTAAGTAAGTAAGTAAGTAAGTAAGTAAATGAGTGAATGAGCATATAAGTGAGTAAAGCGTGTTATATCTTGTGTGATTGTAATAATAGGGATAATTTTGCAGCGACAATTGAAAGAGCGTATCATACTGTGTAACTGTAATGATGGTGCGGTATAGTAGTAATTATGCGATTCATTCCGTTACTAGTACACGTTGGGGATATCCCTTTTAATTTATATTTATATGGTATAATACAATTTAATGAATCTATTAGATATGGCCATGTGTAGCACTATAGTGAGAGGTGCTGCTATATGGCGATGGCATTGTTAGGACGATGATTGCTATGTAGCTATATTGCTTCCATCTGGTGAAGTGATATGGGTATAGGAATGATCGCATTTGTTTCAGTGAGAAAGGCGTTAGATGAATCGAAATACTCTTATTAGTCGGCTGCAAGAATTACATGAAGGAGAAGTCAATCGCTGTCATATTGATCCTCATGCTCGGTACAAGGTAGCACTGGCGTATCCGAACACCTATTATGTGGGAATGAGCAATTTAGGCATTCAAATTGTATACCAAGAGATTAATGAGCGAAGCGACAGTGTATGTGAACGAATTTTTTTGCCAGAACGACAAGAACTAGAAGTGTATGAAAAAACTAAAACGCCACTTATGAGCGTGGAAACAAGGCGATCCATGGATAGTTTTGATGTGATTGGTATCGATGTCACCTTTGAAATGGATTACTTTCATATTCCCCGTATGCTCCGATTAGGACGAGTACCGGTGATGGCAAAGGATCGGACAGAATTTGATCCGATTGTAATTGCCGGAGGCCCTTGTTCGACATTTAATCCAGAACCATTTGCTGATTTCTTTGATGCTTGTATTATCGGGGAAGGGGAAGGCCTAATCAGTGATATGCTAGATTGTATCTATGAGGGCAAAGAAGAAGGATTGGCGCGCCAGGAGATTATGAAACGGTTAAGCCGATTGCCAGGCGTCTATGTGCCTATGTTATATACACCTCTTTATGATACAGAAGGGGAATTTGCTGGGTATGATGTGGCAGAAGAGGCACCGACTAAGATACAGCGCCATTGGCGACCATTACAGCGAGAGGGAGAAACCGTTGTAGCTACTGATTTTACAGAATTTGGTGCCATGTATATTGTGGAAGTGGCACGTGGGTGTGGGCGTCATTGTCGCTTTTGTATGGCGGGCTATACATATCGTACGCCGCGGGTGCGTGATTTAGATATGTTGAAAGCTGGTGTGGACCGGGCGGCCGCACTAGGGAAAAAAGTAGGCCTCATGGGTGCCGCTATTTCTGATTATCCAGAGATTGATGAATTGGTGAATTACATTCGCGCGAAAGGTTTGCGTTATTCTTGTGCATCCCTTCGTGCGGACTCGTTGACACAAGATGTAGTCAATGGCCTTGCTGATAGCGGACAAAAGACGATTACCATCGCCCCTGAAACGGGGAGCGAACGATTGCGACGCGTGATTAATAAGGGCATTCGTGAAGAGGATTTACGAAAAGCGGCTATGTTGGCAGGGCAGGCTGGTATTCGCCATATTCGCTTGTATATTATGATTGGATTACCGACAGAACAAGATGAAGATATAGAGGCGCTCATTGACTTAGCCGAGCGCACACAGGCCTATATGAATACAGTGGGCTGTACGGGGCGGTTAACGTTGAGCATTAATCCTTTTATTCCTAAACCGTTTACACCCTTTCAATGGATGCCGATGGCGCATCAAAAAGATATTGAAAAGAAGCTGCAATATATTAAAAAATTGTTGCAAAAAAATAGGCGCATTGAAGTGCTCATAGAATCGCCTAAAGAAGCATACGTGCAAGGCGTATTAGCTCGCGGCGATCGACGCCTAGGATCTGTGATAGCCGCTTGTGCATTGGAACGGGGCAGTAAAGATTTCAAGCGTATATGTAAAGCACAAGGCATTGATATGGAACATGAACTTTATAAAGAGCGATCCTTTTCTGATCCACAACCGTGGGATGTATTGGACATGCAACTGAAAGATGGCTATTTACAGATGGAGTGGGAGCGGTGTTTACAAGAAATCTATACGCCGCCTTGTAGGTCTGGTTGTAAGCGATGTGGTGTATGTAAATAACCTTTTAGCTAGGGAAAGATCGTATGATGATACTACATTACTGTGTTAGATAGTTAAAGATAGGATGCTCACTTATTGTACAGATAGTAATAGAGAAGGGACGTTATGAAAGAAGGAAAGAAAATAGATGCGATGGTTTTACCAACGAATTTTGATGATAGGACAACGATAGAAGAAGTGGTAACGGAGAAAGGTACATCGTGGTACTTTCAGCACCCTCTTTCGTTTACACCATTTCCACTGATTCTTGGTTCTACGTTTCGCATGGGTGGTGCGTCGATAGCACCGTATGAGTCGTTTAATTTGGCGCTGCATGTGGGTGATGAACCGGCTCATGTGATTGAAAATCGCCGCAGTGTGGCCGCCTATTTAGGTGTTTCGGTGGAACTATTAACCTGTGCCAATCAGGTGCATGGCCTTAGGGTGGCACGTGTTGATGAAAGTCACATAGGGGCAGGGGCTTTATCACAGGAAACGGCATTGGCTGATTGTGATGCGATGATGACGAATCTACCTTCTGTGCCATTGTTATTATTTACAGCCGACTGTGTACCTCTATGCATTTACGATACAAAACATCGAGCCGTAGCGGTGATTCATGCAGGATGGAAAGGGACCATTGGCATGTTGCCGACGATTACGTTAGAAGCTATGCATGAAGCGTATGGCACGCAAGCGGCTGATTGTTATGTATTTTTAGGTCCTTCTATTGGACCGACTTCCTTTGAAGTGAATGAAGAATTGGCCCATAGATTTATGGAAAAGGCGATGCACCACGATGCGATAGTTCGTTATATAACGCGTCCCGGTGCCTCTAACGCAACACCGCATGTCGACTTATGGAGCTTTATTATTCATAGTTTAGTAGATAAGGGCGTGCCGATCAATCAAATTACGAAAAGCGGTATCGATAGTATGACGTGTGATGCTTGTTTTTCCTATCGCCGTGAACAAGGCCGTACGGGACGGATGGCTTTGTTTGCCATGCTACAAGATGAGAATTGATGAAAACGACGAGAACGATTAAAATTCCTATACATTATGAGCTAAATAGTATATAATAAAATCGCCTATAGTGTGTGAGTCTGTAGGCAAAGGGCATTTTATTTGTAATTGTATAGGAGCGATGACGATGATTGAAACATCATTACAGACGGTTCGTGATCGTATACAGCAGTGTATGAAACGTGCTGGCCGTGTTGATGAAGTGACGTTGGTAGCGGTGACTAAAAATCATCCAGTCCAAGCGGTAGAAACCGTAGCATCCTTAGGAGTCACTGATGTAGGCGAAAACCGTGTACAAGAAGCAAAAGAAAAGCAATTAACATATAAGGGACCCACGGTGCGATGGCATTTGTTGGGTCATTTGCAAATGAATAAGGTTAGGCAAGCAGTGCCTATGTTTGATTTGATTCATTCCGTAGACAGTAAAAAGTTATTGGATGAAATTGAGCGAGTCGCAGCAAAACACGACATAATACAAGATGTTTTATTGCAAGTGAATGTAGCTCATGAAGCAAGTAAAACAGGTTTGACTGTAGAGGAATTTCCAGAGGTAAGAACGTATGCGAGTACATTGCCCCACGTTTGTGTGCGCGGTTTGATGTGCATAGCACCTTATTTTGAAAATCCAGAAGATACACGACCTATCTTTAGAGTCGCACATGCCTTATATGAAGATATGAAGCAATACTTTCAACCGGAACAAATACAGTATTTATCGATGGGGATGACCCATGATTTTGAAATTGCAATAGAAGAAGGTGCCAATGTTGTTCGTGTAGGCACGGCCATTTTCGGCGAGCGTGTATATTTCTAGGCATACATTGAGGAGGATTAATATGGCTTTTACAGACAAATTTGCAGGGATAAAAAACTTCTTGGGAATGAATGATGATCGGTATGATGAATACGACGAGTACGATGACTATGATGATGCAGAGTATGGACAACCAAATGCACCACAACCTAAGGAAACATCTGAATTTCGTCCTAACAAAGTGAGTGGTCATTCACCAGTAAGTCAACGTCCTACGGCGATGAAAGTAATCGTAATTGAACCAAAGGTGTTTGAAGATTCTGAAGCCATTACGAATCAATTACGCGATATGCGCCCTGTATTGATCAATTTTGAAAATACAGACCCTCATGAAGCGGCACGCATCGTTGACTTTGTAAGTGGTGCCACCTTTGCTTTGGACGGTAAATTAGAAAAAGTGGGTAAGGACATATTTATGTGTGTGCCTATGAATATATCCATTGATTATAATGATAAAACATATACAGAATTAAATGAAAAATTTGCATGGAAAGAGCCTCAATTATAATAGTATAAGGTGGTGGTATATGTGCTAGGTCGAATCCTATGCATCGGTGCTGGTGCTATGGGTGGAGCTATCCTTAGAGGTGCGCTAGAAAAAGGCGTTATCACGAGAAACGAGTTGCTTGTTACGGTGCGTACGGAGGAGCATGCTCGTGCATTAAGAGAGGAATTAGGAATTTCGGTAACTACGTCGTTACCAGATTGGAAAACGGATGCCTTTGATACGATTCTGTTAGCCGTTAAACCACAGGTATTGCCTCACGTACTAGTAAATCTAAAAGAAATCCCACCACATACTACATGCATTTCTATTGCCGCAGGCATCACGCTACATACATTAGAAAGTGCCTTACCTCAGGCTGATTGGTATCGTGCTATGCCGAATATGCCGGCTGCTGTAGGGGCGGGGATGACTGCCCTCGCAGCGGGACCAAACGCATCGCTAGAAGTAACGGAACAGGTACAAGCTTTGTTTTCTGCTATAGGTCAGGTCGAACTAGTATCGGAAATGGATCTTGATCGACTAGGCGCCTTGTCTGGTGCTGGTCCAGGCTATGCATTTTTGATGATGGATGCCTTAGCCGATGCAGGTGTACGCATTGGATTACCGCGCGCATTGGCGATTAAAGCGGCTGCACAGACTTTATTAGGCGCTGGTATGATGGCTACAAAAACAGGAACACATCCTGCTATCTTGCGTGACCAAGTAACATCGCCAGGTGGCACTACCATTGCTGGCATTTTAGCTATGGAAAAAGGTGGCTTGCGATCTGCCATTCACGATGGCATTATTGCTTGCTATGAGCGCTCAAATGAATTGGGGAAATCGTAGTGAATGAAAAAGAAAAATTAATACGCTATTTTGAAGCTAGTGGTAATGGCGAAGAAGCACGGCGTATGTTAGATTTAGCAAAGCAAGTCGTTAAGGGTAAGCCCTTTCGCGTAACTGAGTTTATGAAACCTTCTGGGTGCGTCATTGCCGATGCGATTCGCGCTAATTATCCACAATTACAGATTGTCACAAATGGTGGCTATACAGGGGCAGAACGATTGCGCATTGCCTTTGTAGATAGTGATTTTAAAGGTACTGTAGATTTTGGAATCCTCGCATTACAGTTGTTCTGGGATCCGCGATTTCGCTTGTTAACCCATCGCGATGTATTAGGATCACTTATGGCGCTAGGTATTGATCGAGCTAAATTTGGCGATATTATTATGCAACAAGGTGGCGCACAGATATTGGTTGACCATACGGTGGCTGAATTTATTGTACAGAACTTTACAAAAATTGCCATGGTTACCATTGAAGTGACACAGATACCGTTAACATCTATTTTGCCAAAGGAAGAAAAAGTAAAAGAAATAAGAACGACTGTGCCGTCCCTTCGGTTAGATGCGGTAGCATCGTCCGGATTTAGTATGTCGCGTACTAAATTGGTGGATGCCATTCGGGCTGGTTTATTGCAAGTCAATTGGCAACCAGCAAAAGGGCCTTCCCAAGAAGTTAAAGAAGGCGATATTATTTCTATGCGTGGCCGAGGCCGTATGCAAGTCGATTCCATTACGGGAACCACAAAAAAAGGTCGTATGGGCGTATATCTCAAACGATTTATATAATAGGAGGTTAATATATGATTACACCAATGGATATTCATAATAAAGAGTTTGAAACTGGATTTCGTGGATATAGTAAAGAGTCTGTCGATGCCTTTATGGACGAATTAAAAGGTGATTATGAAGAATTATATCGGAGTAATCGTGAAATGACGGATCGTATGGAGCAATTAGAAAAACGCATTGCTCAATATGAACAAATGGAAGCAACCATGAATAGTACATTGGCTCTTGCGAAAGAAACGGGAGAAAATGTAAAAGAGTCGGCACGTAAGGAAGCAGAACTCATTATTCAAGAAGCAAGCGCGCAAAAACAGACGATGCTAGAAGAAGCAGATACATCGCTTCGAGAAGCTAGAGAAAAGTACGCCACCATTCAACATGAAATTGCTGTGTTTAAAGCGAAAATTGAATCGATGTTATATTCGCAAATTAAAATGCTAGATAGCATCGTACTAGAAGATAGTAAAGTCGAAACATCGGCAGAAGCAGATAGAGAAGCGGCACTAGACAATCAAGTCGCATCATCTGTAGACGTAGTAGAAGAAACAACACCTGTAGAATCTACAGACGTGTAACTATATGAACATTACAAATCGGCTTGATGTAAGTCAAGCCGTTTTTAACATTGATAATCTAAGAAAGATGAGTGAATCATATGCTTGCAATGTCAATTAATATGTTACATAAGCGGTGTGTAGTAATCGGGGGAGGCTCTGTGGCAGAGCGAAGAATTAAGACCCTATTACAAGCACAAGCAAAGGTTGAAATTATTAGCCCTCGCGTGACGGATACCATTCGGACATGGAGCGAGGAACAATTACTTACTTGGCATCAACAAGCATATGTTCCAGGATGTATAGGCGTAGCCTCGTTTGTATTCATTGCTACGAATGAACATAGTGTTAATGAACAAGCGGCTAAGGAAGCGCGATTACAAGGCGCTTTGGTGAATCGAGCAGATGATTATAGGGATTGTGATTTTACGATGCCTTCTGTGGTGACACTAGGCGATTTGCATATGACGATTAGTACAGGACGTAGTAGTCCACGGATGAATGCACTGATTCGTTGTGACTTGGAACAACGCTACCAGCAGGTAGCTAGTATATTACCTATATTAAATACGTATCGACAAGAAGTTAAACAGCTGTTACTGACGGCATCAGAGAGAGAAGCATTTTGGCGAGCCCAATTGGGACATCGAGAGTTTAACGAAATTTTAGCAGGAAACTGGCAACAAGTGGAGGAAACATTGAACCATGCAATTAGTGGTATTAGGACTAAATCATAAATCGGCCCCCATCAATGTGCGAGAACAATTCTCTTTTGATAAAAGTGAAGTAAGTACAGCCCTCGATGAGGTATATCATTATGATAATATCAGCGAATGCGTTGTGTTATCGACCTGTAACCGTACAGAAATTTACGCCGTACTAGAGGATGTAAACGATCCACATCAGTATATGCTGACCTTAATGAAAGAGTTAAAGCATACAGATTCCATTGATGAAGAGGCATTCTTCTTATTAGAAGGGGAAGATTGTATTGAACATTTATTTCGCGTAGCGGCTAGCCTTGATTCCTTGGTATTAGGAGAAGGGCAAATTTTGAGCCAATTAAAAACGGCCTATTTATCTGCTGCCACAGCGGGCTTTACGGGAGCGGTTTTTAATATTTTATTTCAAAAAGCCATCCATGTGGGCAAACTGATTCGCACCCAAACGGGTATTGCCAATACCCCTGTATCCGTTAGTTATACGGCGGTTAATTTAGCGGAAGATAGTTTGGATAAACCACTTTCAGAGGCAACCGTATTAATTTTAGGGGCAGGCAAAATGAGTGAGCTGACGGCCACACATTTGCAGGCGAAAGGGGTCAAAACGATCTTTGTGTCGAACAGGACCTTTTCTAAAGCGGAACTGTTGGCTCGACGATTCAACGGCCAAGCCATTAAACTAGACGATTTTGTAGAGCAGGCTAAGTTGGCAGATATTATTATTACCTCCACTGGATCGCCACATTACATTGTAAAAGCAGAGCATGCTCGCGATATTATAAAAGCACGCCATGGCAAGCCGATCGTGATGATCGACATTGCCGTGCCACGTGATATAGACCCGATGGTGGCACAAATGGACGGTATTTACTTGTTTAATATTGACGCCTTGGAAAGCGTGGTAGAGGCCAATAAGCACATTCGTCAAGCAGAGGCTAAGAAGGCGGAGCCAATGATTCAATTGGCGATGGATGAAATTAATGAAAAGTTAAATTATTTGTCAGTCCGTCCCATGATGGTGCAACTGTCCGATAAAGGGGAAACGATTCGTCGTCGTGAGTTGCATCGTGCCTTAGTGAAGTTGCCTCATGCTACAGAGCACGACATAAAAATGATGGACTCCATGTCTCGCATGATTGTTCGCAAACTATTACGAGAACCAATGATTCGGCTTAGCGAGATTGCTGGTACCGAAGAGGAAGGACTATATTGGGAATTGTTTAGGGACATATTTAACTTAAAGGTGGAAACTGACCATGAGAAATAGTATTAAAATTGGTACACGACAAAGTGCGTTGGCTGTATGGCAAGCTACGTATATTCGCGATGAATTACAGAGGCTATATCCAACTTGTACGATTGAATTGGTACATTTTACGACGAAGGGCGATGCCATTTTAGAAAAACCGTTGGCGGATATTGGCGGTAAAGGTTTGTTTACGGCTGAATTAGAGGCAGCTATGCATAGGGGAGACATCGATATAGCTGTACATAGTTTGAAAGATATGCCTACAGAGTTACCAGATGGATTGATCTTAGGGGCGATTAGCAAACGAGAAGCGCCTTATGATGCGTTGGTGGCACCGGTGTATAAAATGCTTGATCAGTTGCCACAAGGGGCTAAAGTAGGCACTAGTAGTTTGAGACGTCAAGCACAATTGTTGCATGCACGGCCTGATTTAGATATTCATGTGTTGCGTGGTAATGTGCAGACGCGACTTCGCAAGTTAGAGGATGAACAGTTTGATGCCATCGTATTAGCACAAGCTGGTTTAAAACGATTGGGACTCGATCATTTGATTACCCAAGTGTTTAGCGTTGATGATATGATTCCCGCTGTAGGACAAGGCGCATTAGCAATCGAATGTCGAGACGATGATGAAGAAATGCTTTCTATGTTAGTACCGATTAATCATGAGGAAACGCGATGTGCTGTTGAAGGCGAACGCAGTTTCTTGCGGCAATTACAAGGCAATTGTCAAGTGCCGATGGGCGTTCATGGGATGATTGATAATCATCAATTAACACTACAAGGATTAATTGCTTCCATTGATGGTAAAGATGTATATGAAGGCAGTATTTCTGGCCCTCTTTGCAAAGCGAATATGTTGGGTAAAAACTTGGCAAAAGCATTGTATGAAGAGGGGGGCAAGCAGATTATAGAAACATTGATTAAAGAAGGGATCATAAAATAATGGCAGGCATAGTATATTTAATTGGTGCAGGTCCTGGAGACAGCAAGCTCATTACCGTTAAAGGAAAAGAATGCATCGAACGAGCAGATGTTATCGTCTATGATTATCTGGCAGATAGTAAATTATTACAATGGGCTAGAGACGATGCTGAGATCATTTATGCAGGGAAACAATGTCGGGACCATACTATGCATCAATATGAAATCAATGAATTATTGGTAAAAAAAGGACTTGAAGGCAAGGTGGTAGCTCGCTTAAAAGGGGGCGATCCTCTTGTATTTGGTCGTGGCGGCGAGGAAGCCTTAGCCTTACATGAGGCTGGCGTAGCCTTTGAATTTGTACCGGGCGTTACTTCCGCTATTTCTGCACCGGCCTATGCAGGGATTCCTGTAACACATCGTGCAGTTGCTACGTCTTTTGCAGTGATTACTGGTCATGAAGATCCTACAAAACGAGAATCGGGCATGCATTGGAAGGGTCTTGCGACCGCTGTGGATACACTTACCTTTGTCATGGGAATTGGACATTTACCGATGATTGTGAAAGAACTTATGGCGCATGGTCGCGCACCGTCTACACCAGTAGCCTTAGTGCGATGGGGTACGAAACCAATTCAAGAAACCTTGGTGTCTACTTTGGAACATGTGGTAGATGATGTGGCGAAAGCGGGACTCACATCACCAGCAATCATCGTCGTTGGCGATGTAGTAAACTTACGTGACCAATTGCGGTGGTTTGATAATAAACCGCTATTTGGTAAGACCGTGTTAGTCACTCGCGCAAGACGTCAGGCCAGTGCTTTGTCGGAAGCGTTATTAAACTTAGGGGCCAATGTAATTGAGGCGGCGGCGATTAAGACACAGGCGTTGGCATTGGATGAAGTAACGCGCGCAATGTTAGAAAATTTACGGGCTTATTCGTATATTACGTTTACATCTGCCGAAGGGGTACGCTACTTTTTCAAAGCCTTAGCCGATAGAGGGTTAGATACACGGGCTCTAGGTAATCATAAAATCTGTGCCATCGGTGTAGCGACAGGAAAAGCGTTACATGCCTATGGCATTCGTCCAGATTGTATACCTCTTAATTATCAAGCTGAATCAGTGGTAGAAACCTTACAAGCTGTGGTAGGTGATAGGGATAAAGTATTGTTAGTACAACCTAAAGTGGCCCGATCGGTCATTTCCGATGGCTTACGCGCTAGTGGCATCGATGTAGATGTGATTCGTTTATATGAAACCGTACAAGATATGAGTCAACGTGAAGTGTTACAAGAGGCGTTAGCTAGCAAAACCGTAGATTATATTACATTTACTAGTTCATCTACAGTGACAAACACATTGGCCTTAGTAGGCGACGCGTCGCTATTGAGCGATACTCATATCGCTTGCATTGGGCCGATTACGGCAGCTACAGCGGTGAAAGCAGGATTAGAGCCTACTGTTATTAGTGAAGAATATACGATTGATGGTTTAGTAGCAGCGCTTGTAGCACATGCTACAGGCAATAAGGAGTGATAGCTATGATCGATTTAACCTATCGTCCCCGTCGTCTGCGTACAACTGCAGCGATGAGAGATTTAGTAAGAGAAACTACATTAGATGTTACTGATTTAATCTATCCTATTTTTGTGGTTGCTGGTACAGGTATTCGCGAAGAAATCTCCTCTTTACCAGGCCAATATCACTTGTCGGTAGATGAGGCTGTAAAAGTGGCAAAAGAGGCACATCAGTTAGGTATTCGAGGAGTAGAAATATTCGGAGAACCAACCTATAAAGATGAATTGGGCTCTTCTGCATGGGATATGTCACAACCAGTACAACAAGCGATTCAAGCAATTCGACAAGAAGTGCCAGAGTTGATTGTCGTAGGTGATGTATGTTTATGCCAATATACGAACCATGGCCATTGTGGTTGCATTGAACATCATGAAATTTTAAATGATGAAACATTGCCTTTATTGGTAAAAGTAGCGGTCAGTCAAGCACGGGCCGGGGCACATATTGTAGCACCATCAGATATGATGGATGGTCGTGTGGCAGCGATTCGAGAAGGATTAGATGCGGCGAACTTTAAGAATGTATCGATTATGAGCTATGCGGCGAAATATGCTTCTGCCTATTATGGACCTTTTAGAGATGCGGTTCATTCGGCACCGCAATTTGGCGATCGCAAGTCCTATCAAATGGATCCAGCCAATCGTTATGAAGCGATGCGTGAAATTGAAGGCGATATCGCTGAAGGATCTGATATCATCATGATTAAACCGGCTCTATCCTATTTAGATGTGGTTCGTGAAGCCAGGGATCGGTATAATTACCCACTAGCCGTATATAATGTAAGCGGTGAATATGCCATGGTGAAAACAGCAGCACAGGCCAATCTCATCAATGAGAAACAATTGGTATTAGAAACCTTGTTATCGATGAAACGAGCTGGCGCTAAGATTATTATTACATATCATGCATTAGATGTAGCACGTTGGCTACAAGCATAAGGGGATCGTATGTGGACACTAGACAAATCTAAACAAGCTTTTACAGAAGCAAAAGAATATATGCCAGGCGGTGTTAATAGTCCAGTTCGCTCCTATCGTAGCGTAGGAAGTACACCACCGTTTATCAGTGCTGCCTCGGGCAGTCGCATTTACGATATCGACAATAATGAATACATTGACTATGTTTTATCTTGGGGACCTATGATTTTAGGTCATGCCCATCCAGAAGTGGTGGCGGCCTTACAGGAAGCTATCCCTCGTGGCACTAGCTATGGCGCGCCTACGTTGTTAGAAACAGAAGTGGCGAAAAAGATCCAAGCATTTATGCCGTCTATGGAAATGATGCGCATGGTTAACTCTGGTACAGAAGCCACTATGAGTGCTATACGCGTAGCTCGTGGCGTGACAGGTCGTGATTGCATTGTGAAATTCATCGGTTGCTATCATGGACATAGTGATTCCTTATTAGTAAAAGCTGGGTCTGGATTGGCTACCTTCGGCGTACCCGATAGTCCCGGTGTGCCACAAGGCGTGGCGGCCAATACCATTACCATTCCCTACAATGATATAGAAAGGGTACGCGCTTTATTTAAAGAAAAAGGCCATGATATAGCTGGTGTTATTGTAGAACCAGTGGCAGGTAATATGGGATGTGTACCACCAGTACCAGGCTTTTTAGAATGCTTGCGTGAAGAAACGCGTAACGCAGGCGCCCTACTTATTTTTGATGAAGTGATGTGTGGGTTCCGTGCTAGTGCCGGAGGGGCCCAAAAGTATTATCATATTGATCCAGATTTAACTTGCTTAGGCAAAATTGTAGGCGGTGGAATGCCTATGGCAGTCTTCGGCGGTAAAGCAGAATATATGAGTCAAGTCGCACCAAGTGGCCCTATTTATCAAGCGGGCACATTGAGTGGTAACCCATTAGCCATGACAGCTGGATTAGCAACCTTATCTATTTTGCAACGCAACCCAACTGTATTTAAACAAGTGGAAACGGCGACAGATATGCTCTGTGAAGGTTTGTTAGATGCGGCACATGCAGCAGAAGTGCCAGTACAAGTGCAACATGTGGGATCCATGTTTACTCTATTTTTCTCAGAGAAACCAGTCACTAATTTTGAAGAGGCAAATGCATGTAACATGGAACAATTTAAACAATTTTTCCACTATAATTTGTCACATGGCATTTATTATGCGCCAAGTCAATTTGAAAGTAATTTCATGTCCCTATCGCATCGTGAGTCAGATATTAAGACTACACTTCAAATTGCTAAGGAGGCGTTCTGTGCCATAGCACAACAGAAGAACATGTAATAATCTATAGAAAATGCACGATGATTGCTTTATACAAATAGGGAAATCTGTAATACGTATGTATATAGTAATTGATTGGTGTCAGATGGGTGCAAAATACTTACACGTCATAGTACTAGGCCAATACGAATCTAGAAATAATCTTCTTAGTCGACATATGTAGTAGGTGTATTAAATTATAAGTATACCTAGCTAGATGGACTTTCAACTAGAGCTATACTCGAGGCGCTGGACTATAGTGGACCATGATGGACATGTAGTATCCGATATGAAACAAGTGTTAGCGATGAATGGACCCATTGGTAGTACGTGACAAACCAGATAGACATATACATAGATGAGTAGGTCGTTGATGGAGTAACTATGGGGGTAGTAGCTATGCAATTGCATAAAAATTTAAAACAAGCACGATTGCGTATAGGACAAAGTCAAATTAAAGTATCTAAAAATATTGGGATTAGTAATGCGGCGTTGTCTAACTATGAAACGGGATACCGTGAACCAGACGTAGACACCTTATATCAATTGGCTAAATATTACAATGTGTCCTTAGATGACTTAATCGGCATTACTACAGATGGCGATTTACCGCCTTGTGATTTATATGCAGTGGTTAAAAGTAAACACATTGCTTTTAAAGGTGAAGTATATGTATTGAAGGAATCACAAAAACAACTATTGATGAAAGAATTAGAAACCATTTTTTCAAAGTTTGATCGATGTAAAGTTAAATAGACGTGAGCATAAAAAAGAGAAGTTTCTCGCTAGCATAGGATGAGAAACTTCTCTTTTGTGTGATAGGTTGGGAATACCTATCATGATGTGTACTTACTAGATACCTAGAGCTAGTAAGTGTACGGCCTATTAGCCTAATTCGATGGTAGATCCTGGTTCTACGACAAGACCCGCCTTATTATACTTGCTTTCAATGAGTGCTGTATATACCGCTGGTTCTTTATCAATTACGGGCCATGTTTTGTAGTGAATTGGAATTGTTACATTCGCGTTGACCCAGGAGGCTGCGAGTGCTGCATCTTCGATACCCATCGTATAGTTATCGCCAATCGGCAATAGGGCATAGTCGATTTCGCCAAATCGATTTAGTAATTTCATGTCGCTAAATAGGGCTGTATCGCCAGCAAAATATAGACGCGTATCGTAGAATTCTACAAGGCAACCACAAGCGTGACCACCAGGTACACCAGAACCATGGAATGCTGGCACGAGGCGAATGGATCCAAAGTCAAAATTATATTTGCCCCCTAAATGCATGGCATGGATGCGACAACCAGCATCGGCCGCTTTTTTGGCTACTTCGGCAGTAGAAATTACTAGTGCGTCATTTGCTTTAGCGATGGTATTCGTATCGCCGTAATGATCGTCGTGACCATGAGATATAAAAATATATTGGCATGAAATATCTTCAGGACGAGCAGTATCCCATGTGTTGCCGGTTAAAAATGGATCAAATATGATAGATGTAGTATCATGTGTTAGCATGAAACAGGCATGACCGAAATACGTTAATTGATTAGACATACTTATACCTCCCACGTCATTGAATCCCTAGTGTATGATGATAGCAACCATACGGTTAGTGCCTATGTATATTATATTCTAGATAGATAGGAAAAATCCTATCTGGTATAATAAATTTTATAGACTATAGTTACATAGGATATTTAGATAAGTATATCACGTGTGGTGATAATTAGAATAGAGGCACAGTATGGAATTGACACATTTTGATAAATACGGCAATGCACGCATGGTTGATGTGGGCCATAAGGCAATCACGGATCGCATGGCGGTAGCAGAAGGATTCATTACGGTGAATGAAACAATTTATAAACGAATAGAAGAAGGGACCATGAAAAAGGGCGACGTTTTATCCGTAGCACAATTGGCGGCGATTATGGGGGCTAAACAAACGAGTCAGTTAATCCCCTTATGCCATCCGTTGGCATTGACGAAAGTAGACGTGCATTGCCAGCTAGTACTTGATACATGGCAGATAAAGATTACTGCTATGGTTAAGACGAGAGGGCAAACGGGCGTTGAAATGGAAGCGCTCACGGCGGTTCATGTAGGACTGTTAACAATATATGATATGTGCAAAGCTGTCGATAAAGGTATGGTGATAGGCCCCATTTACTTGGTAGAAAAAGACGGTGGCAAGAGTGGACATTTTATACGGCGCGAAGCGGTAGATAGAAAGATACATAGGTAGAAGCCTTAAAATGGTGTAACAGATGCGTTCGATGGATAGCAAATTATCGTCAAGCCCTAGTATGCATCATGGTACGAGTATCGATTGAACGTGACGATTAGACTATGATATCTAGGATATTGAGAGAATACGTCTTTTGTAGTACAATGAACTCATCATATAGGATAAAGGATAGATACATGGAAATAGTATTAGTAGAACCAGAAATTCCCGGAAATACGGGAAATATTGTACGATTGTGTGCCGCCAATCACATGACGTTGCACTTAGTAAAGCCATTAGGGTTTTCCATTGAAGATAAATATTTGAAACGGGCAGGCCTTGATTATTGGCATTTAGTGGATATTCGTATTCATGAAAATTTAGAAGAAGTGTTTGATGCCTATCCAGATAGGACATTTTATTTTACATCTTCTAAGGCAAAGCATGTGCATAGTGATGTGCAGTATAAAATGGGCGATATGCTTGTGTTTGGAAAGGAAACGAAAGGATTACCAGAAGAACTACTTAAAGCGCATGAGGAAACGAGTATTCGCATTCCTATGAAAGAGGAAGCACGATGCTTGAATCTTTCTAATGCAGTGGCAATTGTTTCTTATGAAGCTATGCGTCAATTGGGGTATCCCGATTTAAAAAAGATAAAATAGATATATACAAGATATGATAGTCTATATAGAGATGTATAGGCTATGACAGTGAGTATTGTAGTAGGAGGAACATATGAATTACGATAAAGCAAATGACCTAGCAAAAGCTATGCGAGATAGTGAAGAGTACAAAGCGTTAATGGAAGCACAACAACGAGTAGAAGGCGATGCAACTGCTACGGGGCTAGTACGGACTTTTATGGCCCAACAAATGGAATGGGAATATGCTAAATTGGCGAAGGCGCCGAATGAAGCAGAATTGTTGAAAAAGCAAGAGGATTTAATGCCTATGATTCAAGCGAATGAAGCGGCACAAGCCTATTTGCAAGCACATGTTCGATGGAGCCAAATTTCCAATGACATTTATCGCATCATTAGCGCACCAATTACGGAAGGAATGAAGATTCTTGATCATGGCGATGAACAACCAAAATATTAAGGATTTTATACAAGCAGTTGCTAGTAAATTGCCTGCGGAACTGGTACGTGAAAAAGAGCCACTAGCAGATCATACGACCTTTAAAATCGGTGGACCAGTAGATGTATTCGTTACACCTCATACGATTGAGGAACTGAGCTTTGTCATGCAAATGATAGACCGCTATCAAATACCACTGACTATATTGGGCCTAGGTTCCAATGTGCTTGTCCGTGATGGTGGCATACGTGGCGCTGTGGTGAGCCTAGCGCGTATGACGACCGTTAAATCTTGTAAAGAGGGCGTTATGACTATGGGGTCAGGCTTTTTGTTAAAAGAAGTATCTGAATTTGCCTTAGCGAATTCCCTAACAGGTCTTGAGTTTGCCGTAGGTATTCCTGGCAGCTTGGGCGGTGCTGTATTTATGAATGCAGGCGCTTACATTAGCGAAATGAGTCGTGTCGTCACTGCCGTCTGGACAGTTGATGCGAAAGGAGCTTGTAGAAAATATACAACTGGTGAATTTGATTTCGCTTACCGCCATAGTGTTTTTCAACATACGGGAGAAGTGATTGCCCAAGTGGAAATGACATTAGAAACAGGCGATGCGCGTGAGATACAAGCACTTATGGAGGATTTAACAAGGCGTCGTGAATCCAAGCAACCATTGGAATATGCTAGCGCAGGATCTACTTTCAAACGACCAGAAGGCTATTTTGCAGGGACCTTGATTGAAGAAACGGGTCTGAAAGGCTTGTCAGTAGGTGATGCACAAGTTTCTGAAAAACATGCGGGTTTTGTTATCAACAAAGGCCATGCATCTGCATGCGATGTATTGACATTGATTGGACAAATTCAGGATAAAGTCTACGAAGCGCACGGTGTGCAATTAGAACCAGAGGTGCGGTTACTAGGCATTGATAAATAGATGTACTAGTTGGTAGACCATTAGACGATAGACTTTCAGAAATTTTTAGGTTATCATCTGGCCGTGTGAAGTGATGGTAAAGACGTCTATATCGTAGTAAGCCATCACGTAGGGCGTGATGAGTGAATGCTTACTAGGAAAATCGATAAATAGGTAGCATAGTTTTATAAAGTGTGGTAAAATAAAGTGTTCATTGCTATGGACACTTTATTTTAGTATATGAGAACCCCATATAAATTTACATTACCTGTAAGGGAGGATATTTATGATTCGCGAAGATCTTCGTAATGTCGCTATTATTGCTCACGTTGACCATGGTAAAACAACGTTGGTAGATGCCATGTTGAAACAAAGCCATATTTTCCGAGATAATGAAAAAGTCGCAGAACGTGTGATGGATTCTAATGATTTGGAACGAGAAAGAGGGATTACCATTCTTTCTAAAAATACGGCTGTCATGCATGATGGCATTAAAATTAATATTGTAGATACCCCAGGCCATGCTGATTTTGGCGGCGAAGTAGAACGCGTATTGAATATGGTTGATGGCGTATTGTTATTGGTGGATGCCTATGAAGGCCCTATGCCACAAACTAAATATGTATTGCGTAAAGCCTTAGAACAAGGATTGAAACCAATTGTGGTTATCAATAAAATTGACCGTCCAGATCAACGTGTGCATGATGTGGAAGATGAAGTGCTTGAGTTATTTATGGAATTAGAAGCGAATGATGACCAACTTGATTTCCCTGTAGTTTATGCATCGGCTCGTGCAGGTATTGCCAAAACGAATATGGACGATGAAGCTACAGATTTAACGCCATTGTTTAAGGTGTTAATTGATGAAATTCCAGCACCAGAAGCTGATGCAGATGGGCCATTACAATTTATGGTAACTACCTTAGACTATGATGAATATGTAGGTAAAATCGCAGTAGGCCGTATTGTTCGCGGTAAAATGAGACCAAATCAACCAGTGGTTGTTATGAATGGGGAAGACACACGGAGAGCTAAAATTGGTCGTGTGTACACCTATAATGGGTTAAATCGCGTAGAAACTGAAGAAGCAACAGTAGGCGATATTATTGCTTTCATCGGCATTGAAGATATTAATATTGGTGAAACAGTGGCGGATGCAGAAAATCCAGAAGCATTGCCAACCATTACTATTGATGAACCAACATTATCCATGATGTTTATGGTTAATAATTCTCCTTTTGCAGGTCGTGAAGGTGAATTTGTAACAAGTCGTCATTTACGCGATCGCTTGTATCGAGAAATTCAAACGAATGTGTCTATGAAAGTAGAAGATACTGATTCGGCAGATGCTTTTAAAGTATCTGGTCGTGGGGAATTACATTTGGCCGTATTAATTGAAACGATGCGTCGTGAAGGCTATGAATTGCAAGTAGGGAAACCAAAAGTAATCTTCAAACGCATTCAGGATCAAATGTGTGAACCATTAGAATATTTAACAATTGATGTGCCACAAGAATTTATGGGTACAGTTATGGAATCCTTAGGGGTTCGTAAAGCGGAACTTATCAATATGGTTGAATTAGCTGGCTATTTGCGCATGGAATTTGTTATTCCGGCTCGTGGCTTGATTGGCTTTAGATCACAATTCTTAACCAATACAAAAGGGACTGGTATTATGAACCATGTGTTCCATGGATATGCACCATACAAAGGTGATATTCCTGGTCGTACTCGTGGTGCACTTGTAGCATTTGAAACTGGGGAAACGACTCCATACGGTTTAAACTCTGTACAGGATCGAGGCGTCTTATTCTTAGGGGCCAATGAAAATGTATATGCTGGTCAAGTTATCGGTGAAAATTCTCGTGAATTAGATATGGAAGTCAACCCATGTAAGAAAAAACATGTTACGAATATGCGCTCTAGTTCTTCTGATGAAGCGGTTCGTTTAACACCACCTCGTATTTTGAGTTTGGAACAAGCATTAGAATGGGTTAATGATGATGAATTGGTTGAAATTACACCAAAATCCATTCGTTTGCGCAAAGCAATTCTAGATAGATCGGCTCGTGCAAAAGCGGCTAAGAATGCAAAATAATGATTATACTTGTAGCATCATGTAGTAAGTTGTCACAGCTCTTACTACGCATGCATACATAGACGTAGGCCTCCTTGTCATACTTTGGTGTGATAAGGAGGTTTTTGTGCTAGTAATGGGTGAGTTAATAAGTGCGCTTGGATACATCGATTAGGATGATTGTATGGAAAATAGTAGTGAGCCTAGGGTATGCTAGACGAATGTGATATGATGAATATACATGAAGTGATACGTAGCATATTAGTATATATGGGATGTATATACTTAGGATGCATAGGTGTATGGTAGTATACATCTACGATGGGTAGAGTAGTAGAGGATGAATGATGAATAGACTATGGGATAGGATAAGAAGATTGCCTTTTATAGGCGGCGTAAGTCAGCCATCATCAGCAGTAACGACTTTGGAACGGGTAATCGAAGAGGATGGGGAATGCCTTTCCTATGAGCTGACGAGAAAGCCTGTAAAACGTATTAATTTACGAGTACTTGCGGATGGTTCGGTGCGTGTGTCGGCGCCACGGTCTGTACCGGTAGAACAAATCGATGATTTTGTAGTATCTCATCTATCGTTTATTGAGCGAGCTAGAAAAGAGTGGCGCTTGCGACAAGCGGATGATAGACGCTTTAGGCCTTCCTATACAGAAGGGGAAGACATCATTTTGCTAGGCCGTCCCGTTTCACTAGTGGTGAATAGGGCTCCTAGTAAACGACAATCACGGATGGTGTACGATGGACAATCGACCCTTACCTTATATGCTTTACCAGAGGCAACCTGTGAAGAACGACAGGCGATGGGCGAAAAATTTTTAAAAACGTGGGGTCATGCCGTCTTTGTTCGATGGTCTAATCTAGTACAAGAACGATTTTTAGCGGCCTCTTATGATGTGCCTTTGGCCCATATTAAAGAGCAACGCATGCGTAGCCGCTGGGGATCGTGTATGCCGAGCAAAGGCATCATTAAAATGAATTTGACCTTGCTTCATGGGCCAGAGTCATTTATTGAATATGTTATGGTTCATGAATATGCCCATTTTATTCATCCCAATCACTCTCCAGCGTTTCATGCCGTAGTAGAAAGTATCTTGCCAGATTGGCGCATGCGTAAGGCACAGATGCGCACTTACTTTCACCCGTCACACCATAGATAACCGACTGTTACTAGTGGCAGCGATGGGACTAACAAACAAAATCTACTAGTTAGATTCGTAAAGATAATCGATATATATGGTATAATATAGTTGGATTATTATGTGAGAAAGGCGGACATACTATGCGACCATTTGTACATCTTCATGGACATACTGAATTTAGTTTGCTTGATGGCATTTCGCGCTTACCAGATGTCATCAGTAAAGCAAAAGAATGCAATATGCCTGCAGTAGCCATTACTGATCATGGGAATATGTATGCAGCCATTTACTTTTATAAACAAGCCGTAGTCGCAGGTATTAAACCAATCATTGGTTGTGAAATCTATGTGACGGCTGAGAGTCGCTTCGATAAACCAGAAGGGCGACGGAGAGAACGACTTAAGCATTTGGTATTGTTAGCGGAAACGATGGAAGGCTATCGCAATTTAGTTAAAATTGTTTCCAAAGCCTCTACAGAAGGGTACTATTTTAAGCCACGAGCGGATCATGACTTGATTGCACAGCATAGTAAAGGCCTTATTGCGTTGAGTGCGTGTATACAAGGAGAAATACCTCAATATATTCTGCAAGACAATATGGATGCGGCGAAGCGTACCATAGAATGGTATATTGATGTGTTCGGCAAGGATAACTTTTTCTTAGAAATTCAAAATCACGGTATTCCAGAAGAACTCACCGTACAAGAGGCACTGATTCAGTTAAGCAAAGAGTATGGGGTGGGTCTAGTTTGCTCCAATGACTTTCACTATGTGAATCGTGATGATGCGGATGCACAAGATATTAAGGTGTGCATATCGACAGGCGCCAAGCGAGCTGATGTGGATCGCATGAAATTCCCTAATGACGAGTTTTATATGAAAACGGGCGATGAAATGGCGGAACTGTTTTCGCATGTTCCCGAGACCTTGGATACTACGCTATGCATTGCTGAGCGGTGTAACGTGACATTTTCCTTTGATGAGCATCATTTGCCCCATTACGATGTGCCAGAAGGAGAAACGGCACATAGTTATTTGCGGAAATTATGCGAGTCCATGATTCCTCATCGCTATGAAAGCACGACAGAAGAATTGATGGAGCGCCTTGATTATGAGCTGCGTATTATTGGAGATATGGGCTTTGATGATTATTTTCTTATCGTGTGGGACTACGTGAAATATTCTCGTGATCATCATATCCCAGTCGGTCCTGGTCGTGGTAGTGCCGCTGGTTCTGTAGTGGCCTATCTGTTGGGAATTACTGGATTAGATCCGTTGCGATACAATCTTTTGTTCGAACGATTTTTGAACCCTGAACGGGTGAGCATGCCCGATATTGATATGGACTTTTGCTATGAACGGCGCGACGATGTGATTCGCTATGTAACCGCTAAATATGGTCAAGAACGGGTATCGCAAATTATTACGTTCGGTACAGAGGCGGCACGGGCGGTTATTCGCGATGTGGGTCGCGTCTTAGACATGCCATTAGCCGAGGTAAACCGCATTGCTAAGATGATTCCGAACGAACTCGGCATTACCTTAGAAAAGGCCTTGAAAAGTAAAGAGTTAAAAGTGCTTTATGAAAGTGATCCAGCAGTACAGGAACTTATTAATTTTTGCCTAAAGCTAGAAGGCATTGCTCGTAATACGTCAACCCATGCAGCAGGCATCGTGATTTCTGCTGATCCTTTAGACGATCACGTGCCTGTGCAAAATGCCAATGAAGAAGGATTTGTGACACAATACGACAAGGATAATATTGAAGAGTTAGGTCTGTTAAAAATGGACTTTTTAGGCTTGCGCACGTTGACAGTTATAGAGGATGCATTGGCACTCATTCAAAAAAATCGCGGCCTTACGATTGATATAAATCGCATTCCTCTTGATGATAAAAAGGCGTGTGAAATTTTAAGTCGTGGCGATACGGCAGGGGTATTTCAACTAGAGTCAGAGGGGATTACAAAACTTGTAATGGCCTTAGGGCCAGAACATTTTGAAGATTTAATCCCCCTTGTGGCCCTATATCGGCCAGGTCCATTGGGCAGTGGCATGGTAGATGATTTTATTAAAAGTCGTCATGGACAGCGTGAAGTAACCTATTTGCATCCTTTGTTAGAGCCTATTTTAAAAGATACATTCGGTGTTATTTTGTATCAAGAACAAGTTATGCAAATTGCCTCTGTTATGGGTGGCTTTTCACTGGGGCAAGCTGATTTATTGCGTCGTGCTATGGGTAAGAAAAAGGAATCTGTCTTAAAAGCGCAGCGCGAATCCTTTATCGCCGGCACTCGTAACAATCAGATTGACGATGCTATTGCTAATGAAGTATTTGATTTGCTCGTGTATTTTGCAGGATATGGATTTAATAAATCACACAGTGCTGCCTATGCGTATATTGCCTATCAAACGGCTTATTTAAAAGCTCATTATTTCCCTGAATTTATGGCGGCTACCATGACGAGCTTTATGACGAACATGGATAAACTTACCTATTATATCAATGAATGTAAGAAACATGACGTCACTGTATTGGGCCCCGATGTGAATTACAGTGAACATGGATTCGTGGTGGAAGATACGGCGATTCGCTTTGGCTTAGGGGGCATTAAAAATGTAGGCGATAATGCCATTGATCAGCTTATTCTAGAACGTCAAAGAGCGGGAGAATATGTGTCACTTCTTGATTTTTGCAAACGGGTGAATGCGAAAGTGGTGAATAAACGATTATTAGAAAGTTTAATTCGCTGTGGTGCTATGGATAGTTTTGGGGAAAATCGCAATCAGTTGTTGCATATGTACGAAGCGGCTCAGGCTGTGGGCAGTAAACAACAAAAAGATCAAGCCTTAGGAACGATGAATTTGTTTGGCGGTTTAGAAGAAGATATAGATTATATTAAGACGCCCTCTATAGAGGATTTATCGGAAGAGGAAAAGTTAAAGGATGAAAAAGAATATACAGGATTCTATATTACAGGACATCCTTTGAGTAGCTATGCCAATGAATTATCGTCCTTGTTTGAATTGGGCCGCTTGCGAGATAATCCAGAAGCCTATGATGGCAAGCAAGTGACAGTGGGAGGTTTGATTGCGAGTAAAACAGATCGCATGACACGACGCAATGAGTTGATGTCCATCGTGCGGTTGGAAGATTTTACTGGCGCTAGTGATGTAGTTTTGTTCCCACAAACCTATCAAAAAGCACAATCTTATATAGCAGTAGATATGATTGTTAAAATTAAAGGTCGTGTTGATGCAGATGAAAAAGGCGTTCAAATCATTGCTGAGTCCGTCATGCCTTTGAAAGTTAATTATCATACAGTGCGACGGATGGTGATTCATATTCCTATAGAGTGTGATACACCAGAAGTGAGCCAACAATTAAAAACATTACTTACGAAGGCGACGGGCAATGTACCGGTTAGCTTTTATTTAGAGAAGCAACGTAAATCTATTCCGTTGCATCCAAGTTTTTACTTTACACCGACAGACGAGATTTGCCACCAGTTGGTGACCATCTTAGGTGAAGATTGTATAGAGTTTTATTAATGGTTTAGTAAAGGTAATACCTGATTCCACCAGTGATTTCTATTATGTAATAGAGATGGAATGTGTATGCCTATAGAGGTATAGTATGAATAAGCGAACTAAAATTGTATGTACCATAGGCCCAGGTACCGACCAACCGGGTATATTAGAAAACATGTTGAAATCTGGCATGAATGTGGCGCGGTTTAATTTTTCTCATGGTACGCATGAACAGCAAGAAGAACGAATGAATATGGTGCGTGATGCAGCACTTATTGTGCGGCAACCAGTGGCATTGATGTTGGATACGAAAGGACCAGAAGTACGACTAGGTCTATTTGAAAAGGGAACAGTATATTTACAAGCAGGACAAACGTTTACATTGACGACACAAGCGGTTATGGGGAATCAAGAACGCAACACCGTTAGTTATGCGGGGCTCATTCATGATGTGTCTATAGGAGATCGCATTTTGTTAGCCGATGGACTTGTGGAGGTATCGGTAGTAGAAATTACCGATACAGATATTGTGACCTATGTGAATAACAGTGGAGAAATTGGCGATCGTAAGCGTGTGGCGGTGCCAGGAGTGCCATTACATTTGCCAGCCGTATCCGCTCAGGATGAAGCGGATTTACGATTTGGCTGCCAGCAACATGTGGATTACATCGCCGCTTCTTTTATACAACGCGGTGAAGATGTGGTGGCCATTCGTCGTATTTTAGAAAGCGAAGGCAAGGGAAAAGATATAAAAATTATTGCAAAAATTGAAAATGCAGAAGGACTTAACAACCTCGATGATATTTTAAAAATGGCGGACGGCTTAATGGTAGCTCGTGGTGATTTAGGCGTGGAAATTCCAGCGGAAGAAGTGCCTGTACTGCAGAAAATGATTATTAGAAAATGCAATGAAGCGGGGAAAGTAGTGATTACGGCAACGCAGATGTTAGAATCTATGATTCACCAACCTAGACCGACACGAGCGGAAGCGAGCGATGTGGCGAATGCGATTTTAGATGGCACAGATGCTATTATGCTGAGTGGGGAAACGGCAAATGGTACCTATCCTGTGGAAGCGGTACAAACGATGACACGTATTGCAGAAGTGACAGAGCAAGCGAGCATTTATGACAATGCGGGGCGGCAAATTAGAACAGGCTCCATGAATACGACGGAATCAATTTGCGCGGCCAGTGTAGACGTGGCTAACAACTTAGGGGCCAGTGCGATTATTACCTGTACAGAAACGGGCGCTACGGCAATTGGCGTGGCACGCCATCGGCCTAGCTGTCAAGTAGTAGCGGTAACACCTCATGCGGCTACGATTCGACGTATGCAACTGTATTGGGGCGTTCAGGCGATTAAAGGACCTGTGTGTACTAATTCTGACGGCATGGTAACCCAGTCCATACACCAAGCCTTAGCGGATAATTGTATTTCTTCTGGCGACTTAGTCGTCGTTACAGCCGGTGTACAATCTGGTTCACATGGCACAACGAATATGATTCGCGTGCACGTGGCGGGCAATGTGTTAATTGATAGTAATAGCCTTGGCAGTACGTCTGCTACGGGGCGTATATACATAGCCAGTCGCCATGAAAGTCATGAACACTTTCAACCAGGAGATATCCTTGTTATAGGAACTATGGAGCCTAACTATATGGCATTAGCAAAACAGGCAGGTGCCTTAATTACGGTAGAAGATGGATTTACATCGGATGGAGCCATTATAGGTATTAACTTAGGCATACCAGTTATTTTGGGAGCAAAAGAGGTAGAACGTGTTTTGGAGGATGGTCAAATTGTTACTGTTGATGGCGTACGGGGAAAAGTATTTGAAGGAACCGTTAATGCTCGTTAACATAGATGTGTTGGTGTTGTAGGGCATCGTATATGCCGATAGATAGGAGCAATCTATGGATGAAAGAGAATGGAAAACGTTTACTACGGTAGTTGAAGAAGGGAATATTACGAAAGCAGCTGGTAAACTGTTTATATCGCAACCGGCTCTTAGCTATCGATTGCGTCATATGGAACGTGAGTTAGATATATCTTTATTATTGCGAACCAATGAAGGGATTATCCTTACGCCAGAGGGCGAAGTGTTTTATGAATATTGCCGCCACATGCTAGGCGAACAAGAGTCATTGCGACAAAAATTAAGCTCCGTATCGGGCAAAATTAGTGGCACCTTAAAAATTTCCTCTTCCATTAATTTTGCTGATTATGAATTGCCGCGCTTATTACGACTGTTTAGGGAACAGTATCCAGACATTACGGTGCATGTAAAAACAGGATTTAGCCACCAAGCGATTAAATCTTTTAATTCTGGCGAATGCATGATTGCCTTTGCACGAGGTGACTATAATGGAGTAGGTCAAGCGACTACCTTATTAGAGGAACCGTACTGTGTGGTCTATAAAGACCCCGTTCCGTTTCACGAATTAGGGGACATTCCATATATTCGATATCAAACAGATCCAACCGTAGCCAATGTGATTGAAACTTGGTGTGGAGAACATATTCCACAAATGTTAACATTAGGGATGGAAGTGAATTCCATGGTAACCTGTCGCCACTTTGTACGGGAAGGACTAGGCTGGTCAATCCTTACGTATATGGGTCTTGGTTCTTGCAAGGATCGAGATATTGTGGTGCGCCCCGTATGTGATAAACAGGGAAATTTCGTGACAAGAAGCACAAAGATGTTTTATAATGAAAGCATATTAAATTTATCAGCTGCTAAAATTTTTATAGAATTTGTGACTTCATATTATGAAGAACATGAAGTAGTAGACACATCGTTCTTTTACAAAGAATGAGTGTCCTTATATCGATAATGAAAGTTCATGTCTATGTATTATATAGACGTGAACTTTTTTTGTTAAGTAACAAGAGTTACGTAGTTGTTGTTCAATAGGTATAAAAGTTTTATACCCCCCTATAAGAGGCTTCTATTTTTCTTCTTCTACTAGACCATATATAATGAATGTATGGAATTATATGTATTCTATATACACATATTATAAGAATATTGTTATAGACTTAGTGCATATAGGAATAGATATGTTGTGTAGTTTTGTATGGTATAGATTCTAGGTGGAATATATACAGAGTAGTAAATCGATAGAAGGGATTTGTATGAATAACAAAATTTGGAAATTAGCTATCATGATAGCCATTCCATTATATACATGGTTTTCAGGGGCACCAGACGGGTTGAGTCAAGAAGGTTGGCGCCTATTAGGTTTTTATTTATCAGCGATTGTAGGGCTTATGTTAAAACCCTATTCCGTACAGATTATATTTTTAGCCATTATTGCCGCATCTTCTATTTTTATGGATAATGCCAAAATATTATTGGCTGGCTATGGCTCCACATCCTTATGGATGATTATTGCCGCCTTTTCGCTAAGTGTTGCTTTTGGTAAGACGGGACTGGGGCATCGATTGGCGTACCATTTAGTAAGTCTATTTGGTAGCAGCGTATTGCGCTTAGGATATGTAACGGCATTGATTGATTTTATATTGTCTCCAGCTACACCATCGAATACGGCTCGTGCAGCAGGCATTGTATATCCAATCAATTTATCCATTGCAGAATCCATTCACTCATTTCCTGGTGAAACAGCCCGTAAAGGTGGTTCCTATATTTTGATGAATGGTTATTTTGTTACAAAAATAACATCCTTTATTTTCATGACCGCCATGGCGCCCAATCTACTTGCCTTAGACTTTGTGAATAAAATTTTAGGCATCTCATTGACGTGGGGTGAATGGGCCTTAGCCATGATCGTTCCTGGTTTGTTAATGCTAATCATCACACCTTTGATTGCGTACTATGTGGATCGACCTACAGTGACAACCATTGATAATAAAGCGTTAGCCGCTAAGGGGTTAGCGGAACTAGGCGATATGAAGACCAGTGAAAAGATCCTCTGCGTGATTTTCGTCTTAGCCCTTATCGGTTGGGCCTTGCCATCTATCGGTATTGCCGTAAATGCCACTGCAGTAGCACTGGTAGCGATGGCATTCACCTTATTGACTAAGATTATTACATGGAATGATATTGTGGAAACCAAAGCGGTGTGGAACACATTCATTTGGTTCGGTGGCTTACTTGGTATTTCGACAGCCTTATCAAAAGCGAAATTCTTTGACTGGTTGGCTACATTCATGGAAAGTCATATGGCATTTGACCTTTCCCCACTTATGGTGGCAGTTATATTGGCGATTATCAGCTGCGCTATTCGGTATTTATTTGCCTCCAGTACAGCCTATATCGCATCTATGATGCCCGTATTCTTGACAGTGGGTAAGGCGACAGGCGTAGATCCTGCGCTATTCGGCTTATTAATGTTGACGACGAATGCGTTTGGCGGTTCCTTAACACATTATGGCGCGTCCCCAGGACCAATTATTTTCTCCGCTGGATATAACACCGTAAAAACTTGGTGGACTGTGGGAGCGTTATTGGTTATTGTTTATTTGATTATTGATTTTACGATTAGCCCGTTATGGTGGTCCCTTACAGGCTATATCGGTTAACAAGGTAAAGACATTGCACAATGTTTTTTATAGACCTATTGTATTTTATGTTGTAGGGAAAGTTACTACGATGTAGTAACTTTCAGATGTACCTAAGAAAGGATATACTATGAAGCATTTAGTGAAAACTGCTACGGCTGGTTTTGATGAAAAGCAAGATGTTCTCGTTACAGTGGAACCAATTAGTGCAGGTATTGAAGTGGAATTAACTTCAAAAGTCATGCGTCAATATGGCAAACATATTGAAGAATTGATTATTAACACAGTGAAAGAACAAGGCTTTGACGGTGTGAAAGTAATTTGTGATGATAAAGCAGCTTGGGACTATGCGATTAAAGCCCGTGTTATGGGTGCCTTAGAAAGGGGGAGCCAAGAATAATGAGTGCATTAACAGAAGCAGCAAAAGCTCGTATTTCTCGGTCGATGATGTTCGTACCGGGCAATTCACCTAAAATGATTAACAGTGCGGATATTCACGGTTCAGATAGCTTGATGTTTGATATAGAAGATTCCATTCCTGTTACAGAAAAAGATACGGCTCGATTAATGACAGCAGAAGCATTAAAGTCTATGAAATTCCGTGCAGAAACAGTGGTTCGTATCAATCATCCTACACAAACACCATATGGTATTAAAGATATGGAAGTCATTATTCCTGCTAAACCTGATTTGATTCGCTTACCAAAAACAGAAGACGTATCAGAAGTGGAATTAGTAGCTCGTAAGATTGAAGAAGTGGAAAAAGAAAATGGATGGGAAGAAGGCACTATTAATATCATCGTTGCCATTGAATCCGTAAAAGGTTTGTATAATGTGCGAGAAATTTGCCATGGCCCTCGCGTGGTAGGCATTGCTCTTGGTGCAGAAGATTATCGCGCTGATCTTCGTACTGGTAAATCGAAACCAGCCGTAGAATTGGCGTTTGCACGTCAATCGATTTTATTGGCTGCCCGTGAAGCGGGTATCCGTTGCGTAGATACAGTCTTCTCTGATGTGAAAGATCCTGAAGGCTTTGTAGAAGAAGTAACCTATATTAAAGCCCTTGGCTTTGATGGAAAATCGTGTATTCATCCTAGCCAAATTAAATTGGCTCATCAAGTATTTACACCAGATGAAAAAGAAATTGCTCATTCTGTTAAAGTGTTGAATAGCTATGCGAATGCATTGAAAAATAATTTAGGCGTTATTGCAGTAGACGGAAAAATGATTGATGGACCTATCGTAGTCCGTGCACAACGCATTATTGATAAAGCACGGGCAGCAGGTATTAAAGTAGAAGTAGATGAAGGAGCTGAAATTAATGTTAAATAAAGCAGGTCGTGACATCCCAACAAACTTGCCGTACCTTAGCGGCAAAGAAGTATATCAAGGCGAATTTGCGATTACACCAAACACACATCGTGTAGGCCGTACAGTACGTGCGTATGGACAACAGCCTAATAAAATTGTAGCTTCCATTGATGAAGCAATTGAAAAAGCAGGCTTAAAAGATGGTATGACAGTGTCCTTTCACCATCATTTACGTAATGGCGACTATATATGCCAAATGGTGATGGAACGCATTCAAGCGAAAGGCATTAAAGACATTACCGTTGCATCTAGCTCCTTAAGCCCTTGCCATGACTTCTTAGTGGATATGATTAAAGATGGTACCGTTACAGCCATTGAAACATCAGGCTTGCGTTCTGCCCTCGGTAAATTTCTTACTAAAAATCCAGGCGTATTAAAACGCCCTGTAGTCATTCGTTCTCATGGTGGCCGTGCAAGAGCTATTGAATCTGGAGAAGTTCATATTGACGTAGCATTTATGGGAGCTCCTACTTGTGACCGTCGCGGTAATTTTACTGGCTCTGAAGGTAAATCAGCATGTGGTGCCTTAGGGTATGCTATGGTAGATTCACATTATGCGGATGTAACCGTGGCTATTACTGATAATTTAGTAGATTATGTATATCCTTACTCTGTACCACAAACCGATGTAGATTATATCGTAGAAGTAGAATCCATTGGGGACCCAGAAGGCATTGCGTCAGGGGCAGTAGGATTTACTAAAAACCCAATACAAATTAAAATCGCTGAAATGGCGGCAGCCTTTTTAGATGAAGCAGGGATTATTAAAGAAGGGTTTGCATTCCAATTAGGCGCTGGCGGTGCTCCATTGACAGTGGCTAAGTTCATCGGTGAAAAATTGAAAGCGAAAGGTATCAAAGCTGGCTTTGGTATTGGCGGTGCTACTGGTATCTTGGCAGGCATGTTAGAAGACAATCTAATCGATGCAGTCTATGATACACAAACATTTGATACAACAGCGGCAGCTTCATTACATACAAATCCTAATCATATTGAAATGAGTGCGTCCATGTATGCTAATCCTTGGACTGATTGCATGACGAATTATCTTGACGTAGTATTCTTGGGTGCTACAGAAGTAGATGTTGATTTCAATGTCAACTGCATGACGGACTCAAATGGCGTGTTGATGGGTGCTTCTGGCGGCCATAGTGATACAGCAGCAGGTGCTAAATGCACTGTCATTACATGTCCATTAGTACGTGGTCGATTGCCAATGATTTTAGATCGCGTACAAACCATTATCACACCAGGTACATCTGTAGATGTGATTGTTACAGAACGAGGCATTGCTATCAATCCAAATCGCAAAGATTTAATCGATGCCTTAAGAGATAGTAACTTGCCAATTTACACAATTGAAGAATTACAACAAATTGCTTTTGATTTAGTCGGCAAACCAGAATCAGTTACCGTATCCGATAAAGATGAAGATATTGTAGCTGTCGTAGAATATCGTGACGGCTCTGTGATTGACGTGGTTCGCAAACCATTAGTATAGTACGCATGAGTACATGGTTACTGGAATAGACTAGAGAGCATTTGATTGATAAGCTATCATACAGCTGTAGTAGTTAATACAGTATGGTAATAATAGTTATATCGGTATAGAACATCGAGCCGTGCCATATTGATAGATATGGTATCGGCTCGATATCAATAGTATGTTATAGTTAGTTTTCTAAGTATAACGAATGAGTGTTAGTAAGTCATGTACTTGTATGTATAATTATTATTTTCTCTGTGTTGTTACCAATGAGCACATTGTTATAAGTTAGACCCACTTTTTGTTATTATATACATGGAGGATTTGCTTATGTATGGAGAAACACTTCTTGGTGTAATGGGAATTTTGATGATTGTAACCATCGTTTGGGCGTTGATTCAATCAAAAACAAATCCTGTTCCTATTTTTGTTATTGTGCCTATTGTAGCGGCTGTGATTGTAGGTTTTGGACCACACGAAATCTTTGCGTTCGTGAAAGCTGGCGTATCTAAAACTTGGTCTACAGCGGTATTATTTATCTTTTCAATCGTATTCTTTGCTCTCATGGGGGATGTAGGGCTATTTGATCCTATGGTTAATTGGCTATCCAAAAAAGCGGGCAATAATATTATGGCGGTTACGATTGCCACTTCCTTGATTGCCGTTATTGCGCATATGGATGGTTCCTTAGCTTCTACATTATTAATTACCATTCCAGCCATGTTGCCAGTGTATAAAAAGTTACATATTCGACCAGTTACTTTGCTAGTTATTATCGGGGCAGCGATGAGTATTATGAACTTGGTGCCATGGGGCGGTCCTGTAGCGCGTACAGGTGTTGTACTCAATGCAGATGTAAATGCATTGTGGCAACAATTAATCCCATTACAAGGGGTAGGACTTGTCATTGTCGTTCTATTTGCGGCCTATATGGGATGGGTTGAAAAACGTCGCGGTGCTGGGCTACATGCCACTGGCAAAGCTGCTTTACTTGATAGCACCGTTGAGGATAGTGATATAGGTCATTCTCAAGCAGAATTTGACGCTATGAAACGACCTAAGTTAATCTGGATTAACTTGTTGATTACCCTTGGTGTTATTGGCCTTCTTTGCTTTACAAAAGTGCCATTATATGGAGCATTTATGCTAGGGTTGGCCATAGCTTTAATTATTAATTTCCCTGGGGCAAAAGCGCAATCTAAGGCGATTAAAATGCATGCAGATACAGCCTTGACTATGCCTATGATCCTATTGGCATCCGGTATCTTCTTAGGTGTCTTAGACGGAACAGGTATGATGAAATCCATGGCATCCTTGTTAATCGGCTTAGTGCCAGATGCTATTGGTGGTCATTTGCAAACTGTTTTCGGCATTTTTGGTGTGCCAATCGGTATGTTATTAGGTACTGACTCCTACTTCTTTGGTCTTGTACCACTCGCTATTAGCGTAGGACAACAATTTGGTATTGATGGACATAATATGGCGATGGCTATGTTGATTTCCAAAAACTATGGCGTATTAGTAACACCGCATGCGGCAACAACATTCTTAGCGTGCGGCTTGGCCGGTGTAGAAATTAAAGATATGTTAAAATTCTGTGCACCACGATTGTTTGTACTTTCTTTAATTTCTCTTACTTTTGGTGCCTTATTAGGTCTATTTACTATCTAATGATTTTCATATGTAACAGACAGAGTTATAAAAAAGAGCTGAAAGAAATGACATGTCATTTCTTTCAGCTTTTTTAATATACTGTAAGAATTACGTAATAGGCTAATCAACTAGTTAAGAAATATGTAAAGATTAAGTTACAATTTGTGGTATAATATTATAGAAAAACTGTATAAAGTAGAAGATTAATTTGAGGTGGAATATGGGATTTTCCTATGATAAATTATGGAAAAAATTAATAGATGAAAAGATGAATAAATTAGACCTACAAAAAGCCATACAAACAACTCCTCATACCATAGCTAAAATGGGACGTGACGAGAATGTGAGTATGGAAATACTTGGTAGAATTTGTAGATATTTTAAATGTGATATATCAGAGGTATTGGAGTTTAAAAATGGGTAAAACTTGTATTAATAAATTAGAATATACAGAATTTCTTAATAATATTATAGAGGGTGATTCTCTTGAAATTATGTCAAAAATACCTGATGATTCTATCGATATGTTGTTAGTAGACTTGCCTTATGGTACTACACAAAATAAATGGGATAGTGTAATTCCGCTGGAAGAACTATGGAAAGAATATAATAGAATAGTTAAAGACAATGGTGCTATGATTTTTACAGCTTCAGGTTTATTTACAGCACAATTGATGCTTTCAAATCCTAAAAATTATAAATATAAAATAGTTTGGGAAAAATCTAAGCCAACAAATTTCTTAAATGCGAAGATACAGCCACTAAGAAAACATGAAGACATAGTTGTATTTTATAGAAAACAACCAGTTTACAATCCTCAAATGACTAGAGGAGAAGCTTATAGTAAAGGTATACGTAAAAATCAACTGACAGGTTCATATGGGGACTTCAATCCTGTATTAGTTGAGAGTGATGGAGACAGATACCCTGTTGATGTAATATATTTTAAGACAGCTGAATCGGAAGGAAAAGTTGTTCACCCAACACAAAAACCTGTAGAATTAGCAAGATATTTAATTAGGACATATTCTAACATAGGAGATGTTGTTTTGGATAACACATGTGGATCAGGGTCCTTTTTAGTAGCTGCTCTACTTGAAGGTAGAAATTTTGTAGGTATAGAGAAAAACATTGACGTGGCTTTATTTAAAAATAAAAAAATTGATTATGTAGAAATCTCAAAAAATAGAATATTAGAAAGTTATGAAAATATGCTAATAACTGATGGAAATATGTTAAGCGAAATTGTTCCGGTCAATCTGTTGGAGAGGGAATATGCAAAGCAAATCAAATTTAATATCTAACGAGAGAAGTGTAGGAAGCGAATTAATTACCAAAATAAATATAATATTTAGCAATAATAACTGGGGTATGAAAAAGGCTGTGGGTGAACTTTCACTTAAAAGTGAGAACGCTAAAGATAATCGAAATTCTACTCTTTTTCCAGATATAATTATATTTAAAGATGAGGATAAATTACAACCTTTAATGGGTTGGGAACTAAAAATGCCCGATGTTCCAATAGATGATTCTGAATTTATATCTAATGCTAGAGATAAAGCGGATAGATTGGGAACGAGTGCTTTTGTATTATGGAATTTTCAATATGTGTCTATTTACATAAAAAATAAAAATGGTGAATGGCAAGATAAGGCTACGCATTTTTTTTATCAATATAGTCAAGTTTTAATTGATAGAAAAGAAGTTCAGAACAATACAGATATATGGGAAAAACAATTAGAGGATGTTCTTTCTTGTTTAAATGAAGAATTACTAGCTGAAAAATTTGTAGCCGCTCCTATAGAGTTTAATATTTCAAATTATGTAAATACGATCTCAGATAAACTTGCTCCATTAATAGCTTATAACTACTCAAATCTTACAGATATTACCTTTAGAAAATATGTTAATTATTGGGTAAAAAATGAAAAAGCAGAGTTATCTATAATTTCTGATATTAATAATGAAAAGAAATCCTATTTAGCATTTGCTAAGAATATTATAATCAAATGGATTAATAGAATTCTATTCTCACATTTAATAAAGAGATATCATACTGGAATAAATAATTTATTGATTGATTTTTCTAAACATGAAAATATCAATGAATTATCAGTAAAATATAACGAGGAAGTTAAAAAAACTGACTTTTATACTATATTAAATGTCGGAAAGTATGAAACTATTTTGCCACAGGAGGTTGTTTCTAGTATAAATGAGTTTAACATTTTTCTATCACAAACAAATTTTTCAAATGCGAGTATGGAATTTACCTCAAATATTCTAGAAAATATCGTGGATATTTCTAAGAGAGAATTAATGGGTCTTTATACAACCCCAAATAATCTAGCGAAGTTATTAGTACATTTGGCAATCGATGAGGGGGTTGGTGAATATGCCGATTTAACTGTTGGGTCAGGAACTATAGCAAAAAACATGATTAAATATATTTCAAATTATAATTCTGTAGACTATGCTCATGATCATGTTTGGTCTTCTGATAAATATAACTATCCTCTACAAATTGCAAACCTTGCAATGACTTCTCCAAAAAGCATAAATAAGAAAAACATAGTTTTTCAAAGTGATGTTTTTGATTTAAATATTGGAAATTCAATTAATATTGTAAATCCTATGACTGGTAAAAATGAAGTATTAGAAATTCCTAAATTCAACTATCTATTATCTAACTTGCCATTTATCAGTAGCAATAAAAGGAATGAATCAGACAAATTAAAAATAGAAAAGTTTGTATCTTCAACTTCATTAGATAGAAAATCAGATATATATCAAATAATATTGTTAAAATTTAAAGATTTGCTGGATAACAATAATGGTAAAATTGGCGTAATAATTTCAAATTCGTGGTTCAAGATTCAAAAGAACTACAAATCTTTTTATAAAACGCTTTTAGAGTATTATGAGGTTGAATATATCCTATATTCGAATGTTGGTAGATGGTTTGCAAATGCGGAAATAGTTTCTTCAATAGTTATATTAAAAAATAAAAGTCAATCGTTAGATAAAGGTACTAAATTTGTTTCGTTAAATATTAATCCTAGGACATGTAAAGAGGAAATGATTGAAGAACTATCTGAATCAATTTTATTTAATTCCGAAAGTAAACTATTTAATCTAGAAGAATATGGATACGATGAGGTTAATGAATTTATAAACTTAGGATTATCATTAGAACCTCTATTTGACGATGTTAGCTGGATATTAGATATTAAAGAAAAACTAGTCGATTTAAATAGTATTTTTAACAGTAGCAGAGGCGTTAGAACTGGAGCAGATAAAATTTTTATTACAGGTGAAAAGTATGCCGATGATGAATATACGTTTCCAATACTTAAAAACTTAAGTAATGTTGATAGCTACCATATTAACATTACTAATGAATACTATTTTTACACCAAGGATTCAATCGACACCATCAAAAATAAAGGTAATATTGATACAATTAAATATATTAAGAAGATTGAAAATACACCAGTAGCTATAAATAGAAAAAATAAGAGAAAAAATTCGTGGTATCAAGCTGATCAAAAACCGCAATTTGCTGATTTTGCTACCTCTATAAACCCAGGAAAAAGATTCTTCTGGGTGATGTTTGAAGAAGAGACTGTTGTAAATCAAAGGGTTACTGCATTTAGATTAAAGTATGAGCATAAAGATGATAAGAATCTAATTCATGCATTACTTAATACATCAGTTTCAATATTTATGTTAATGGGATCAGGTTTTGGTAGAGCATTAGGGGCAACTGATTTAACTAAGGATGGAATAAGTCAATCATATTTTTTAAATCCTGATTTATTATCAACAAAATCAAAAAATATAATTTTGAATTCGTGGAAAAAAATAAAAGAAAAGAAGGTTGAAAATATTGATATTCAATTAGAAGATTTTGATTGGATAAAATTTAATAAATTGGTTTACAAAGAATACGGGTTACCTGAAAGTATTTTTGAATTAAGTAAAAACAATATTATTAAGTTATTAAACAGAAGATTAAACTCTAAGAAAATATAATTTATGATATCTAGAAATGTGGTGAAGTTTAAAAAATGGATTTAGAAAATTATATAGAAACACAGTATAGAGAAATTGTTAAATATATTAATATAGAATTTATTGACTTATATGAATGTTTCAAGTCAGAAAAACTACAGAAAATTTTCTCTATAATTCATCATCTAATGGTTGAGAACTATAAAATCATGAACCAAAGATTACCTACAAGAGAATACGGAGTACATTTTTGGGCTGAACCTAGTAGAGAGTTATTATTAGCTATTAATGTTGTAACAGGTATGCATCGAGCACTTAAAAACACGAAATTTTCTTTTTCATTTGACGAATATTATAAAAAGGTTATCAAAGAGTCTGAAGGATTTCTTTCTAATAGTGGAGGTAGCGAGATACCTCCAAATATGGCAAAAGTTCAACTTTATTATACTATTCCTATTTTAAAACCTACCGAGGTTATATCGATTAATTCTCCTAGTGGGAGAAATAAAATTGTTGATATCAAAATTATCGGAGAGGGTTCGTATGCAAAAGTATTTTCATATATAGACCCTTTTTATGGAAAGAAATTTGTCTTAAAAAGAGCAAAAAATGATTTATCTGATAAAGAAAAAGTTAGGTTTAAAAATGAATTTGAAGAAATGAAAAATTTATCATCTCCATATGTTGTTGAAGTATATAACTTTAATGATCAAAAAAAGAGTACACAATGGAGTATATGGATAAAACTCTAGAAAGCTATATAAATGAAAACAACACTTTATTAAAGAAAACTGATAGGAAAAACTTATCTTTACAAATATTAAAAGCCTTTAAATACATTCACTCAAAAAATTTGCTTCATAGAGATATTAGTCCAAATAATATTTTAATAAAGATCTACGACGATGTTAATGTAGTTAAAATTTCAGATTTTGGACTAGTAAAGACACCTGAAAGTAATTTAACATCATTAAATACGGATTTTAAGGGGGGCTTCAACGATCCAGGATTAGTAACTTATGGTTTTAGTAATTATGGAATTGAACATGAAACTTATTCAATAACTCGATTGATATATTTTGTATTAACAGGTAGAAAAAATATAAATAATATAAAAAATAAGAATCTATCTAGCTTTATTAATAAAGGTCTTTCTACTAACTTAAAAGAAAGATTTCAATCAATTGATGAAATTATTGATTTTTTATATAAAATATAGGGTTATAGGACAAAACGTGTTGCAAATTTAATCCCATGAATTGTTAAAAGAATAATCATAATTATGCAAATTACTCCATGCAATGGCATCTCCCCATGTTGGAATCGAGTTATCTAATCTGGATTGTACAATCATGGTATTATATATATCAGAGATACTTTTATTGGTCGGCATAACCTTAAGTATTTCTTTGAATGGAAGCGGGTTCGGTGAGTGCATATAGCACCACCAGAACACCGCTTTTATTCTTCTTTCGATTGACATACCACGATGATTTCGCAGCATAGTACGTAATTGTGCATTAATTCCACCCTCAATTCGATTGTTTGTAGCAGGGCATTCAAACCATAAAGATTTATCTAAATATGTAAATAATACATGTTTATTGATTAATTTGATTAAGGAGTTTTCTGTCTTTATTAAGCGTTCATGCTTAGGTCGTATAGTACCATACTCATCTATGGTTGTTTCAGCTAGAAATATTTTATGTCGAATCTTCCAAGCCATTATATTTTGAATCCATACCCGAGCCTGATCTTGTGTTTTTATTGTTAATAAAGTTTTGGCTAATCCATATAGTTCTTTTCCAGCGAGACTTTTAGGTCGTGTTGTTGTATATCTTTTAACTTACTGAAATACATGGAAGATACACCTTTGTAGTTTTGTCTTGGTCCAAACTTTTTTTAATGCTTTTTAAAAGCCAGTACCTCCATCTGAAATAACAACAATAGGACTAGATATGCGTTGTAGTAAAGCACACCACGCTCTAGAATGTTCATATCTGCAAACGTACCACCCCAGAACGTATTGTTGATTACAACAGATTAAAATACAGACATTTTTAGCTAAATAAATTCCATTAACAAAAACCACTGTACTCGATACTTCAATTTTAGGGGGCAACGGCCATAACTCCCAAAACCTTACTGTTTTTCTATGAAAACTACGACCTTGTCCTGTCATTTCATTCTGAGTATTCTTGCCAAACAACCACTTTAAAAATAATTGTAATTTGATTTCATCTTTTGTAATTATATTCGTAAATGAACATCTACACTGCCTCTATATCCATCTTTGGGAACCTGCATTAGACCTACCATGTTTTCTACAACTAAAGCCACAATTAGGGCATCTAACATTTTTCATAAAAATACTCCTTCTAAAAAAATATATTCCTAGAAAGATAAAACCCTATTTAGGCCAGTAAATGCAAGAGATTTCAGCTTTTTTGCAACACATTTTGTCCACCCTTTAAAGTTCACTAAAAAAGATAAAATGCCGATGGAACTAGGTATTTTCTAGTTCTATCGGCATTTAAAACAACACGTTTTGTCCTATAACTCTATTTTTGTAATAATTTAAAGGCCATGAGCATTCAAACTCATAGCCTTTTTATCTGTTGTATCGTACTACCGAAAGACGCTCTGAATCAATTTTTCTAACATCCCTAATTCAATGGGACTTAGTTTTTTTCTTTTTATTCTTTGTAGAGCAATGAGTCTTTCTTAGTGTCCTATGATAGACATCGTTATGGCATAGGGCTGATTGTTAGATAGTCATGGGAAGCTCTGTTTCAAATACAATTTCTGCAGGGCCCCTCATGAGGACGGTGCCATCTGGTAGATAGGTAATGTGTAATGTGCCTAGTGCAAGTTCTACATCTACTTCACGAGTGGTTAATCCTTTTTCATGACTCATAACAGCACACGCACAGGAACCAGTACCACAGGCTAAGGTAGCCCCAGCGCCACGTTCCCACGTGCGTACTTTTATATGATGGTCATTGATAACTTGTACAAAGTTAACATTTGTATGACGTGGGAATAGAGGGTGCGTTTCAATTAGAGGACCTAAGGTAGTGAGTGGAACGGTCATCACATCGTCCACATAGACCTCTGTGTGGGGCACACCTAACAAGCAGGAGCTGATATGCATTTCTTGGCCTGCTACAGTTATGGGATAATCAATGACCTTGTAAGCGCTTATATTCATAGGAATATCCTTAGCATCAAAGAAAGGATGTCCCATATCAACGGTTACTTCTGTTACAATCCCATTTTGTATCGTTAAGGTCGGTTTCATAATACCTGCTAATGTTTCGATGGAAAATGTTGTTTTTTGCATCGCCCCTGTTTCATAGGCATATTTGGCAAAGCAACGAATGCCGTTGCCACACATTTCTGCTTCGCTACCATCAGCATTTATGATGCGCATACGAATATCGGCTATTTCAGAGGGAATGACCACAATGATACCATCGGCGCCAATCCCCGTATGACGATCGCACAAGGTAATGGCAGCCTGTGTATAATCCTTATGGGCACCGTTAGGATCTGTGAACATGACAAAATCATTGCCCAAACCATGCATTTTAGTAAATTTCATAGGAAATACCTCGTTTCTAGTCGGTTACTTGCCCATATTGGCAAATCGTTCGACTGCTTTTGTAAAATCAGAAATTGTTTTATCTACGTCGCCATGTTCAATGCCATCGCGTACACAGTGATTGATATGACCTTCCAGTACGACTTGCCCTACCTTATGTAAGGCTGATTTAGCGGCATTAATTTGACTGAGAATATCTTCGCAAGGCACATCCTCTTCAATCATACGGTCGATGGCTTGTACTTGACCAATAATTTTACTAATACGACGATGTAAATTGGTGGCATCCATACATTGTTTCATAATTTTTACTCCTTTATATATACTTATTTATATTATACATGAAAAATCGATACAATAGAATTAGCATATATATAAATGTCAATTCTCACTTAAATGTGATATGATAAGTATATGATGATTTTAATAAAATGTATATGTCGTATAGTGATTGGCGCGGTTATTGCCTTATTTCTCGTGGTAGGCGGTTTGATTGCCTATGATGAATATACAGCAAGCCATAGCGACACTATAGAGACGGAAGAAACAAGTAGTACACTACCTGAAGGTGAGCGCAGTACGGCCTCGGAAGATCAATTGACTGTGTTAGATCGTTTGTATCGTTTATTTCACATTGAAGATGCTGTAGCCGAAGCTATCAATCGACGTGTTAGCCCGGATAACCAAGTGAGGGAGGGAAATATTAGTGATTTCGCTAAGAAAGCGTTAATAGCAGCAGAGGATAAACGATTTTATGATCATGGCGCCATTGATGTACAAGGCATAGGACGTGCCCTATATATGAATACTATGGCAGGACAAACGGTTGAAGGGGGTAGCACGATTACCCAGCAACTGGTAAAGAATATTTTTTTGTCGAGTCATCGCACATTTTCTCGTAAATTAGAAGAAATGGTGTTAGCCTTTCTAGTAGAACGGCATTATTCAAAGGATGAGATTATTACCATGTATCTTAACTCCGTTTATTTTGGTAATAATTATACGGGGATTAAGGCGGCGGCACAAGGCTATTTTGACACCACGCCAGCTCGCCTATCTTTAGCGCAATCAGCTATGCTAGCGGGGTTACCACAAGCGCCTACCTATTATAATCCACGAGATAACTATCAGGCTGCTAAGGAACGACAATATACGGTGCTTATGCAGATGGTATCTCAGGATATGATTAGTCCAGCAGAAGCAAAATCAGCGTTTAATGATCTTCTTGGTATGGAGGATGAGCCAGAATTTGATGATACTGTGTTACCTAAGGATGGAGCAAGCATTTCTCTTGATTCAGTAGTAGAAGCAGTAACGGGGCACAAGGCGACGGAATTGTTAACGCCAAAGAAAGACAAGTCCTCTGCTGATAAGAATTCCTCAAAGGATACGGACAATCATGCTCGTACAAAGGATAATGCATCATCTGAAGAGGCTAAGCGCGGTGATAGAGCGCCAGGGTATATTGGAAATTAACTAGAGATTCGTTCATAGTAGACGGGTGTATTCCTTTATGCAAACTAACCATGTATGCTGGTGAGCGGTATGATTCTAGGTACTAGTACAAGCCGTATTAGGATATGGATGATGGATCCTTTGCATCCATTTATCATTGGTAACTAGAATAGGACTTAGATTTGTGCCGTAGACACATCTACGTTTCTGGCGTATAGGCTATGATATTGCTTACGCATACAAAGAATAGACACTACTATCAATATAAATACACTGAAAGAATAATTTCTTTCAGTGTATTTTTTGTAACTTGGATGTATAAGACTCTAGGGGGAGATAGAAAATTATGATGCGTCACTTGGAGAATAAAGGCATATGACTATGAGAATCTACAAGTTTGCCGATATATAGGGACTTTTTCTACGTTATCTATTTCGGCAATTAGTATGCATAATAAATAGCTAAATGACAACTAGAGGATTTACTTCTTTTTCTACGTTATTTATTTTGTAATCAGTATACATCGCTTGTAGGCTAATTACGTAAGCCTCGTTCATAGTGAATGAATCATAGAATTAGCAATCCGCAGCCCTCGTAAACGAATAGACACAGCAAAATCAGCGGCACTTAGTAGATGATAGTATGACTTCATCATCATTTTGCTGTAACACAGACTACTATGAGGTAAGTCATGTTTATTAGATAGAGTTTCGAATAGATGAATCGTAGTATGGGGCGTGCTTTCATAGAAACGATGTTATGCATTATGTACAATCTGATGACATGGATACACTGATTACATGTAGTGTAGCCGTTTGAAAGTGATATGAATGGAGTATATTTATAATTACTGCATAAAGAAATATACATATAAGTAGTAGAGTAAAAGTTGACAAAAGACGAACTAATTAATCATTATCTGCTGTGCAAAGCGGTGTAGATAGTTTATCAAATTGTGATTGTAAGAATTTTTATAAAAAATACTTGCATAAAAATTCTTACAGTTGTATAATGAAAACCGTAGTTATAGAGTATATATGTGCATGAATAGGAGCGAATGGATGGGTAAGTGATTTTGCCATGGTCGGTGTTAGCTGCATATAAGTCTTGCCGATAGGTTTGCTTTTACTTAGTTGAACAAGTTTTATACTTCAACAGTAGATTATGCATATGATAAATTAATACGTAGTAATGGGGTTAAGAGGTGTCTACCATGAGTGATGTAAAAAAAGTAGTATTAGCGTATTCAGGCGGATTAGATACATCGGTTATCATTCCGTGGTTAAAAGAAAATTATGGTTGTGAAGTGATTGCTTGTTGTGTTAATTTAGGGCAACCAGAAGATTATGCCGCCGTAGAAAAGAAGGCCATCGCTTCTGGTGCTTCTAAAGCATATATTGTGGACGCACAAGAAGAATTTGTGAAAGATTATATTTGGCCTACTGTAAAAGCTGGTGCCGTATATGAAGGGAAATACTTATTAGGTACTTCTTTCGCACGACCATTAATCGCTAAAATTCTTGTCGATGTGGCACAACAAGAAGGAGCTGATGCCATCGCTCATGGTGCTACTGGCAAAGGGAATGACCAAGTTCGCTTTGAATTGGCAATCAAAGCATTAGCACCAAATACTAAGATTATCGCTCCTTGGAGAGAATGGGAATTCAAGGGCCGTGAAGATTGTATGGAATATGCAGCTAAGCATAATATCCCTGTAGTGGCTACGAAATCACATCCATATAGTATGGACCAAAACGTATGGCATTTATCTCATGAGGGCGGTCATTTAGAAGATCCTGCTAACGCACCAAAAGATGATGTATTATTAGTATGTAAATCACAAATGGAAGCGCCAGATGCCGTAACAGAGGTGACCATCGATTTTAAAGAAGGTGTACCAGTAGCGGTGAATGGAAAACAAGCAAGTCCACTTGCTTTATTACAAATGCTTAATGATATAGGTGCAAAAAATGGTATCGGCATTGTAGATATTGTAGAAAATAGATTGGTAGGCATGAAATCTCGTGGAGTTTATGAAAATCCAGGGGGAGCGATTATTATGTATGCCCACAGAGAACTAGAATATCTTTGCCTTGATAGAGCTACATACCACTATAAAGAACAAATCGCCAATAAATATGCTGAATTAGTATATGATGGCATGTGGTTTGCTCCATTGCGAGATGCACTTCAAGCCTTTGTAGACACTACACAACAAACAGTGACAGGAAGAGTTACATTACATTTATACAAAGGCAACATTATGAGTGCTGGTGCCACTAGTCCATATTCTTTATACAGTCAAGAATTTGTTACTTTTGAAGAAGATGATGTATATAATCAAGCAGATGCAGAAGGCTTTATTAATCTATTTGGATTGCCATTAAAAATTAATGCATTAATGAAAGAAAAATCTCATCAATAATTAGTAGCACCATACATAGACGATACTATATACCTATGGACTACTTATCACCGATGCATTGGTACATAGGCGTGTAAAGAACCTCAGCCACATCGGTATATGTGACTGAGGTTCTTCTTGCTAGGTATGGTAAGAAAAGGAGTATTACATGGCAAAATTATGGGGTGGCCGATTTACAAAGGGAACCGATAAAGCGGTAGAAGATTTCACATCTTCCATCGCTTTTGATCAACGAATGTATGCAGAGGATATTGCAGGCAGTAAAGCACATGCCAAGATGTTAGCAAAACAAGGCATTATTTCACAAGCTGATTGTGATGCTATTGTAGAGGGCTTAACCGCCATTCGAGAACAAATTGAAAGCGGGTCCTTCGACTTTTCCGTAGCCTTAGAAGATATTCATATGAATATTGAAAAACGATTAACTGATGCTATCGGTGAAGCTGGAGGGCGACTTCATACGGGACGTAGCCGCAATGACCAATGCGCCGTAGATTTGCATATGCTAGTACGTAAAGAAGTAGTTCATATGGCGACGTTATTAGTAGATATGCAAAAAGCTATTTTAGAAGTGGCTAGCAAGTATGAAGATGTTATCATGCCTGGCTATACCCATTTACAACGGGCGCAGCCTGTATTGTTTTCACATCACATGATGGCCTACTTTTCCATGATGCAACGGGACTTTGAACGATTGCCTTTAGTGTTTACTCATGCGGATAGCATGCCCTTAGGTGCAGGGGCCTTAGCTGGAAGTACCTATGGCATTGATCAATCATATACGCAACAACTATTAGGATTTTCTTCCATCTATGAAAATAGTATGGATGCAGTGAGTGATCGTGATTATGTAGTAGAATTTTTGAGCTTTGCTTCTCTATGTATGATGCACTTGAGTCGTCTTAGTGAGGAATTGATCCTATGGTCCACTACTGAATTTGGATTTATCGAATTAGATGATGCCCACTGTACGGGGTCTAGCATTATGCCACAAAAGAAAAATCCTGACGTATGCGAATTAGTACGTGGTAAAACGGGTCGTATTTACGGTCACTTGCTAGGATTATTGACCATATTAAAAGGACTGCCATTGACCTATAATAAAGATATGCAAGAAGATAAAGAAGGTATTTTTGATGCGATTGATACCGTTCATTTTGGCTTATCCATCAATGCGGCTATGCTTCGTGGTATGAAAGTAAACGGCAAGCGGATGCATGATGTATTAGCCGATGATTTCTCCAATGCTACGGATATGGCAGATTATTTGGCTAAAAAAGGCGTACCTTTTAGAGAGGCTCATGAAATCGTAGGTGCTGCGGTGCAACATTGTATTCAAAATCACTGCGTATTATTAGATTTGACCGTAGAAGACTTTAAAGCTATTTCGCCCCATTTTGAAGCGGATATTTTAGATGCGATTACGATAGAATCTTGCGTGAAAGGTAGAAATAATTATAGTGGCACTGCACCAGAATGTGTAGCTCGGCAGCGGCAGGTTGGACAAGCGGTGATTCACCGTGAAGAAGCCCAAATACAAGAATGGTTACGCATCATTCAACAAGTTGAACCTTAATATCTCTATCGATAGGATCAGGTGACACTCTTCTATCGCTATATGTCTATGTATCATGGACATATGGCGATAGCTTTTTTTATACAGACGATTTAGGTTAGGTAAGCCGTAAAATTTTACAAACTATAAGAGGAGAAATGGGTAAAATATGCAGCTAGGGTAGTTAAAATAACGAATATTAGAACTATATGGCTAAAATATCCGTTTTTATTCAATGTGTGTAACTTTTGATGTCCTCTATTGGAGCATAGTAGAGGGTAGTAGCGTGGAAAGTGTAGGTAATAAGCCATATATGACAATCTCATTCGTATAGAGCCTTGCCATTATAGATAATAACTAGGTTGGTAAGCATTTTTTATTGTAAAAAAACACTTTCATTCTCATGAAAATGATGGTATTATAAATCAGTACTAAGAAACAGATACTGATGCATTTGTTTATAGATAATTATAATTATATAAGAGTTTTGAACATGAATAGTATCATATGATTGTAATTATGTATAAATGATACTAGCAAGTATACTGACAATAGAATACACAATTTTAACGTCATCACATTCTTGCCCATTTCCGCGAGAACTGATGTACGTGTAGGCGGTATTAAACCATTACAGTGAATTATGGACGAGAAAAAATTCACCACCGGAGAAAGGGGATTGATACATGAAAACAACCGCTAGAAAAATGTCTGTATTCCAGCTTACCACTTTGGTAGCCGCTAATATGTTTGGCGCAGGAATTATTATGTTACCTACACAACTTGCACAGGTAGGGACAATTTCGATTTTATCATGGTTAGTAACGGCTTTGGGCTCGTTAGTATTAGCATACATCTTTGCACAATGCGGTATGTTCTCTACTAAACGGGGCGGCATGGGCGGTTACTCGGAGTATACTTTTGGTAGAACCGGGCATTTTATGGCGAACTACGCATATGCCGTATCGCTTGTCATTGCTAATGTAGCGATTGCTATTTCTGCAGTCGGCTACGCAGCTGTATTATTTGATGTCACATTGAATCCGTGGCAAATTAGTGAAGCCACCATTGTTTTACTTTGGTTAGCGGCGATTCTTAATTTTGGAGGCAATCGTCGAACAGGAAGAATTGGTAATATTACCGTATGGGGATCCGTACTACCCGTTATTTTCATCAGTACCGTTGGTTGGTACTACTTTAGTGCGGATATGTATGTATCCGTCTGGAACCCTAATGGAATGCCATTCTTTGATGCAGTTAGTGAATCCATCGCATTGACGCTTTGGAGTTTCTTAGGCTTTGAATCAGCAGCAGCTAATGCAGATGCAGTAGAAAATCCGAAAAAGAATGTACCAATTGCTACATTCTTTGGTACATTAATCGTAGCGGTTATTTATATTTTTTCCACGAATGTTATGGCAGGGATTGTGCCACATGTAGACTTATTACACTCTACCGCACCATTTGGACTTACCTTTGCCTATATGTTTAATGATACAATTGGCAAGATTGTTATGGCCATGATGGTCATATCTTGTTGTGGTGCCATTCTTTGTTGGCAATTTACATTATCTCGCGTATTTAAATCTTGTGCAGAAGAAGGACTATTCCCTAAGATTTTTGCTCGGGTTAATCGTGCCGACGCACCTGTACGTGGACTCGTTATTATTTTAACGGTACAAACGGGGATGGCATTAATGACGACCGATGAAAGTTTAAATCGTCAGTTTGTTAATTTAGTTAATCTAGCAGTTGTTACCAATGTATTTCCTTATATTTTGACATTGTTGGCAGCTAGTAAATTATTAAAAACGGAACATGCACCACTAGCGATGCGCTCGCGCATTAAACCGTTCCTAGTGATTGCGTTAGTATATTGTCTATATGCTATGTATGCAGCAGGCGATATAGCTGTTATTGGCGGGTTAAGTGTGGTTCTTATAGGCTTTGTGATTTACCAAGTAGCCTTTCGCTTAGTACCTTATTTCCGTCGCGCTATCAGCCGTTCTGTGACAATTAAAGATTAATCTATAAGATTTTATAGACACATAGAAAAGACGTATCGTAAAGAGACTATGGCTCATTACGGTACGTCTTTTCTATGCTTTGGGAAGGATTGAATTTTGTTACTAGGAGAACTATATATTGTCTACTATGTGCCTAATGAAATAGTATATGCCTATATTTTGACTCTTATATCGTAGTATATACATTAAGAAAGTGATTATCGAATCAGTACGTATTGTCATATATCGATTCCATACAGATATTTATACTTGTTTTGACACAGCGGTATCTCTTATGTAGAGTACGCTACATATACGCATACTAGTAGTTTTTATATATAATTTCATTATTTGGGGGCAAAAGAAAGGTGTTGTTTATTTAAGTAAAATGCATAATCTAATGGGATACGAGTCAGCTAGATTTCTCCGATTTGATGTAACTGTATGCAGTGGTACTAGACTTGACCATGATCACATTAGAGTAATGAAAAGAATACGTTGAGATACTTTTCCCTATTAACATATAAACACAAAGGAACGTTGCTATTGAACGGCACACCAAATTTGGACATAATTTGGGAAGTGTAGTTCGTATTTTTTATCAACGTTCCTCTATGTTTGTGGAAGCTATTTTGTGATAACCTCCTAGTATGTTAGGTATAGGTACCTATTGTGTGATAGATGCCATAGCACATAGACTATATGATATGGCATGTGTACATTATATGTACTGTAAGATAGAACCTACATCAGTTAAGTGACGAGAGGTCATACCCATTTCTTTAGGACTGATGCCAAGCGCCAAGCCGATTAATTGTGACATGTGCAAGATTGGCATGTCTTTTCCTTTCGATACAGTTTGTTCTGCTTCTTTTTGGAACATATCCAATTGCATTTGGCAAAGAGGGCAAGGCGTTACCACGCAATCCGCCCCTTCTTTGACTGCATCTGCATTGATGGAACCAGTCATTTGCATAACTGAATCATGCGCAGGATATACGGCATGGAAACCGCAGCAATCTAATTTGCGAGAGAAGTCGATTGGTGTCGCACCAATGGCGGTAATTAAATCAAATAAGCTAGTTGGCAATTGGTAATCTTCAAAGTCCATTGTTTCTTGCGGACGAAGAATATGGCAACCATAATATTCAGCCACCCGTAAACCAGTTAGTGGTTTTATCACTTGTGTACGGAGTTTATCTAATCCATAATCGCGAATTAAGACCCATAAGAAATGAGTGATGTTTGAAGTACCTTTATACTCTTTGCCAATTTGTGCGAGCATATTGTTGACCTCTGTCCGTTTAGTGGCGTTTTCATCTAATTCTTTTTTGGCTTCTCGAAGCATAAGGGTACATGTATTACATACAGTGAGAATATCGAGACCTTGTTCTTCAGCGATGGCAATGTTACGAGCATTGGTAGCCAAGGTTGTCAATGGCTCGATGTCTTGCACATGAGAAGCACCACAACAGGTCCAGCCATTAATCTCTTCAATTTGAATACCTAAGCGTTTAGCAACCGCTTTGGTTGCCATATAGTCTTCTTTTGCTGCACTTTCAAGTACGCAGCCAGGGAAAAATGCGTATTTCATTATTTGCTAGCCTCCTCTGCCATTTTGATAAGCTTACGAACGCCGTCAATACCGTTCACTGGTTGTTGCGGTACGATTAATTCCAATGGATTGATTTTAGCATGTTTCATTAATCGTAATGCGTAGAACATTTGTTTAGAGGAGTCCACGATACCATCGGATTTCAAGCTCATGGATACTTCTTTCAAGCGCCCTGTTTTCTTCAAGTCGTCTTTGAAAGCTAACGCATGACGTGGACCTTTTTGGTCAATGCCTGTACCAAAATTACCATCTTTTGTTGCTTCTCTACGCATATTGGAAATATCGTGAGCTGGTTTCAAATGTTTAGGACAACGGGAGATACAGTTCATGCAGTGTACGCATTTCCATAAGCCATGGGCTAAGGCAGGATTGATATGAGCAAATGGGGCTTCGTCACGACTATCTAATACAAAGCGATTGGCCTTAGTAAATACATATGGTTCTAAGAAGTCATCTTCGTTGGCAGTCAATTTATTACATTCCGATGCACAGCAGCCACAAAGAATACATTCTGTACCGGCTACGAATTTTTTGAAATCGGCTGGTGTTTGACGCACGTTGCCTTTGGCAAATTCCGCCTTCATATAAATCCAAGGAGCTACTGTACGTAAGCGATCTACTTTGGCTTCCCAATCAACGACCAAGTCGCGAATCACACGGAAATTACCGATAGGAGCAATGTCGATCGTATCGCTATGGAATCGTTCTGTTACTTCATCAATTTTAGCTTCGCAACCCAACATAGCTTGACCGTTAACTCTTACGGAACAAGCACCACATACAGCGGAACGACACGCTGCTAAGAATGTTAACGTAGGATCTTGGGTATCTTTGATTTTTTGTAGGCCCCAAAGGATAGTGCGATCTGGCTCGTAATCAAATGTAAAGGATTGTACATAAGAACGGCCTTCATTATAACGGGTGATATTATAAGTAATTTGTCTCATCTTAGTACTTCCTTTCTTGTGGTTCATATTTAGTGAATACTACATCACGGGTTGTTAATTTGTACTCTCCGTCATCTTGTAAGTATTGTAAACTATGTTTTAAGAAGTTTACATCATCACGCTTCGTAAAGTCTTCACGTAAGTGGGCACCACGCGATTCTTTACGATATAAAGCACCAGATACGATTGCTTTTGCTACTGTCAACATGGAGTTGATTTCACAGTAGTTAACAAACGCCATATTGTACGTACGTTCTGCATCACCAACGTAGCAAGTTTTATAGTCTTCAATTAATTGATTGATTTCGTTTAACGCTTCTGTCATACCTTCTTCATTACGGAAGATGCCGCATTTATTCCACATCGCATTTGCTAGAGCATCACGAATTTCTACAACAGGACGACCAGTTTTGCGAGCAGTGACTTCTTTGAACTTAGCTTCCCATTCAGCTGCGTTTTCTTCTAATTGTGTTGTGCATTCCACTTGTTCATGAGTGGTAGCGTAATTAGCCGCACCAGTACCAGCTACACGACCAAATACGACACCGTCGGCTAAGGAGTTACCGCCAAGGCGATTGGCACCGTGGATAGAGATACAGGAACATTCGCCAGCAGCGAACAAGCCTGGCAATTCAGTAGCACATGTTTTGTAGTCTACTACGTCGATACCACCCATGATATAGTGGCAAGTAGGACGAATTGGAACTGGTGTTGTCAATGGATCACAATGTTCGAAGGACAATGCCAAGTCACGAATACCATGTAATTTTTCGATAATTACTTCTGGTCCTAAGTGGCGTAAGTCGGCTACTACATAAGCGTCTAGACCAGATCCACCAAGGCCACGACCTTCAGCGATTTCCACTTCGATAGCTTTTGCTACTACGTCACGAGATGCTAATTCCATTTTATTCGGTGCATATTTTTTCATGAACCGTTCGCCTTCGGAGTTCAATAAGTAACCACCTTCACCACGAACAGCTTCAGACATTAAGATACCAGTTTTACCTAAACCAGTTGGATGGAATTGTACCATTTCCATATCTTTTAAGGCAGCCCCTGCACGGAATGCAGCTGCCATACCATCACCAGTAGACAAGAATGGATTTGTTGTACGAGTCCAGAAAATACGGCCAGAACCACCAGTGGCTAATACGATTGCTTTTGTTTTGATGGTTTCTACTTTACCTTCTTTCATGTTCCAGATAACGGCACCACAGATATGGCCATCTACTTTTACAAGATCAAGTAAATACCATTCTTGTAAGAAGTGAACGCCTTCTTTTAAGCATTGTTCATATGTGGTATGCAAAATAACATGACCTGTTTTATCCGCACTATAGCAAGTACGAGGATAGGATTGACCACCAAAGTTACGTTGCGCAATTTTGTTTTCTTCTGTACGCGAGAATGGAGCGCCCATTTGGTCCATTTCTAAAATGCCTTCTGGACAACGTTGACAGAAGAATTCAATCGCATCTTGGTCCCCTAAATAGTCGGACCCTTTTACTGTATCGAATGTATGTGTTTCGATAGTATCTTCCTTAGCTACGTTGTTTAAACAACCGTTAACACCACCTTGTGCCATTGCTGTTGCTGAACGAGTTGGGAAAATTTTAGTAGCTAACGCTACAGTTAGACCTTTACGACGGCCTACTTCTAATGCGGCACGCATACCTGCGCCACCACTACCTACGATTAGGACATCAAACTGTTCCATAGTTACCTCCTCATCAGTACCTATTCCTTACAGAGTCACCTAACATGTTATTGCATATAGAGAATAACTATTATACGCAATAATTATTATGACCTCATTATATACTTGCAATTATCAATTTGTCCAAGCTCTTTATAAGGCGATTTACACTTGAAATTATTGTATTGATAAGAATTTTCATATAAAAAATATGTTTTGAAAATGATATTGATAGTATATAGATAAATATAGACGTAAGAAGGATACTAGACCTAGTTTTAGGAGAAAATATTGTAATTATAATAGTAAAGTAACTAGTGATAATTAGTATAATTTATGACTGTTATAAATATTTGTAATGGATTCTATATGTATGAATAGTAAATCAGCCATTAGTGAATTTTTATAGATATAAAAAAATAAATATGAAATAAAATTTCATTTACATCTGATTAACGTTTCGTGTAATTTTTTTACATATCCTTAGGTAGGAGATGATTTTATAGATGGAATTGTTGTAAAATTTTATTTATCACATTAATTTCTATAGGAATCCTATACATTTTATTTGTAAAAGATATATCTTATAGTATAATTAAAACTATATTAAATTTATATTTTTAGATGTAGTATAGATTATAAGTACACAAACTAGGTGTTTGATAATATACAGAAAGAGGCTTCAGTGAAAGATCTATTACGAATGGGGATCGATGTAGGTTCAACCACTGTTAAGGTTGTCTTACTTGATGGAGAAGATAATTACATATATAAAAAATATTGTCGTCATTATGCGAATATTCTAGATACAGTACATACCTTATTACAGGAAGCTGTAGTGGGATATGAAGAGCATACTGTGCATGTGGTGATTACTGGCTCTGGCGGTATGGCTATGGCTAGACATTTAGACATTCCTTTTGTGCAGGAAGTTATTGCAGAAACAAAAGCGATTAAGCACTACTATCCTGAAACAGATGTGATCATTGAATTGGGCGGTGAAGATGCTAAAGTTACCTACTTGGGGCAGACGGCAGAACACCGTATGAATGGTAGTTGTGCTGGTGGTACGGGCGCTTTCATCGATCAAATGGCCACCCTGTTGCAGACGGATGCGAGTGGTCTTAATGAATTGGCTGCTAAGGCGACTACGGTATATCCTATTGCAGCACGATGTGGCGTATTTGCTAAAACGGATGTACAGGCACTATTAAATCAAGGGGCATCTCATGAAAATATTGCTAAATCGGTATTTCAAGCGATTGTTAATCAAACAATTGCAGGATTAGCTTGTGGACATAAGATTGAAGGCCATGTGGCATTTCTAGGTGGTCCCCTTACTTTTTTGTCAGAACTGCGAAAATGTTTTTGTGATACCTTAGCTTTAGATGAAGATAGTCGCATTATTCCAGAGAATGGAGAACTGTTTATCGCTCTAGGGGCAGCGTTGATGAAAGATGAATGTCGTTCTTTAGTGCTAAGCGAGTTAGTGACACAAGTCGATGACTTACGGGATGTACCTATGGAAGTGACAGACCGATTGGATCCGCTATTTGCCAATGAGGAAGAAATTAAGGAGTTCCGTGAACGCCATGCTAAGGACGTGGCATTACGGGCTGATTTTTCTACTGCTACGGGCCCATTATACTTGGGGATAGATGCAGGGTCTACGACGATAAAAGCAGTCCTTATGGATGAAAATAAGGCGATTCTCTATTCTCATTATGGACCGAATGAAGGTAAGCCTCTTGAAAAAGCACGGACCATCATTGAATATATTTATACCCATATGCCAGCCGATGCGTATATTGCGCATACGGGCGTTACTGGCTACGGCGAAGCTTTTTTAAAACGAGCATTAGGCATTGATGTGGGCGAAGTAGAAACGATGGCACACTATCGAGCAGCTCGTGAATTTTGCCCTGATGTTACTTTCATATTGGATATCGGTGGACAAGATATGAAATGTTGTAAAGTAAAAGATGGGTATATTGAAGACATTACTCTCAACGAAGCGTGTAGTTCTGGGTGTGGCTCGTTCCTTGACACCTTTGCCAGTGGTTTGAGTATACCCATTGCGGACTTTGCTAAAATTGGGATGCTGGCACCGTTGCCTATCGATTTAGGATCGCGCTGTACTGTGTTTATGAACTCCAAGGTTAAGCAAGCGCAAAAGGAAGGGGCTAGTGTGCCAGATATTGCGGCAGGATTAGCCTATTCGGTCATTAAAAATACTTTATATAAGGTTATGAAAGTAAAGGACCCTAAAGAATTGGGACAACACATCGTTGTACAAGGGGGGACATTTTATAATGAATCGGTATTACGCGCGTTTGAAAAGTTATTAGGCGTAGAAGTTATACGACCAGATACGGCTGGACTTATGGGCGCCTATGGTATGGCACTGTTAGCACAGGAACACGCTCAGGAAGAAGATAATTACACATCCCAATTAGTTAATGCAGAGCAATTACATACGTTACAAGTAGAAACAACTATGCGCCATTGTGGTCTATGTGCGAATAATTGTATGTTGACGATTAATGCTTTTAGTGATGGTCGTACCTATGTGATGGGGAATCGCTGTGATCGTGGCGCAGGAAAAATGATTCAAGAAAAGCATAAACCAGTGCCGAACTTGATTACCAGCAAGTTACGTCGTATCTTTGATTACTATCTAAAGAGAAATGTACCTTCTCATGAGGCAAAAGGTCGTATTGGGATTCCACGCGTATTGAATATGTACGAAGATTTTCCATTTTGGTGCACCTTCTTTACTCATCTTGGGTATGAAGTGGTATTGTCATCGGAAACGACAAAAGAACAGTATAATTCTGCCTTAGATACGATTCCATCAGATACGGCTTGCTATCCAGCTAAAGCCGTACATGGACATATTAAAGAATTGGTAGAACAAGGGGTGGATTATATTTTTTATCCATGTATCCAAGCGGGGCCACATGAATATAGTCGAGATAACAACTATCATTGCCCGATGGTCATTTCCTATCCAGAACTGATTCGTAACAATATGCAAGATGTATTGAAAGATACGCCTTTCTTATCACCATTCTTGCCATTAGCCGATAAAAAGCCATTAATTCCTCGTTTAGTGGAGGAGTTATCTCCTGTGCTACACGTGGACAAGCAGGCGATTAAAGAGGCTGTTGAACGGGCTTGGATCGAACAAGAAACGTGGAAAGAAGAGTACAGAGAGCTTACTAAAAAAACGGTATCCCGTTTAATTGCAGAACGTATACCCGCCATTGTATTGGCAGGAAGACCGTATCATTTAGACGCGGGAATTAATCACGGTATACCAGAATTGATTAACTCGTTGGGAATTGCGGTGCTTACTGAGGACGGCGTGGCACCATTAGGCAGACCTATCGAACGGCTTCGCGTGGTCGATCAATGGACCTACCATAGTCGTTTATATCGGGCGGCGGAATTTGTCAGTCGCACCGACGGCTTTCAAATGGTGGAATTAAATTCATTTGGTTGTGGTCTAGATTCCATCGTAGCCGATCAAGTAAAGGATATTTTGGCAGCCCGCCATAAAATTCATACAGTACTAAAAATTGATGAAGGTACTAATTTGGGGGCCATTACAATTCGTATTCGCTCGCTTCAATCGGTGATGGCTCGTTCCTTGCGCCATGATTCTGGTAGCTGTGCAAGTCCATCTCCATCATCAGATGAACAATCTCTAGCCGTATCACCTTGTCAATGTTGTGCAGGTTGTTGCGGTCACCATGAAGAGCCAGTATCATTAGATGAGTTGGAAACGCCATACACTTATGAACGGGTTGTCTTTACAGAAGAAATGCGTAAAGAATATACGATTTTGGTACCACAAATGTCGCCGCTTCATTTCTCCATGATTGAACCGTTATTAGCACAAGAAGGCTATCGATGTGCTTTAATCCCAGCACCAACAAGAGAAGATATTGAAGTGGGATTGAAATATATTAATAATGATGCTTGCTATCCTGCAGTTATCGTAGTAGGTCAGTTGATGAGCGCTCTGCTTTCAGGCAAGTATGATGTTAATAAAACTGCGGTGATCATCTCGCAAACAGGTGGTGGTTGTCGAGCGACAAACTATATTGGATACCTTCGTAAAGCCTTAATTGATGCAGGGCTTTCACAAGTACCAATTCTTTCCTTAAATGCTAGCGGACTAGAAAAACAACCAGGTTTTTCATTGACTCGTAATTTCCTACATCGCTTGATGCAAGGTATGGTGTATGGTGATGCGATTATGCAATGTGTACTAGCCACTAGACCGTATGAACGAGATGCGGGCGCTACGAATGCGTTACGTGATTATTGGATTCAGCGATTAAAGAATAATCTATTGAAAGCGAACCTATTTACGTATAATAAATATATTAAAGAAATCATTCATGATTTTGACACATTGCCACGCAAGGATATTCCTCAAAAGCCACGAGTAGGCATCGTAGGGGAAATTTATGTTAAATTCCATCCTAGTGCCAACAATCATATTATTGATTTGATTGAGGCAGAGGGTGGCGAAGTTGTTACCTCTGGGCTTATGGACTTTTTCCTATATTGCTCTATGGATAGTGAATATCGAGCTAAGTATCTATCAGGTTCTTGGTTATCCGGCTTAGGTGGCGCGTTGGCACGTAATTTGATGGAATTGTATCGTCGCCCCTATAGTAATGCGGTAAAGAAAAGTAAGCATTTCGATGAGATTCAACCGATGAAAGAAGTGGCACGAGAAGCATCACACGTAATTGATTTAGGTAACCAATGCGGAGAAGGTTGGTTTTTAACAGGTGATATGATCGACTTGATTGAAAAAGGGGCAAAACAGATTGTATGTTTACAGCCATTTGGTTGTTTACCTAACCACGTTACGGGGAAAGGTATGGTTCGCATCTTATCGGAACGGTATCCGGATGTACGTATTGCAGCAATTGATTATGATCCAGGATCGAGTGCTGTTAACCAAGCGAATCGGTTAAAATTATTGTTAGCCACCATGTTTGAAGAGTAAGGAGCGTTCTTTTAGGAAACTTTAGAAAATATGCTCTCCTAGGTAATTGTTACGTGTGGCGTAGAAAGCATTTCTAATCGTCTATGCTGTATAAATGGCTATCATGGCTACACTAATCTGGAATTACAAGACGGAAATTGATAGTAAAAGGCTAGGAATCTAGCCTAATAAGGTAAGATAGTTTATATATGGTTCCCTATTAAACATAATAGCTAGTCGTCAATCCGATAATTGATGACTAGCTATTGTTGTATATCTTATATGGGGTATAATCTTTCATCGATAGTAAATGCTAAGTACTGAGCCCTTTTAACGTTGCATAGAGTGGTAATCCTTTGCGTAAAGGTCATACAGGATAACACTATTTACGACAGAGGGGGTCATTTCTATAGTCAGATGCCGTGCTAGTTTTTAGGCGGATGATGTGCTAGTCTTTAGGTGAATGCATTGCTAGGTATAGTTAGGTGCATGATGAAAATGAGGCGACCCTTGAAAAGAAAATAATAGAGGAAAGTTGATGCATTTTGCTCAACTTTCCTCTATTTCGTTATGGTTGATTAGCGTGTCGAGAATTGGTAAGACTGAAATATGAAATGGGCTACACCGCACGTGTTAGTCTATGTATTGATAGGAGTGACTGAATTTTTCTCGATGACAACAATTGGAGAGTCTCTTTTCTTAGCGAACCAGTAACATCCATTCCAATAAAGTACATACAATATAGGCAATAATAAATTTAACTTTTTGCTTTCTATCGCGATCTTCATCGGCTAATTTTAATTGCTGTGCTAAAAAGCGTTTATCGCGAATTTGTAATAATAAATCTCTAATGCGCGCTTGGCTTGCTTTTCCTTCGGGACTAGTTCCATCGATGTTATCGGTAGTTAGAATGGATTGCTGCATGAAAATGCGACGATGCAATTTTCTCAACTGAATTTTAATATTGTTGTGAACTAACACACTTTGCCATTTTTTGCGAGAATCTAAATACATGTAAATATATCTAGGAATGTTCATAACGATGAAACTAATAAAGAAAATACCTAAGGAGATTAAAAAATAGGTGGAAAAGGTAAAGGAAAGCGTTTGAGTTGGTAAATAATGATGTAAAATGACAAAGGTAATCCATACACCAATAGGTAATAGCAAAGCGGCGGCAATGTCAATAGAACGCAACCAACTAGTTTTAATTGGAATATCTGGCACATTAAAGGTATTGACGGGATCGTGGAACGCGTAATAATCCATATGTAATACAGCTTGCTTTGTTTTTACATTGGTAAATAAAATAGGACCGACACTCGTTTCCTCGCGTGGTGGCATAGGAATAAAATGACGTATATCACTGTGTGCCGTTAAATCAAAACGAATTACACCATTTTTTTCAAAACGCAATGTAGAGCCTGCTTCACTTAAGCGGATAGGATTGAAGAAAACACCAATTAGATTAAATCCCCACGCCCCTAATAGATGGAAGAGGGTATTTAAAATAAATCCGCCCATGTCACTGGCGCTAATATCTAATTTGATTTCAAATGATGACGTATAGTCATCAAACCATACATCTTCGATAGAATAGACGATGTTAAATACATTTCCCATTTTTGTAATCACACTGAGCAAGACCGTATTGTTTGGTTCAAATTCGAAAGTAATTGCGTAAAATAGCCAGTGATTTCTTAGCTTAGATCGCAATATTCGATTTAATACATCTTCTTCAATAGTGATTACTTTATGGTCATATAACTCTACTGTATCATCCATGGCAGATTTTGTGGAATCAGTAGCACAGTCTTTCTGCTTTGTTGATGCTAACGTCGTGGTAATCGTCCATGGTAATAGTTTTGTTAGTATATTATTCATAGACCCTCCAAGGGTTAATATTTCTCATTAATACACAAATTATATCATAGATAGAGAGATTTTATAATCACCTTATACATAATCCATATATGATCGCTGTATTTAACATTCTTTTACTACTATAAATATATAGAGTAGGAGGTGGTAATATGGACTATCTATTACAAGCCACTGCTAATTATGGCTTTCCCATGGTGGTTGCCTTGTATTTATTACTACGGTTTGAAGGCAAAATTGATTTATTAGCAGCGACGATACAAGAATTGATACAGGCTATTAAATGTAGTAAATAGACGATGGATATGAGTTACACTATAGATCTATTTCTGTTTTTCACGTCCCGGAAAGTAAGGCGTTTATACTTTATGTAGCGACGTGGAGTGAGATATTTTTATAAAGGGATAGAACTAGGTTTATCTTTCTGTTAGATTCCTTTTAGTTACATTGCGTAGTACTGGTATAGAGTTGATGTGGAGGATTGTATTCTTATTTTGGGCGCACTCTATTATGACTATCATGTCTATATAGATAAGAGATGTTCTTTCGTTTTACTATAGTATTTCTAAGAAAATTGTATAGAATTAAAAAAATAAGCAAAGGACGGTACCAAATGTAAACTACATTTGGTACCGTCCTTTTTTATAGTGCATACACATATAGAAACCGATAGTATGTTATCTATATGGGATCATATTAGTAATAGAATCTTTTGCATGCATCATTTGTCGGTCTTTATAGGAAAAATGTAAATGATACATACTGTGCTAGTCGATTATGTGTTGCGCGTTAGCAATAAGGAATGTAAGTGACAGAATTCTTTTTGTACTATCATCTGTCGGCATGTATAGACAACATGCAAGAGGTAATACTGTGCTAGCCGATTATGTGTTGCGAGCTATCGATAGGAATGTAAGTGATAGACATTGAAGTAGCTGCGTTCGTATAAGTGATTTTTAACAGGGAAGGGTATATCACGTTTCGTAGTCACCATGGATGAGATTATTGCTGATTGTGAAGAAATGTATGTAGACGAGTTTTTATAGTTTGAAAGATTTCTTTTACGATAGACCATAGAGTCAGTAAAGAATGTAACCAGCTATTCGCTCTGCTATGGATATGCGTGATAATAGACGCCTTTTCTGCAGTATTTGACGAGACAGTTGTGGTTACCTTTTTTGGGCCCCTTTGCATTTGTTTGGATGATAATAATTCCTCGCGTAATGAAAGGCTTTCTACGGATGAGCTACTAGACATCGCAGGGTGCACGAGGGATTTTTTATGAGTACGGATATGTTTAGTTCTGCGTTTTGAAGGTGTAGAGGATGGCCATGTTTGTGGCATGCCATATTGATTAGGAAGAGTATTGTTGGGCAGGGTGAGCAACAATAGAACGACTATGATTAGCATGTCATATATGAGGGATATATTCTTTACTGGATTGGATACATAGGTATAGATAATAAAAAATGTCCATGGTATAGCAGGCCAAGAGGGCAGACTGATATCATGTAAGCGTCGAGCAAATAAGGTGATTAAAAATGGCGTAATGAGTACTAGACCAACTAACATGGCAATTCGTACGGCCCAATAGGTGGCTAATATAACGACGGCATCGATAATGAGTAATTGCGTCAATGTGCTTAATCCATTTAGTATTACAAATAGGATGATTGTTCCTAGTATAAATTGACTGCGATTTAGACGACCTTGCAGTGAAAAAATAGAAAGTTTCTTTTGTCGACCTGTGTGACCGATCCATAATCCTAATAGGCCAATCAGGGCAGTGATGACCATGGCATATAAAATATCTAATGATTCCATATATCTCTCCTCATACTATTATATGTTTAAATTATAACACAGACGCGGTTATTTCAAAAATTGATGACCTATAACTAGCGTATAGGCTAATAGGATGGAGGAATATTTACATTTGTGGTAATGGTGAATGAGTACATGTATGTACATGGAATAGGTTCGTTTATGAAAGTTCGTGGTTACATTGTTTTGGCGTGATGCATGATTTCCTATCCGCGGCAGAGCTTGGTATAGTAAAATAGAATGAGACGTGTATCATGCGATGAGTTTAATAGGTATGAGTGCGTGAGAATGATGTATGGGAAAGTAGGATTAGACAAGTGGGCGCATCGTATATGTGAATGACCATATCCGTGTATAGGGCCTTCCCCTACTAGTATAATGATGATGAAAGAATGGAACTCTATGAAAACCAGATATACTAAATCATGGCGGTTGCCTACACAACTACATAAGGGGATGACCATAGCCGTCGTTAGCGGTCATACGATGAGTAGCACTGAACGATTACATATAACATTACTTTGGCAAGCCTTAGGGTATCAATTAATATGGGCCTCATCGTCAGTACAAACAAGTACGAGGGTGTCACAAGAAGTGGTGATGGATGAGCTTAATCACTATATGACAAGTGCCGATTGTGATGCGGTGATGGTGTCACAGGATGATACGATAGGAATTAAGGCATTAGCACGATTAGATTATGAACGTATTCGTTATTATCATAAACCCTGTATAGGGGCGAACCTTTGCACAATGTTTCATCGTGCCTTGCATCAAGAGAGCCGATTAATTACCTATCATGGTCTATCTTTGGCGGAGCAAGGTCGATGTACAGTAGAAGAGGCACATATGATTCGTGAAAGATTGGATCAACCGCATGTAGAACAAGTGTATGTATCGGATGCGGCTATATCTATGTGGCAATTGGTTGCCTTAGTAGAGGGAAAAAGTAAGGTAATAGAGCCTTTGCCAGAACCACCACGTGGCATGATTGGCACTGAATTGGGGATGGGACGATTACTGGGCGGCTCCTTGTCCTCGTTGTGTGCATTGCAGGATACACCGTATAGACTAAGAGACGATGAGGCGACAGCGACGATACTTTGGGTGCATACAGAAAAGAGCGAAGTAAAACTGCTTTCACAGCGCATCAAAGAATTGCAAAAAACGGATGTATTGGGATGGGTGCAGGGCATAGCAGTTAGTGGTAGTATTGGTTGCGATGATATAGGATTTGATTTATTGCGGTGCATGGAAGAGTCTCGTCGTTCATCGAAAGGAGATCCATTTGTATGTTACTTGCCAACCAATCGTGAGGGGCGATGTATTCCGTTGCCATTAGGGGCGACAGTTAATTTTCGCTATATTTCAAATACCTTGCTATATGAACCGTATTGTAAGCGGCAATGATGTACATTTTTACTACCTATATTCAATGATGTACAATTTTACTGTCTGGACTATCGAATGATAGGATTATATGTGTTATGAAAGGGGTTATTTATTATGCTAAAAAAAACACTATCTATATTGGTGGGCGTTTTGTTTTCGTTGCTCTGTGTTAGTTTTGCCTATGCAACGGATGTGATAGACGTAGGAAAACGTATTAGCTCGAATCCAGAAAATATATACACCGTCTATATAGGCATGCCTAAGGATGAAGTTGATTTTAATTTTTCTGACGTGAAGGACTGGGAAAAAGAGTCTAGTCAACGATGGAATTCTTATTATTTAAAACGAGATATTACACCTAGTATATCCCAACATGTATGGATACAGTTTGATTCGACGAATCATGTTTCTAAGGTAGGTAATACATTTGTGCTTTCTACATTCACAAGTGGTGGTACGCATAATCCTGAAGTACAGGCGGTATATAATGCTATGTATGATGTTTTACGCGCTAAGTATGGAGAACCTCATGGAATACGTATGCCAGGTGTTCGTTGTAGGGGTGGAGCCGCTTGGTTTTCTAATCAACATGTGTATGAATTAACTAAGTATGTTTGGGACGAATATACGCATGTAGGCCTACTAGTATTTCCTATACAAAACAGTGAATATGATAAGCAGAAATAACATATTGTATCACACTATATGATAGTTCTTATATAGAATGAACACTTGATAAAAGGACTGATAAAAGGCTCCTTATTTTTGACATACCTTTGAATTCACGGTACAATAATAAATAAATACAATTAGTGTAAAAGAAGGTTATGTAGCCGTTTTACCTATGATATGCACATTATAGATACAAAGGTGCCTATAATGTGCATTATTAATATATGATACGATTGTTAGTGATGGAGAATGTATGAGTGTATTAACGGTTTCTAATGTGACACATGGCTTTGGGGCGCGTCAGATTTTAGAGGACGCCTCGTTTCGATTGTTGAAAGGCGAGCATGTGGGTTTAATCGGTGCGAATGGTGAGGGCAAATCAACATTTTTAAATATTATTATAGGCAAGATTCCTCCCGATGAAGGCAAGATTGAATGGTCTAATCAAGTGACGGTCGGTTATTTAGATCAGCATAGTGTACTAGCACCGCATATGACGATTCGCGATGTGTTAAAAACGGCGTTTGATGATTTGTTTACGATAGAAGAACAAATGCAACGAGCCTATGATGAAATGAGCCATTGCGATGAAGAGCGTATGAATACGTTGCTATCACAAGTTGGTGACTGGCAGGAACAATTGGAACAGCGTGGCTTTTATGAAATTGATGCTACCATTGAGCGAACAGCACAAGGGTTAGGGCTGATGGATATTGGCTTAGAGCGAGATGTGGGAGAGCTAAGTGGTGGACAGCGCACGAAGGTACTGTTAACAAAATTGTTATTAGAAAAACCGACCATTTTATTATTAGATGAACCGACAAATTACTTGGATGTAGAACATATTTATTGGTTGCAGAACTATTTAGAAAATTATGAGAATGCCTTCATTTTAATTTCTCACGATATGGAATTTTTAAATCGCGTTGTCAATGTGATTTACCATGTGGAACAGGCCAAATTAACTCGCTATACGGGGAATTACGAACAATTTCAGGCGGCCTATGCAATGCAGAAAGAGCAAGCTCGTAAGGCCTATGAGCGACAACAACAAGAAATTAGTCGCATGGAAGATTTTATTCAACGAAATAAAGCGCGTGTGGCGACGAGAGGTATGGCTAATTCGAGGGCGAAACGATTAGAAAAGATAGAAATCTTAGAGAAACCTAAAGAATATAGTAAGCCTACGTTTCGATTTAAGGAAGGACGGACACCGAGCCGATATATTGTAGAAGCCTTTGGATTAGAAATTGGCTATGATGTTCCCTTAACGCGCCCTGTGGACTTTCAGTTGGAGCGCAATAAAAAAATTGCCATTCGCGGCGTGAATGGTTTGGGAAAGACAACCTTGTTAAAAACTATATTAGGTATGATCAAACCGGTGAGCGGTGAACTTGTGAAAGGCGATTTTTTAGAAATTGGCTATTTTGCACAAGAAGATGTGCCGAGTAACGAAACCACGGCCCTCGATTATATTTGGGATGCCTATCCGTCTATGACGAATCAAGAAGTGCGTGCAGCCTTAGCGCGGTGTGGACTGACAAATGAACACATTACATCGCAAATGCGCGTTTTGTCGGGTGGTGAAAATGCTAAAGTACGCTTATGTCGACTTATGTTATCGCACTATAATGTATTAGTACTGGATGAACCGACAAACCATTTGGATATATATGCGAAAGAAGAATTGGCGCGGGCGCTGAAAGCTTTCAAAGGCACCATCGTAGTAGTTAGTCATGAACCAGAATTTTATGAATCATGGGTGACCGATATATGGAATATTGAAGATTGGACGACGAAGATTGTGTAAGGAGACTTGTGCGGTGAATGAACAGGCAAAAGAGAACATGGCTTTGTTTTTAGAATCCTTTGGCATTGATTTAAAACAACAAGGCATGGAAAAAACACCGACTCGCGTGGCTATGTTGTATAGTCAGTTGTTTGAAGGTGTGGGAAAATCGACTCGCCATGCATGGGGTGAAGTGTTCCCTACGGAGTATGAGGGCCTTGTATCTGTTATGAATATCCCCTTTTATTCTATGTGTGAACATCATTTAATGCCTTTCTATGGCATGGTGGATATCATTTATCAACCAACGGATGGGAAAGTAGCAGGTCTTAGTAAGTTCGGTGATGTGATTAATATCTTGGCGAGACGCCCCCAATTACAAGAACGATTAACAAATCAAATAGCGGATGCGATTGAAAATGAATTAGGTGCTGCCGGTGTATTAGTTCGTGTTACGGGTACACATCTGTGTATGCTAATTCGTGGCGATATGCAGCAAGGTACACAAACGGTTACCTTAGAAGGTCGTGGCGTATTGGGCGTTGATGGAGCCCCACGAGAAGAAGCATTTGCAATTATGGGAGGTACAACGAGTCATGTTTAAAAAACGAAATTATACATGGAATGATGGCAAAACATTAACATTGCAAGATAAGACGTTGATTATGGGCATTTTAAATGGTACGCCTGATTCTTTTTCTGATGGGGGCAAGTATAATACCGTGGAAACCGCTGTGGCTCATACGGTGGATATGATTGCTCAAGGCGCCGATGTTATTGATTTGGGCGTAGAATCTACCAGACCAGGTCATACGCAATTAACGGTTAAGGAAGAATTAGAACGGTTGGAAATGTTGCTACCTCCAGTCTTAGAAGCCTCCACTGTGCCCGTATCCGTTGATACATATCGCGCAGAAACGGCAGAATTTGCCTTGTCGAAAGGCGCTCACATATTAAATGATATATGGGGATTACAATATGATTCCGATATAGCAGCTGTAGCAGCGGCTTATAAAGTGCCTGTTATTATTATGCACAATGCTGTATCCAATGAGTATGATGACATCATTGAAGATATGAAAGCTTTTTTCTTTTCGAGCATTGATAAAGCGTTAAAGGCTGGGATAGGGGTACAAAATATTTGGTTAGATCCAGGCATCGGATTTGCGAAAGATTATAATCAAAATATTGAGGTACTACAACGATTGGGTGAATTAACGGCCTATGAATATCCCGTATTATTAGCGCCTAGTCGGAAGCGGTTTATTGGCACTATCCTAGACGATATTCCTGCGGATCAACGAGATGAAGGTACCGTAGCATGTTGTATTACTGGAATTCTTCAAGGTGTCGATATGGTACGGGTTCATAATGTAGAAATGCATAAACGAGCATTGGCGGTGGCTGATGTATTGCTTAGAGGTGAACTATGAACACCATCGTATTAAAGAATATGGCATTTTATGGATATCATGGTAATTTGAAAACGGAACAATTACAGGGACAACGATTTTTTGTGGATCTAGAAATACAAGTGGATGCATCAAAAGCGGGACGTACGGATTGTTTAGAGGATTCGATTAATTATGTAGATATCTATGAAGTGGTAAAGCAGGTGATGACGGGTACACCTTACCATTTATTAGAACGGGTGGGCGCTGTCATTGCGGATAGGGTGTGTGAAACCTTTGGCGTAGATAGTATTCGGGTGGCTATACGTAAACCGTCTGTACCTATTGCAGGACTATTAGATTATGTAGAAGTTGTAACGACGAGAGGTAAGTACGAGTAATGTATACCTATTATATTAGTTATGGCTCTAATATGGGGGATCGAAAACAATATATTGATACAGCCTTAGGAGCCTTAGAAGCTGATACGGATGTATGCCGTTTTAGAAATTCTTCCTGTATAGAAACAAAACCGTGGGGAAATGTTGATCAAGATAACTTTCTTAATGGTGTATGTTCCTTTAAAAGTGAGCGGAACCCTCGAGACATACTCATTAAATTACAAGCTTTAGAAAAGTCTGCTAAGAGAGAACATACACGGCATTGGGGGCCGCGCACCTTAGATTTAGATATTATTTTAGTCATTGACAAAAACGACCAGCTTGTATCTATTTGTGATGACGATTTAATCGTGCCACATCTCTATTTTTGGGAACGCACGTTTGTATTAATGCCCTTAGAAGAATTATGGCCTGCATTTTTTTATCACGGCCAATCGATTTCTTCTCGCATTGAAGAATTAGTGATGGAGAGTATCCCCTTTTATAAAGACCCCTTTAAAGATATTGGACGCAAGATGAATTTGTTAGTGCGTACAGGACGTATTTTAATGGAAAAAGGGGCTAGTACGGATAAGATTGTAGAAGATATTATTCGTGCTGCAGTGTTTATGGGGATTCCCAAAAATTTTGTGCATGTAAATGTGACGTATAATACGGTCATGGTATCCGTTGTATCGGAAACTAAATCGTACACTAACTTTTTAAAAGCTTTTTCTTATAGTACAGATATGACCATTGTTACCGATGTAACACGATTGACATGGCGTGCATTGGAAAAGAATTATTCCTTAGATGAATATGAATCTATGTTAGAGGCTATTGCACGGCGAAAACCTATGTATCCTTCACCACTGGTAGCCGTCTTAGTGAGTTTGGCCTGTGCGTCCTTAACGATTTTGTTCGGTGGCAGTGAGTGGGCGGCGTGTGTTACGTGGGTATGCACTTTTGTAGGCTATGTTGTGTTTGTACTATTTAGAAAATGGCGTGTGAATGGATTTATCAATATCGCAGCTGGTGCGTTTGCCTCTAACTCAATTGCTTTACTCTATTATGTAGTGACGGGGGAACCGGAAGGCATGACGTATGGCATGATTAGTTCTTCATTGTTTTTGATGCCTGGTGTCTTACTCATTAATGCAGTGGACGACATGTTAAATAACTACTTTATGGCTGGCTTAGGACGCTCTATGCACACATTATTGAGTGTAGGTTTTATGACGTCTGGCATTATGATGGCCATTCATGTCAACCCCAAAGTAGCCATGAGTAGTCTTAGTATTTTGCCAACGGATGTGAACATTACACAAATCATGGCAGCCGCTTTGGTGGGTACTGGATTTTCTACTATGTTTAATGCACCGTTGCGTACATTGCCATTTATAGCACTAGGCGGTGCAGTGGCGGTGGGCACGAGAAATGTGTTATTAGCTTATGGAGATTTATCCGTCGTAGTGGCTACCCTCATGGCGGCCTTGGTGATTGGCGTATTGATGATGCGCGTGGCTCATATGGTGAACACTACTGCAGGTACATTGGCAATTCCTTCTATCGTTACCATGTTCCCTGGCGTATTATTATATCGTTTTGCCTATTCTCTCATGCAATCGAGTCATTTAGACGTAACTACGTTCTGGATTTCTTTGCAATCAGGTATAACGGGAATCATGATTGTATTTTGTATGACTGTAGGCGTGGCAACACCGTCATTAGTGGCTAAAAAATTACTTTCCAGGCAAAAGAAGAAACGACTGGCAGCCTTAGTAGCTCGTCGTATGGAAATGTAAATTTCTATTCTTGGCGAATAGCACGTTGGTGCTATACAATCGAGTTATTTCAGAGCCCATGAGATAGGATTATTAACACATATGGTCAATGTTAATCATGTTGTGTAGTAGATACGAATACATATGTGATATAAGACGTATCAATGGGAGCATGAAATATATTTTAATTTTTAGTTGTAACAGTTTGAAAGGAAGCGAATATGGACACTGTTATTATGTATTGGGTAGTAGTACTTTTTGTAATTCGATTATTATTTTTACGCGTGTCGAAGATGAATGAAAAACGTATAGTGGCCAATGGTGGTGTAGAATATGGCAAAGGAATTAGCAAGGCTATGGCCATTGTACATTGTCTTATTTATCTATGTGCTCTCATGGAAAGCGTGTGGACACACACGAAAATTGATAGCGTATCTATCGTTGGTATGCTCCTTACGGTTTTTTCTATGATGATACTGTATTGGATTACTCGATTGTTGCGAGATATATGGACCGTTAAATTGATGGTCGCCAAGGATCACACCTATAATAATCATTGGCTTTTTAGATATATTAAGCATCCCAATTATTTTTTAAACATCATTCCTGAATTGATTGGTATCTGCTTGTTGTGCCATGCGTGGTATACGCTCATGGTGGCGACTCCCGTATATGGCTGGATTATGTATCAACGTATTCGAGAAGAAAATCAGATACTTAGAAATATAATTGTACCTAACAGTCTATAAATTATGGGCCTATGAGCATGTATCTTTGTGAAAGATAGGCGCCAAGTTTGTATATACTAAATCCCCCCATACATATTAATAGTATGGGGGGATTTATATATTTACAGATACGCGTGCTAGTTAGCAGTCGATCTATTCAATTCTCGATGAAGGGGATTAGAAGTACATTGTTCTATGAATAGAAAGGTGGTTTATTCTACAGCTTCGGCTTTTTCCATATAATTTCTAATAATATCACAGGACTTGTTAAATAGTTCTTGTTCCTTGTCGGTCATAGGGACTTCGATGATTTCTTCTACACCGTCTTTTCCTAGAATAATAGGCGTAGATGCATACACATTATGTTGACCGTAGTGGCCGTTGAGTGCTACGGAACAAGGTAAAATTTTCTTTTCATCATGTAAAATACAACGGACTAATTCAACAGTAGAGGTAGCAATACCAAATTCTGTTGACCCTTTACCATTTAATACGACATAACCTTGATAGGTAACTGCTTTTGTCATTTCCTCTTCGTCAAAGCTAGGGAAACGATGAGGCATGTCTTTTTGCAATTCATATAGAGTCTTGCCGCCAATCATAATATGAGAATAAGGCACCATAGCACTGTAACCATGTTCACCCATCGCATAGGCTTGAAGAGAACGACGGGAAATGTTAAATTTTTCAGATAACAACATTTGTAAACGGGCTGAGTCGAGGGCAGTCCCGGAAGAAATAATTTTGTGCGCTGGATAGTCCAAGTGCTTTTGCAAATAAGCTGCTATTACATCGGCCGGATTGGAAATACTGATGATGATGCCATTAAAGCCAGACTTTTTAATACGAGGAATAATATCCTTACAAATTCTAATCGTATCAGCTAACATATCTAGGCGGTCTTGATCTCTTACAGGCTGAAGACCAGAGGCATTGATGATGATGTCGCAATCACCTAAGGATTCAATGTCTGTAGCATAGGCACTTACATGATGCGGCAAATAACTTACAGAGTCTTTGAGATCTTCCACTTGGGAAATCGCTTTTTCTTGATTGACATCTGCTATATATAACTGATCAACTTCTCCTTGTGTGGCTAAAGATAATGCTACATGAGAACCTACGTGACCAGCACCAATGATACCAATTTTTCGTAATTTTATAGACATAATAATTCCTCCTCTTTTTGCTGTCTGTAGTATAGTATAGCACATTACAAAGTGCTATAGGTATGTATCTAGCGTAATGCCCCATATATGAAATCTTCGTTGACGATAGGTAGAATCAATAGCCAGGCGCATATGGCTAGCAATATGGTTATTAGTCATTGTGGATGTGATAGAGGTTTATCTGATATAGATTAGAAACACTATGTTGATGTTGAACTATACCACGCGACGCTAGGCGGATGATGATAGTATGTAACTCATTGTTAGGTTGTAAGCGATGCCTGTAGGATGACATGAGTAATAGATTCATTCGAATTTTACGCCAGGTGTGTTATAATAGCACAAAAGAGGAAAATAAGTAGGAGCTAGGGCGAATGGAACAGAAACGAGCAGAGCGGGCTAAACGCGTGTCACGGAGACAACAAAATATATATACTCGATGGATCGTTATTATCATTACAATTGTTTTTTCTATTGTCATTGGTATGCAAATTTTGGATTTAGTGCAATTGCATAATGAAAAAGTGCGGCTAGAAAAACAAATAGAAGAATTACAAACAAAAAATGATGCCTTAGAGGCGGAGAAAAATAAATTATCGGACCCTAAGAACGTAGAAGGAGTAGCTCGTGATGAGCTAGGTTTGGTAAAACCAGGGGAAGTTCCCTATGTTAAATAGTTGTGATTGATTGTGCGTATAGGCGTATCTAGTGGAATATACATAAATAGCCACTGCTATAGAGTTTTCGTTGTGACAACTCTATAGCGGTGGCTATTTGTGTTTGTATAGTAAGTTTGCTAACACTTGTTTCATATACGATTGAGATGAAGTTATACCTACTAGTATTGTTTCATCTGAAATGGCGATGTGTCTTCGGTAGACATAGGCAACGATTGCCGATCTACATCGGGCACCTGCTTTGGATTGGCATTGAATGTTTCTGGCCTTTCAAACAGTCCTGTTGGACGTGTGGGTGCTTTTGGTGGTGCATTATTCACAGATACGTCGGGGTGAACCCATTCGAGTTGCTTCACACGCCAATCTAGATTTGTAAAGAGTCGATTGTGTTGGTATAATTCGTCTTCAATGGTATCAAGTCGTGCACTATCGCGATTTGAACGACCTTCTAGATTGTCTATCCGTGAATGAAATCCTAACATATTACTGGTATCATACATTTGGTAGATTTGATTTGATAAATCGGCAATTAGAAATTGTTGATATATAATAACGCCAGTTAGAATGAGTAAGGCGAAGGTAAACCAATACGTTTTACGATGCACATATCGTTTCAGTAAGGTCCATAACGGGGTGGAACGCATAAATCATTAATCCTCAGACACATGTTCAGGTAATAAAGGAAGTTTCGAATTGACAAAATCTAACCATAAGCGGGACGCATGGGATAAATAATGTCCTTTCTTCCAAATAACATATAAGGTATGTGTGATTTCCGGCTTTAATGGGTGCACTACTACATTAGCACCGACATCTGTATTTTCATCTTTGTTAGGACATAGGCGACTTGGCAATAAGGCAATGGCTAAATTAGCGCCTACGGTTTGCAACATTAAATCGCGTTGACTAGTTTCAAATACAATATGTGGCTGGAATCCAGCATGCTTACAGGATTTTACAATTTCGTCATGCAAGTTGAAATCATCTTTGTGAAGGACAAATGATTCTTCCGATAATTGGTCTAAGGACACTTCCTTTGCATTAGCAAGCGGATTGTTCTTAGGTAAAATTACAGCTAATGGGTCGCTAGTGAGATAAAATGATTCAAATTCTTTAGGATTCGGTTTTGTACAAATAATCCCGATATCGATTAATCCTTCTTGTACACTGATTTCAATTTTTTTAGAACCATGTTCATATAACTCTAATTCAATTTGAGGATATACTTTTTTAAACTCTCCTAGAAGCTGTGCAAAAATAGGTGCATCAGTAATAGGAGGAATACCAATACGAATAGAACCTTGTTCTAATCTAAACTCATTTTCAAAATCAGTTTTTAAATGTTCGAACATAAATACCACACGTTTCGCATGGGTTAAAAAGATTGTGCCCCCATCTGTTAACTCCACAGATTTTGCATTACGCATAAATAAAACAACACCTAATTCATCTTCCAATGCTTTTATAGTGCGACTAATGGCTGATTGTGAGATGTGGAGATTACGGGCTGCCTTACTAAAGCTTTTTTGGTCAGCTACTTCTACAAAATACTTTAAATGATGAAAATCCATAAGACCCTCCCTAACAAAACAGTTGAAAAAAGTGATAGCAATAAAATATAATTTTGAGATTGATTATTACTTATAGTAATTGTACTATGAAAAAATGTAAAGAGTCAATCTCATAATTGGCAAAATGATAGAGTTCATAGGTATTGCAAGGTTTATTACTGCCATGTATAATTAGCAATAGAGAGCTATATCAACTTATTACTTTTAGGATTAGATATATCATCTAAATCGTGTAGCAATAATATATTATTACATTATTTAGCGATATTAGCAATATTTAGTAAAAGAAATTAAGGGATTTCTTTTGTAATCGATACATTTCTAGTGGAAAATACATGAAAATGTATGCATATATTGTGAGATGTGAGATCTAATTCTTGAAGGGAATATTAGATTGAACAAGTGTACTATTTTTTACTTATGCTTAAGGAGGCTATTTACACATGGGTCGTAAATTTAAAACTATGGACGGCAACCAAGCGGCTGCTCATGTTTCTTACGGTTTTACAGAAGTGGCAGCGATTTATCCAATCACACCATCTTCTCCAATGCCAGAACACGTTGATGAATGGGCGGCATCTGGTCGTAAGAACATTTTTGGTAACACTGTTAAGGTAGTAGAAATGCAATCTGAAGCTGGTGCTGCAGCAGCATTCCACGGTTCTTTACAATCTGGTGCGTTAAGTACTACATTTACATCTTCTCAAGGGTTATTATTAATGTTGCCTAACTTATACAAAGTAGCTGGTGAATTATTACCTGGTGTATTCCAAGTAGCTGCTCGTGCATTAGCTGCACATGCATTAGCTATTTTCGGCGACCATCAAGATGTTATGGCTGCACGTGCCGCTGGCTGTGCTATGCTTGCTGAATCCTCTGTACAAGAAGTTATGGACTTGAGTGCTGTTGCTCATTTAACAGCTATTAAAACACGTGTTCCTTTCATTAACTTCTTCGATGGATTTAGAACATCTCATGAAATCCAAAAAATTGAAGTATGGGATTATGAAGACTTGAAACCATTGGTTGATATGGAAGCGGTAAAAGAATTTAGACAACGTTCTTTAAACCCTGATACTCCTGTAACTCGTGGTACAGCAGAAAATCCTGACGTGTATTTCCAACATCGTGAAGCAGCTAATAAATTCTATTTGAATGTGCCTGATGTTGTAGAAAACTACATGCAAGAAATCAATAAACTAACTGGTAAAAATTACCAATTGTTTAACTACTATGGTGCAGAAGATGCAACTGATGTAGTTATTACAATGGGCTCTAGTGCACAAGTTGTAGAATCTACTGTTGAATATTTAAATAAAATGGGTCGTAAAACTGGTTTCGTTACAGTTCATTTGTTCCGCCCATTTGCTATCGATCGTTTTATCAATGCCTTACCAAAAACAGTAAAACGTATTGCTGTTCTTGACCGTACAAAAGAACCAGGCTCCTTTGGTGAACCTTTATTCTTAGACGTACAAGCAGCTGTTGTATCTGCTGGGTTAAATGTAAAAGTAATCGCTGGTCGCTATGGCTTAAGCTCTAAAGACGTTATTCCTGCAGATATCGTAGCAGTATTTGATAACTTGGCTAAAGAAGATGGCAAAAAACATTTCACATTAGGTATTACTGATGATGTAACATTCTTGTCATTAGATCGTGCTGAAAATGTTGATATTAGTGTAGACGGCTTAACAGAATGTAAGTTCTGGGGCTTTGGTTCTGATGGTACTGTAGGCGCTAATAAATCTGCTATTAAAATCATCGGTGACCACACTGATATGTATGCACAAGCATACTTCGACTATGACTCCAAAAAATCTGGTGGCGTAACTATGTCCCACTTGCGTTTTGGTAAAAACCCAATTAATCAACCTTACTTGGTAACTGAACCACAATTCGTTGCATGTCATCGTCAATCCTATGTACATGAATACGACTTAATTCGTGGTATCCGTAAAGGTGGTACATTCTTATTGAACTGTACATGGAGCCCTGAAGAATTAGAAGAAAAGTTACCAGCAAAATTACGTCGTCAAATCGCAGAAAAAGAATTGAATTTCTACATTATCAATGCAGCTAAAATCGCTTCTGAAATCGGTTTAGGCGGACGTATTAACATGGTATGTCAAGCAGCATTCTTTAAATTGACTGAGATCATCCCTGTTGATGATGCAATCAAATATTTGAAAGACGCTGTTGTTACTTCCTACGGTAAAAAAGGTCAAAACATTGTTGATATGAACAATGCTGCTATTGATCAAGGCGTTGGTGCTCTTGTAAAAGTTGAAGTTCCAGCTTCTTGGAAAAATGCGACAGCAGACACTGAAGAAGGTAAAAAACTTCGTCAAACAGGTTGCGCTGGTTGTGCAGACCGTGAAAAATTTGTTACTAATATTTGCCAACCAATTAATGCACAAGCTGGTTACGACCTTCCAGTATCAACATTTGTAGGTTATGAAGACGGTACATTACCAAATGGTACTGCAGCATACGAAAAACGTGGTCCAGCACTATTTGTTCCACACTGGATTAAAGAAAATTGTATCCAATGTAACCAATGTGCCTTTGTATGTCCACATGCTACTATTCGTCCAGTATTAGCTACTGAAACAGAAGTTGCAAATGGTCCAGAAGGCTTTGAAGCAATTCCTGCACTAGGTTCTAAAGATGGTTTACAATTCCGTATTGCTGTATCTCCATTGGATTGCTTGGGTTGCGGTAACTGTGCTGATATCTGTCCAGCTCCAAAAGGAAAAGCACTTGTTATGACATCCATTGATGAAGAATTACATTTAGCAAATGCTTGGGACTATTCAGTTTCTATTCCTAAGAAGAAAAACTTCATGAATACAGCAACAGTAAAAGGTTCTCAATTTGAAACACCTTTACTTGAATTCTCTGGCGCTTGCTCCGGTTGTGGTGAAACACCATATGCTCGTTTATTAACACAATTATTTGGTGATCGCATGCAAATTGCCAATGCTACTGGCTGTTCCTCCATTTGGGGTGCATCCATGCCTGCATCTTCCTATACTGTTAACCAAAAAGGACAAGGTCCAGCATGGGGTAACTCCTTATTCGAAGACAATGCTGAATATGGCTATGGTATGTATATCGGCGTAAAACAAATCCGTGAAGACTTAGCTAGAAAAGCTGGTGTTATGGTTGAATCCGCTACTGGCGAATTAAAAGAAGCATTACAAGGCTGGTTGGATCAAGTTAATGTAGGTGCTGGTTCTCGTGACCGTGCAGCTCGTTTGGTAGCCGCTTTAGAAGCTGCGGATAAAACTCCAGAAGTTCAAGAATTCTTGGATAAAAAACACTACTTAGTAAAACGTTCTCACTGGATCTTCGGTGGCGACGGCTGGGCATATGATATCGGATTTGGTGGCTTAGACCATGTATTAGCATCTGGAGAAGACATTAACGTATTCGTATTCGATACAGAAGTGTACTCTAATACAGGCGGACAATCTTCTAAATCCACTAACATCGCAGCAGTAGCTCAATTCGCAGCAGCTGGTAAACGTACTAAGAAAAAAGACTTAGGTATGATGGCTATGTCCTATGGTTATGTATACGTAGCACAAGTTGCTATGGGTGCTGATAAAAACCAATTGATGAAAGCAATCACTGAAGCGGAAGCATATCCAGGACCATCCTTGATTATCGCTTATGCACCATGTATTAACCATGGTATCAAAGCTGGTATGGGTAAAGCACAAGAAGAACAACGCCGTGCTGTAGCAGCAGGTTATTGGGATCTATATCGTTTCAATCCTGTATTGAAAGAAAAAGGTATGAATCCATTCAGCTTAGATTCTAAGGAACCAAAAGAAAGCTTCCAAGACTTCTTGATGGGTGAAGTACGTTATGCATCCTTAAAGAAAGCAGCACCAGAAGTAGCAGAAGAATTATTTGCTAAAACTGAACGTGATGCTAAAGAACGTCGCTTGAGCTATGTTCGTTTACAAGAAGGTTTTGAAAACATTAAATAATCTTACCGATTAGGTAACTCAGAGGTTATGAGTATATAATCTTTGAAATATAATAATGCGGACTGTAGATATATCTACAGTCCGCATTATTGTTTTGTTACGGGAATACATACTTCGTTGTAAGGCATTATGTAAGCATACTTTCATGATGAAAAGATGTACCGATTTCATTACTTACGGTGAGTACGCTCATAGGAAAGGATTCTACCTATGAAGTTAATGAAATATGTTGCGTTTGATGGAGAATACAATCAATTTGATAATGGGGTATTTGTCATATCCTATACGAAGAAGAATTAACATAACCATATAAAATAGAAGTAAGTTACGATGATTACTCTCTATTTTCTTACGTGGATATAATTGGCAATTATTAACGATATTTTGTAATTGTAGTTACTATGAATTACATTCATTTTCAAAAATACATAACTACGTATTGCTAATAACAGAGAAAATCTGTCGTTGTAGGCTACTATACTGGATAGTAGCAGGGTTTCGCCATCTATTTATATCGCCACAAGTGGACCGCAGTATGAGTGAATTAGAAACAGTAATATAGTTTGTATAGAATTATAATAAATGATACTTATGTTTTGTTAATCATATAATCTATATTATCAATGTTATATTTCATAACTCATATAGTAATAGCTAGTGAATATAAAATTTCCTATAGAAATAAAGATGGTGTATAATAATAAAAAGATTTTTATCTTAAATTGCAATATGAAATTGAACAGTATCCAAATCTACAATTCTATTAACTT